>NZ_QREH01000001.1:2880581-3200646 GCF_003386075.1 Citricoccus muralis
GACCTCGTCCACCACGGCGAATGCCTCGGCCTGGAAGTCCTCCTTGAGCTGCTTGACGACCTTGAGGGAGAGCACGGAGTTCATGAGCTTGCGCGTGGCGGTGTGCTGCGGCTGGTCCTGTTCCAGGATCACGCTCGGCTTGCGCCAGTTCGCCTCCAGCGCGGTGTTCGTCAGGCCGGTGCCGTGCGAGGAGATGAAGGTCTCCTGGTCCAGGAAGATCTCCTGGACCAGGTCCGCCCGCCCGGTGGCCCAGATGCCGTGGGACTCGAGCCAAACGATCGGGCCTGCCTCGCGGATCGCGTCCTCGACGGGGTGCGGGTCCTGCAGTGAGGGGACGGAGAAGGGGTCCATGTCGAGAGTGGGCGCGCCGCTGGCCACGGTGGTCATGGTCTCTCCTTCACCGGCTCAGAGGCCGCTCGTTGCAATTGCAACTCAGTGTGCCATGAGTCACTACCTCAAGCAATGTCCGAGGCCTTGCGCAGGCGCCGCTCTTCATCAATCCGGGCGATGTGGGATGAGAAGTTCGTCTCCGCGAAGGTGACCATCTCGGTGATGCGGCGCGGGGGCCGGCGTCGGGCTTGGGGTTTGAGCCAGGCGATGTGGACGAAGACATTCCCGTCCTGGACGTGCAGGGGGACCTCGACCACCGGGTGGCCGTCCACGGTCCATGGGGAGGCGTCCGGTTGCACCAGGATGGCCACCCCCAGGCCCTTGCCCACGAGGGCGCGGGTGAGCGGCAGGGACGAGGTGACCCAGGCGATGCGCTCGTCGTCCTCCGTGGTGGCCAGATCCCGGAGCGTGTTGGCCTTGCTGGGGGCATCGCCAAGCAGGATGATCTTCTCCGCGGTCAGGTCGGCCAGCGTCACGGAGGGCCGGTCCGCCAACGGGTGGTCGGCCGGCATCAGGACGTAGGGCGGTCGCTCGAGGATGGGCTGGTGGTCCACCTCGGCCGGGACCTCATGGAGGTAGGTGAACCCCACATCGATGGCACCGGACGTCAAGCCGGCCATCAGCTCGGCATGCTGGACCTCCACGAAGGACAGCTCCACCAGGGGGTGCTCCGCGGCGAAGTCCCCCAGGAGCAGGGGCAGCACGTAGGGGGCCAGAGTCTGATAGACGCCGATCGTCAACGGGCCGCGCAGCTGACCGTCCCGCTCCTGCAGGATCCGGCCGGCTTCCTGGGCGGTGTGGAGGACGATCCCCGCCTCACGGTGCAGTTGGCGGCCGGCGGCGGTGGGCCAGGCGCCCTGGGCCTTGCGGCGGACGAGAAGCCGTTGGCCGACCTGCTTCTCGAGCTCGTCGATCGCGGAGGACACCGAGGACTGGGCCGTGTGCAGGTCACGGGCGGCGGCGGAGAGGGAGCCGGTGCGCACCACGGCATCGAAGATCTCCAACTGGCGCAGGGTGAAGGGCAGGGCCATGCGGCTCCTTTATCGGTAATAGCGATGAACTACCCCTAATCTTCCACTTTGCGCCGATGTGGTGTCCAGCACATTCTGGAGGTCACGCCACCCTCAGATCCCGGCTTTGCCGCCGGGCCGACCTCCCAGGAGCCCACCATGCCCACCATCACGTATCACCAGCCCGGCGGCGACACCCAGGTCATCGAACTGGAGAAGCCCGACCGCATCATGCAGGCGGCGCTGAAGAACAGCGTCCCCGGAATCGTCGGGGAATGCGGTGGCCAGGCGATGTGCGCCACCTGTCACGTCTACGTCCGCGAGGAGTACCTGGACGCCCTGCCGGAGATCGGCGACGACGAGGAGGAGATGCTCGAGGTCACCGCGTCCGAACGTGATGAGCGCCGCAGCCGCCTGGGCTGCCAGATCGAGGTCGGCGGCAGCGGTCTGGAGGCCATCGAGGTCGACGTCCCGGAAGAGCAGGTCTGAGCCATGGGCGCGCAGCAAACCCAGAACCAGAGCTCGTCCGCAGCGGCAGACCAGGGCACTCGCGGCGTCGTCATCATCGGCGGCGGCCAGGCCGGACTGCAGGCCGCCGCGTCCCTACGCTCCGAGGGCTTCACCGGCCAGGTCACCATCGTGGCCGAGGAGCCCGGCCTGCCGTATCAGCGGCCGCCGCTGTCCAAGGACTACCTGAAGGCCCGTCTCACTGACGGTTCGGACGGTGCTGACGGTTCGGCCGGCACCTCGGCCTCGCCCCTGCCCCTGCGCGGTGAGGCGTTCTTCGCGGAGCAAGACATCGAGCTGCGCACCGGCACCGTCGCCACCAGCGTGGACCGGCAGGCCAAGACCGTCACCCTCGCGGACGGCACGGTGCTGGGCTATGACTCGCTGGTCTTCGCCACCGGAGCCCGCAATCGGGAGCTGCCGACCCCGGGCATCGACCTGCCGGGCATCCACGGACTGCGCACCCTGGCCGACGCCGAACAGCTCGGTGCCGCGCTGGACACCGCGAAGAACGTGGTCGTGGTCGGCGCCGGGTTCATCGGCCTGGAATTCGCGACGGCGGCCCTCGCCCGCGGCTGCCAGGTCACCGTCCTGGAGTTCGCGCCCCGCCCGATGGGCCGCGCGCTCACCCCGCTGCTGGGCGACTGGTTCGCCGGCGCCCACCGCGACCTGGGCATCGACCTGCGGCTGAACGAGGGTATCGCCTCCTTCGAGGCCGGCGACGACGGTCGGGTCGCGCTCGCCGTCTCGACCACCGGGGACCGGTACCCGGCCGACCTGGTGGTGGCCGGCGTCGGGGTCCAGCCCAATGACCAGCTGGCCGCCGCGACCGGGCTGGAGACCGCCAACGGGATCGTGGTGGATGCCCGCCTGCGCACCGTGGACCCGGACATCTACGCGATCGGGGACTGTGCCGCGTTCCCCTGCGTGCACGCCGGGGGGCCGTTCCGGCTCGAATCCGTGCAGAATGCCACCGACCAGGCCCGGCATGTGGCCAAGGTGATCCTCGGCGCCGACGAGACCTACGAAGACCTGCCGTGGTTCTGGTCCACCCAGGGCCCGTTCCGGTTGCAGATGGCGAACATCGTGCGGGCGGACGACGAGACCGTGGTGGTGGGGGATGCGGATCCTGCCCACCCGAAGTTCTCCGTGCTCTGCTTCCGAGACGGCATCCTGGCCGCCGTGGAGTCCGTGAACATGCCCAGCGACCACCTCTCGGCCCGGAAGATCCTGGCCGCGGGCCTCGAGATCACACGCGAGGAGGCCCTGTCCGCGGGGTTTTCCCTCCGGGCGGCCTACAAGGAGCGGACCCAGCCCGCGGCGGTGGTGTAGCCGGCACCCAGCACGTGCGCCGCCACCGTGTGGGCTAGGCGGGAAGCACCAGCGCGAGGATCACCACGATCGGCAGGGAGATGACCGAGGAGATGGACGTTGACATGGTGAGCGTCTTGAGGGATCCCTTGGTAGTGAGGCCGAGCAGCGAGTTGAACATCCAGAAGAAGTTGCTGTTCACCTGGAGCGCGAACATGGCGCCGGAGGCGATGGCCAGGCCCATCGCGATGGGGCTCACGTCCACTGCGCCGAGCACCGGTGCGATGATGCCGGCCGCCGCGATGGCTGCGACGGAGACCGAGCCGATGGCCAGGTGCAGCAGCGCCGCGACGAACCAGGCCAGCACGATGATGAGGATGGTCGGCATGCTCTCATTCGCCGTGAACAGGCCGGCCAGGACCTGGTCGAGTCCGGAGGCGCCGATCACGGCACCCAGCGAACCGCCCACGCCCGTGATGAGCAGGATCTCGCCCGTGGTGTGGAAACCCGACTGCAGCGCATCCTGCGTGCGGCCATTGCCGTTCGTGATCCGGGAGATCAGGTAGGCCCCGAGCAGGCCGATGAACAGGGCGATATTGGCGTCCCCGAAGAACTCGATGACCGGGTTGGTGAACTCGAAAAGGCCTGCGAAGGCCCCGAAGGCGATGAGGACCAGCGGTACGATGATCGGCAGGAACAGGACCACCAGTGGTAGTTCACGCGCCGGCGCAGTGCTGGCAGAACCGGTCGTTCCACCGCCGCCGGTGGACCCACCGCCACCGGTGGTTCCTGCGTGGCCGACGGAGTCCGCGTGGGCCTCCTGGAGGCGGGCCTCCTCGAGCTCCGCAACGGGGGTCGCTCCCTCGTCGGAGGCGGGCTTCCAGTAGTTCGTCCGTAGGATGAGGCGCATCACGAGCGTGGTGAGGAGGGCCGTGACTGGCCCGAGGACGAGGCCGTAGAGGAGCCAGTCGCCCAGCGGGATATCCATCAACCCGGTGATGGAAAGGGCAGCCAGACCGGGGACGACGAACACGTAACCCGAGAAGATCCCCGTGCCGAGCGCCGCGGCCAGCAGGGGCAGGCCGTGCTTGCCGATCTTCGGCGCGGCGGATCGTGCGACCGGGGCCGCGAGGACCACCTGGACATCCACGTAGATGGAAGGCATCACCACGGACAGCAAGGCGGCCATCGAGTACGGCAATCGATCCGCGCCCACCGTCCGCACGAGGACCGTCACGAGGCGAGTGAAGGCGCCACTGGCGTGCAATTGGGAGCCGATGAGCACGCCGAAGCCGATGAGCAGCCCGACCTCGACCATGATCTCACCAAATCCCGTGGTGATCGCCTCGATGGTGCCGGCCAGGCCCACCCCGGTGGCGATCCCCAAGTAGAGGGAGCCGAGGACCAGACTGATGACCGGATCCACTTTGAGCCGGATGATGAGGACCACGATCACCAGGATGGCGATGAGGGTGTGGACGGCAATCATGGTGAGACCTTCCGCAAGAGCTGGAGGCGTCATTCATCGTGCGGAGTCGAATGGCCTAGGGATGTTTTGACTCGCCGACTCTAGCAATCGTGTGAACCGCAGCACAAAGGAGCCCCGCGGCCTCGGCCGGGCCGTGGGGCTCCTGGGGCGGAGCGATCAGCCGACGGGCGTGCTGTCCGCCTCACCGGACGAGGGCCCGGCCTTCAACAGGCCCAGGGCGTGCGGCTCCTGGAAGTTTCTCAGGCCGATCGTGCCCATCTCGCGGCCGATGCCGGACTGCTTGATGCCGCCGAAGGGGGCACGTTGGTCCAGCAGGGCGGGCCCATGGGTGTTGTGGAAGACGTAGCCGGCCTGCAACCGGGAGCCGACCTCGATGGCGGTCTGCTCGTCAGAGGTCCACACGGAGTTGCACAGGCCGTACTGCGTGTCGTTGACCATCCGGATGCCGTCCTCGAGGTCCTCGAAGGTGAGGATCGGGATGGTCGGTCCGAACTGCTCCTCGGTGACCACGCGCAGGGCCGGGTCCGGATCCAACACGAGCGAGGGGCGCATGAAGTGTCCCTCGGCCCATTCGCCGCCGGGGAGGTCGCCGAACTCGCGGACCTCGGCACCGGAGTCCTTGGCCTCCTGGACCAGGGCCTGCACGAACTCGAGCTGCGCCTTCTGGTGGAAGGGGCCCATGGTGGTGGAGGAGTCCGTGGCCGGGCCGAGCTTGACCTGCTCCAGGCGCTGGGTCAGTTCCGCCACCAGCTCGTCCCTCTTGGAGGAGTGGACGTAGATGCGCTTGGCGTTCATGCAGACCTGGCCGGTGGTGCCGAAGATGCCCATGAACAGCAGGTCCATGTTCTGTTCGGTGAACTCGGCGTCCTCGAGGATCAGCACGCCGTCATTGCCCCCGAGTTCCAGGGTGACGTTGGTCAGCGTCTGCGCCGCCATGGTCATGATCCTCTTGCCGCCACCGACGGAGCCGGTGAAGCAGACCTTGGCCACGTCCTGATTGGAGACCAATGCCTCACCGATCTCAGCATCCTCGCCGGTCACCACGTTGAGCACGCCGGCGGGCAGTCGCTCAGCCACGCGCTGCACGGCGCGGGTGGTGGCCAACGGGCAGGAGGGCGGTGGCTTGACCACCACGGTGTTACCGGCCATCAGGGCGTAGGGCAGGGAGGCGCCGAGGATGGCGATGGGCCAGTTGAAGGGCACGATGATCGTCACCACGCCCATGGGCTGATGGGAGATGCGCACCTCGGTGGGCGGTCCCGGAAGGGTCTCGACGGCGTCCACCTCCTCGGCGAGGCCGATCGCCAGCTCGAAGCGCTGGGCCAGGCCCATCAGGTCGAAGGTCGATTCCCCGACGACCTTGCCGTTCTCGGAGGAGAGGATGGCGGCCTCCTGTTCGGAACCCTCCATGATGGCGGCCGCGGCCTCGGTCAGGGCCTTGCCTCGTTCGGCTCCGGACAGGGTGGCCCAGGCCGGAAAGGCGTCCTGGGCGGCGGCGACGGCGGCCAGTGCCTGCTCGCGCGACGCGGCGGCCGCCTGGCCCACCACCTCAGAGGGCTTGGCGGGATTGACGATGGTCAGCTTCGACTCGCCCTGGTGCTCCCGGCCCCCGTAGTACAGCGGCGTGTTGGGACGATCGTGGTCCTCGATGCTTCCCGGAGATGGGGAGGTGGTGGTGTCAGTCATGATGCCTCTTTCAGGGATGATGAATGCGGCCGATCTGAAGTGAAATGCCTAAAACAAGTGCGGTGGAAACCGATTCCGCGGTGAGACGGTGGGCTCCTGCGACGCAGGCGCGGCGGCGTGAGCCATATCACTTCAAGGATAGTGAACCAAAGCTGGTCGGTTGCGTCAAGGAGGTGCCGCCGCTCAGGCGTCATTTTTGGTGCCATTAAGCTCGGTTGGGTGGATTCTGCAATAAAAGCCCAGGTCAGACGGCTCCTTGGGTAGTTAGCGCAAATTTGAGTGAAATACCCCTTTACGTGGACCCCTGTGGGGGCCTATGGTCTCGGGAGACATAGATCACATCTCAGCGAAGTGGCTGGGCAACGCGATTTTCCCGGGGGAACACATGGCGGCAACGATCATCAGGCCGGAGACAGATGTCTCTGAGTTGGAAGACCTTTCGTACGATCTGAGGGAGAAATTGCTCCTTCTCTGCGGAGAGTATGACGGTTCAGTGCACATAGGTGGTGACCTTTCCTGTGCTGACATATTGACCTTGTTGTTCCAGTACGGGATGCACGTGGATCCACAGGACCTGCACAACCCCGAACGGGACCGGTTCGTCCTCAGCAAGGGCCACGCAGCGGTCTGCATGTACATCACGATGGCCATCCGCGGGTTCTTCGACTACCGGGAGATCGTGGACACCTACGGCCAGCTCGGCTCCGCCTACGGCATGCACCCGTGCAAGGTGCAACTGCCCGGTGTGGAGGTGTCCACCGGCTCCCTGGGCCACGGGCTCCCGCTGGCCACCGGTATGGCCCTGCATGGCAGGCGTAGCGGCATGGACCACCGCGTCTTCACCCTCATGGGGGACGGCGAGACCGGCGAGGGGTCCGTGTGGGAGGCGGCCCTGGCAGCCCACAGCAACAACCTCGGCAACCTGGTGGCGTTCATCGACCGCAACCGCCAGCTGATGACGAGCTTCTCCGAGGAGCGCGTGAAGCTCGAGCCGTACCCGGACAAGTGGCGGGCCTTCGGCTGGAACGTGATCGAGGTGGACGGCCATGACATGGGCGCCCTCGTGGCAGCCTTCGACTCCCTGCCGGACCCGGACTCGGACACCCCCACGGTGATCGTCTGCGACACGGTCAAGGGCAAGGGCGTGGACTTCATGGAGGCCAATCTCGCCTGGCACGCCGGATCCCTCAATGACAAGGACCTCCAGCGTGCCCTCGCCGCGTTGGCCGATGGACGAAAGGCGGCATGACCATGGCCATCAACACCGCGAGTAGTGTCCCCACCAACACGGGCTCTGCAGATAGTTCCGCGGCTACGGCGGGCATCCCCGGCGATCCCGAGCCGACCACCTCGTTCACCTTCGGGGAGTTGCTCTCCTCCCGGACCGTGATCGGCCAGACGCTCAAGGAACTCGGCGAGACCCATGACAACCTGTGGGTGCTGACCCCGGATATCGGGGCGACCCTGGTCGAGTTCCGGGACACCTACCCGGACCGGTTCGTGGACGTGGGACTGTCCGAGCAGGCCTGCGTGGGTATCGCGGCCGGCCTGGCCAACGAGGGCAACATCCCCGTGGTCTCCGGCATGCTCCCCTTCCTGAGCATGCGCGCACTGGAGCAGGTCCGCTCGGACATCTGCTATCCCAACCTCCCCGTGAAGATCGTCGGCACCCATGGCGGGCTGGTCGGCAACGGCGGCTCCACCCACTACGCCGTCGAGGACCTGGGCCTGATGACCTCCCTGGTGAACATGACCGTCACCTCCATCGGTGATCCGCTGATGGTCGGAGAGGTCCTTCGCCAGTCCATGTCCATGACGGGGCCGCTCTACATCCGCCTGGCTGTGGGCAAGAAGGACAAGGTGATCTACGAGCCCGGCTCCGTCGCCGTGGAGATCGGCAAAGGCATCACCGCCCGCGAGGGCACCGACCTCACCCTCTTCGCGCACGGCGAGACGGTGTCCCAGGCTCTCGAGGCCGCGGAGGTCCTGGCCGCCGAGCACGGCATCGACGCCCGCGTGGTGGACATGTTCACGCTCAAGCCGATCGACGCCGACCTCATCCAGCGCTGCGCCGAGGAGACCGGCCGCTTCGTGGTGGTCGAGGACCACCTGGCCTATGGCGGGCTGGCCTCGCAGGTCTCGGACGTCATCGCGGATCGGGGCTTGCGGCTCGAGGGCTTCCGGCGGCTCGGCATCCCCCAGGTCTTCGCGGGCTTCGGCGAGGACACGGAGCTCCGGGACAAGCACGGTTACGGACTGCAGGCCACCGTGGACGCGGCCCTCGCCGTGACCGAGAACCGTCCTTCCGCATGTGCAAACCAGGGGAGCGCCGCATGACCAGCACCACCACCACCGTCAGCGCCGCTCCAGAAGGGACACCGGGTGGTGTCGAGACCATCGCGGTCACCCGCATCGGCAGCCTTCGAGCGCCCGACGCCGGCCAGCGCGGCAGCATCGGCGTCGTCACCTTCCCTGCGGACGAGGTGGGGCCGCAGGATGTGCGCATCACCGTTGCCTACGCCGCGATCTGTGGTTCCGACCCGCACCTGGCCGAGGGGTTCTTCGGCACGGACGTGCCGATCGGGCTGGGACACGAGATCTCCGGCGTCGTGGCCGAATTGGGTCCGCAGGTCCGCCGGACCGACCTGCAGGTGGGGGACCGCGTCTCCGGCAACTTCGTCCGCTTCTGCGGGGCCTGCCAGCCGTGCCAGGACGGACGCCAGCAGTTCTGCGAACACCTGGGCGACTACAACCGCCCCGGCATGGCCCGGTCCGTCGTCTGGCACGAATCCCAGATCTACAAGCTCCCGGAGGAGGTCTCCCTGCTCAAGGGCTGCCTGCTGGAGCCGACGTCCGTGGCCGTGCGGATCGCGGACAAGACCCGTGTCCGCGCCGGCGACCGGGTGGCGATCTGTGGCGGCGGGCCCATCGGTCAGCTCACCCTGCAACTCATGGCGCGGTACGGGGCCACCTCGCTCACGCTCATCGAACCGATCGCGGAGCGGCGCGAACTCGCCCGGCAATTCGGCGCGCTGCACGTGATCGACCCCAATGATGACTCCCTGGAGGAGCGGGCACGCGAGATCACCGCGGGGGCGGGATACGACGTCGTGATCGATGCCTCCGGCTCCCGGCACGCGGTGGCGGGGCTGCTGGACATCGCGGCCCCGGGCGGCACCGTGGTCTACGGGGCCATGTACCCGGAGGACTACGAGCTGCCGCTCAACCTCTCCGACTACCTGTACCGCAAGGAACTGACCCTCACCGGGGTCTTCGTCTCCCCGTACACGTTCCCGCGGGCCGTGAGGCTCTTGGCCGAACTGGACCTGGAGCCCTTCCTGCAGTCGGTCCTCGACCTGGAGGACGCGTCCGAGGCCTTCGAGACGCACGTGAGCGGCGAGCATCCGAAGGTGGTCATCCGCTGCAACGACCTTTCGGAGCCCGGCACCGAGAGGGCGTGTCGGCGATGAGCACCGCAACCGCAGAGACCGCTGCCCCTCAGGCCGAAGAGCTGGTGCTGCAGGCGCAGGGCATCTCCAAGCACTTCGAGGGTGTGGCCGCCCTCACGGACGCCCGGCTCGACGTCCGGCCGGGAGAGATCCACGCGCTGCTGGGAGAGAACGGTGCCGGCAAGTCAACGTTGATCAAGATCCTGACGGGGGTCTACCGGCCGGATGCCGGCTCGATCGCCTCGGACGGCGAGCCCGTGCAGTTCACCGGGGTGAAGGACGCCCATCAGGCCGGCGTGGTGGCCCTGTACCAGGAACTGTCCATCGTGCCGACGATCAGTGTGGCCGAGAACATCCTGCTCGGTGAGCGCACCCCCAACACCGCGGGCCTGGTGCGGTGGCCGGAGGCCAACCGTGAGGCCCGCCGGCACCTGGATCGTCTCAATCAGCGCATCCCCGTCCGTCGGTTGGCGGGACAGCTCTCGCCGGTGCAGCAGACGATGGTGGCCGTGGCGCGTGCTCTGGCCGCCGACGCTCGCGTTCTCATCCTTGATGAACCCACCGCCTCCCTGACAGATACCGAGATCAAGGACCTCTTCGCGGTACTGCGCAGCCTGCGCGACGAGGGGGTCGGGATTGTCTACGTCTCACACCGTCTGGAGGAGGTGTTCGAGCTGTGCGACCGCGTGACCATCATGCGCAACGGATCGACCATCTCCACCCGGGACGTCGCGGACATCACGATCGACGGAGTCATCTCCACCATGGTCGGCCGCGCCCCGGGGGAACTGTATCCGGACCGGGGAACCGCGACGGACCGCGCCGTGGTGTCGGTTGAGTCACTGACCGGTCGCCGGGTCCAAGACGTCTCGTTCGCCGCGCATGCCGGTGAGGTCCTCGGTATCGGGGGCCTGGCAGGGTCCGGTCGCAGTGAACTCTTGCGCCTGCTGGCCGGGGCCCAGAAGGCCACCGGTGGCACCATCACGGTGGCGGGGCGCGTACTGCCCGCCAAGGGCGACGTCGGCGGGGTCCTGAATGCGGGCATGGTGTTGGTTCCCGAGGAGCGCCGCAGTCAAGGCGTGTCCCTGAACGCCTCGATCCAGGACAACATCGCCCTGGCCAATCTGGAGAAGGTCAGCACCGGCGGATGGGTGTCAGCCCGACGCGTGACCGAGCTGGCGCGCCGGAGCATGGAGAACCTGCGGATCAAGGCGCGCGGCCCACGGCAGCACGTCGGTCTGCTCTCGGGAGGCAACCAACAGAAGGTCGTCCTGGCCAAGATGTTGGCCCGGGAGCCGCACGTGCTGTTGCTCGACGAACCCACCCGAGGGATCGACGTCGGCACCAAGGCCGAGATCTACCGGCTCATCCGCGAGCTCGCTGCCCAGGGGACCACGATCATCGCCGTGAGTTCCGAATTGCCCGAACTGATCGGTCTCTCCGATCGGATCCTCATCATGCACGAGGGACGGATCTCCGGGCAGGTGCCCGCCGAGGGCGCCGACCAGGAACTCCTGCTCTCCTACTGCTACGGAAGGAATGCCTGACATGGCAACCACCGAAACCGTCTCGGCAGCGCCATTGCCTCAAGACCGGCCCGACGAAACCCGTGAAGAGCGCAAGTCCCTCTCTCAGATGGTGCTCCAGAGCGGCACCATCATCGCCCTGGTGGGGCTGATTGTCATCTTCGGAGTCCTGAGTCCCAGTGGATTCCTCAGCCTGGGGAACCTGACAAACATCCTGGCCCAGGTCGCCATCCTGACCATCATCGCTGGGGCCCAGACGATCGTCATGGTCACCGGGCATTTCGATCTCTCGGTCGGCACCACGGCCACCCTCTCCGGAGCCAGCGCCTCGGCCTTCATGTTGTCCGGTCTCCCGGTACCCGTCGCCATCATCCTGGGGCTGCTGGTCGGACTGGGAGTGGGCATGATCAACGGCTTCCTGGTGGCCTTCCTGAACATCTCGGCCATCGTGGCCACCCTGGCAACCCTGACCACCGTCGGCGGTCTCGCCTTCATCGTCACGGACGGCACCACCCTGTACGGCATGCCCGAGGTCTTCTTCTGGGTCGGCCAGTCCCGCATCGCCGGCCTGCCCATGCCCGTGGTGATCGCCCTGGTCGTCGCCCTGGTCATCTGGGTCGTGCTGAAGTACACCACAGTCGGCCGCCGGTGGTACGCGGTCGGCGGTAATGCAGACGTGGCTCGGTTGTCCGGCGTCAGCGTTCGCAGCAACGTGTTCTGGGCCTTCGCCCTGGCCGGCTTGGTCTCCGGGCTCGGCGGCATCGTCCTGGTCAGCCGGCTGTCCAGCGCCAGCGCCACCAGCGCCAACGACTACATGATGCTGGCCGTGGCAGCGGTGTTCCTGGGCATGACACTCTCCAACTCCGGCCAGGCCAACCTCGGCGGAACCCTCGTGGGCGTCGGCATCATCGGCGTCCTGCAGAACGGCCTGAACATCGTGGGAGTCAACACCTACGTGCAACAGGTGCTGACCGGAATCATCATTGTCGCCGCCGTGCTGCTCTCCTCCTTCAAATCACGCCGGGCGTGACGCCCGTCAGTCGTCCTCTTCATCACCCCTTGTCACCCTTCTATCCCCACACCACGGTGTGCCCTACCTCGGGAGAAACCCATGCGCACTCGACTGAAGATCATCACCGGCCTCGCCGCGGCCGCCATGCTCGGCCTGACGGGCTGCTCGGCCCCCGGCGCTGATGCCGGAGCAGCGGGAAGTTCCGGAGGCTCTGGCGATGACGGCACCTTCACGGTCGCCGCCTTCACCGCCGGCTACGCGACGCCCGGCGGCAAACTGACCCTGGACAAGTTCGTGGAGGAGGGCAAGGCCAAGGGCTGGGACATCACCCTGTACACCTCCGACTTCGACTACGACAAGATCAACTCGGACATGCAGTCCGCCATCACCCAGGGGGTAGACGTCATCCTGGCGGGCTTCCCCGATCCACGCCAGATCGCCCCGCTCGTCAACTCCGCCGAGTCCGCGGATATCCCCATCTTCTCCATCGATGGCGGGGTGGAACCCAACGAGGACTTCGTGGAGGACGTCACCTTCGACCAGGACCAGCTCGCCTCACTCACCGTGGGCGCGCTCGAGGAAGCCATGGGCGGCCTTGAGGGCAAGGACGTCATGGTGATCGGCCACGATCCCCACATCGGCATCATGACCCGCAGCAACCTCGCCTACGACATGCTCGAGGAGGCCGGGGCCAACATCGCCGGCGGTGAGATGAAGCAGGCCCTGAACCCGGGCACCTCCCAGGAGGAGGCGCTGAAGTTCGTCACCGACTTCCTGCAGGCCAACCCGGACGGCCTGGACGGCGTGTGGGTCGGTTGGGACCACGCGGCGCTGGGCGCCGCGCAGGCCATCGACGAAGCCGGTCGGGATGACATCTACGTCACCGGCGTGGACGCGCTCGGCGTGGCCGTCGAGGAGATCAAGAAGGACGGTCCGTTCTATGCCTCCGTCCACCAGGACTGGTTCTCCGTCGTCGACGTCGTGGTCGAAGACATCGAGGCCTACCGGGCTGACGGAACCCTGCCTGAGGAGAACTTCGTCGAGGTCGAGGGCGAGTTGATCGACCGCGACAACGCAGCGGACTTCACCCCGTCCATGTGACCGCGGAAGCGTGTCGGCTGTGCGGTAGTTCCACCGCCGCCGGCCGATCACGCCCCCAACCCAGGAGACCGATGAGAGAGGCCCGTACCCATGATGTCCACCACTGACCAAGCCCTCCCCGCCCACGGAACCGACCGGCTCCTCGACCTGTTCTCGATGCGCGACGACATCGTTGTGGTCACCGGGGCCTCGAGCGGCATCGGCCGCGCTGCAGCCGAGATCTACGCCGACGCCGGTGCCACCGTCGTCGTGCTCGGCCGGGACCAGGGCCGACTGGACGAGGTTAGGGACGCGATCACCGCCACCGGGGGCACGGCCCACGCCTTTGCCGCCGACCTGGCCGCGCCGGGCGCCGTCGACGAGGTGCTGGAGCGGATCGTGGCCGAGGTGGGCCGTCCGACGGTGGTGGTGGCCAATGCCGGCATCGCCGGTGGCGGCAGCTACCGCACGGAGGGCGGGGCCATCGGCCGGTACGCGGACGAGGAATGGCGGGACGTGGTGGCCACCAACCTCCACGGCACCTTCGAAACCGTCCGCGCCGCCGCCCGTGTGCTGCCGGACCACGGCCGGATCCTGGTGACCTCCTCCACCGCCGGGCTGCGCACCGACCCGATGGTCTCCTATGCCTACGGCGCCACCAAGGCCGGGATCATCAACCTGGCCCGGCAGGCCGCCCTGGAACTCGCGCCCCGCGGGATCCGCGTCAACGTCATCGCCCCCGGCCCCTTCAAGGGCACCCGGATCGGCGGGGACGCCGTGCTGGACGAGGCGGGGGAACGGATGTGGGAAGAGACCATCCCGCTCGCCCGGATGGGCACCATGGCGGAGATCCAAGCACCGATGCTCTTCCTCGTGGCACCCGGCAACTCGTTCGTCACCGGCGCCGTCCTGGCCGTGGACGGCGGTGCCCTGGCCTTGTCCCACACCATGTTCTGATCCCGGTGCCGTGAGCACTACGACCCTATTGTCCTGCCCACCGGCCCAGGGCACTGTCCTTCACGCAGTACCTTTCAAGGAGCATCCATGACGACCCTGACGAACAAAGTCCTCCTCATCACCGGCGGAGCGAGCGGCATCGGCCGCGCCACCGTGCGCCGCTGCGCCGAGAAGGGTGCCAAGGTGATCGTGGCCGACCTGAATCTCGCCGGTGCCCAGTCGGTGGCCGACGAGGTCGCTGCGGCCGGTGGCACGGCACACGCTGTGGCCGTCGATGTCTCGGACTTCGCCGCCGTCGAGCAGGCCGTGCAGTCAGCCGTGGACGCCTTCGGCCGGCTGGACGGCATCTTCAACAACGCGGGCATCGCCGGCGGCAAGCCGCTGCTGGACCACGATCCGGCCAAGGACTACCACCCCATGATCCGAATCGACCAGGACGGCGTGTACTACGGCATCCTGGCCGCGGCGCGGCAGTTCGTGAAGCAGGGCGGGGGAGGGGTCATCGTCAACACGTCCTCCATCTACGGCGAGCAGGCTGCTGAGTTGTCCTTCACCTACAGCGCCGCCAAGGCCGCCGTCATCTCCTTCACCCGCTCGGCCGCCTACGAACTGGCTGAGCACGGTACCCGCGTGCTGGCGATCACCCCGGGACGTGCGAACACTGCGATCATCCAGCAGTTCCCCCAGAAGCTGCGGGACCTGTTCGCCTCCGAGCAGTTGCGCAACAAGATGACCGAGCCGGAGGAGATCGCCAACGTGGTCGCCTTCCTGTTCTCCGAGGAGTCCAACGCCATGAACGGCACCGTGGTGAACGTGGATGACGGCTACTCGGTGTTCAAGCACCGCTTCGAGCTGCCGGAGTTCTGAGATGCGGGTGGACCTGGCCTGCCAGAGCGCGGCGTTCACCACGGACCCCTTCAGCGAGGAGTTCACCCGCTCGCTTCCAGTCCTGAAGGACGCCGGATACCGGCGCGTGGTGCTCGGCCCGCTGGATCCGTCCAGCCGCGGGATCGAGGCCCTCGGACAGCGGATTCACGACGCCGGCCTGGCCCCCATCACGATGGCCGTCCAGTCCCCGGAGGCGAACGTCATGTCTGACGAGCCGACCGTGCGCCGGCGCGGATTCGAGCAATTGTGCCGGTTCGTGGACATGACGGGGCGGATGGGCGGGGACCAGCTCAACGGGGTGCCCTACGGCGTCCACGGTGACACCACCGCTCGGCCCGCAGAGGGAACGCTCGCCAACACGGCGCAACTGGTGGGTGACGTGGCTGATGAGGCCGCCGCCGCCGGGGTCCTCATGACCTTCGAGGTGGTCAACCGGTACGAGACCGCCGTGCTGAACACCGCGGCCCAGGCCGTGCGGTTCGTGGAGCTCTCCGGCTCGAGGAACCTGAAGATCCACCTGGACACCTTCCACATGGCCATCGAGGAACCGGACCTGGTCGGGGCGGTGGCCCATGCCCTGCCCCACCTCGGGTACCTGGAGTTCGGGCAGTCCTCCCGCGGACTGCTCTCCAAGGGTTCCCTGGACCTGGCCCGGGTCCTGGAGGAGGTCCAAACCCTGGGCTATGCGGGCCGGTTCGGCGTGGAGGGATTCAGTCGTGCCGTCATGCAGGAGCCGGTGGCCGATGCGCTGAAGATCTGGGACACCACCTTTCGCACGGGCGAGGAGTTCGTCCGTGACGCTGCCGGCCTGTTCGTTTGAGGCTTCGCCGGAGAACCTGATCGAGACCTGCCCCACGGCCGGCGCGAGACGCCGGGCCGGGGTGGATAGATTGGGTGGCATGTCCCCGGAACGCGATGACCTGCTGGCCTATCCCCGCCCGTCCGTGGCGGCCGACGTCGTGCTTCTGACCGTGGCCGACGGGGAACTGAACGTGGTCCTGCGGAAGCGGGACCAGGGCAGCCATGCGGGGGAGTGGATGCTGCCGGGCACCATGCTGCGCGAACGCGAGCGGCTGGGTGACGCGGTGCTGCGGTGCCTGGACACGCGGATGCACATCCAGGGCCGCTCGCCGCGGCAACTGCACGTCTTCGACGACCCGGCCCGGGACGAACGCGGTTGGGTGCTGACCGTGACCCACCTGGACGTACTGCCGTTGTCCGCGTTGACGCTGGGTCTGCAGCATGGCCATGGCCAGCTGCGACCGGTGTCCCAGGTGCACGGCCTGCCCTTCAGCCACGACGAGATCATCGCGTGGGCCGTGAAGATGGTGCGCTGGGAGTACGGCCAGGCCCCGGACCCGTGGAACCTGCTGGACTCCCAATTCACCATGACCCAGCTTCGCCAAGCCCATGATGCCGTGGCGGGAGCCGTCCATCAGAAGGACACCTTCCGGCGGACCATGGAGCCGCTCCTCGAGGCACTCGAAGAGCGGGCCGTGCCGCCAGGCGGCAACGGCCTGGGCCGTCCGGCCCGGATCTACCGGAAACGCCCGGACGGGTACCAGCCCGTGCTGATCATGGCCTAGCGCTACGGGATCGGGAGGGTCTCCCCGCCGCGGATCCTCTTCATGACCATGGTGGAGCCCAGGCGCTGGACGCCGGGCAGGCTGCCGAGGGCGGTGTCGTAGAGCTGCTGGTAGGCCGCCAGGTCCGGGGTGAGGATGCGCAGGAGGTAGTCGGGCTCGCCGAAAAGCCGCTGGGCCTCGACGATCTCCGGGATCTCCCGCGCGGCGGCCTCGAACGCGCCGACGGTCTCGACGTCGGTACGCCCCATGGTGACGAAGACGATGGCCTCGAAGTGCAGGCCGATGGCCTCCGGGGAGACCACGGCTCGGTAGCGCTCGATCGCCCGCGACTGCTCGAGGTCCTTGAGCCGGCGGTGGCAGGCGGAGAGGCTGAGGCCGACTTTCTGGGCCAGCACGGTGGCGCTCATGCGCCCGTCCTCCTGCAGGAGGGAGAGGATCTCCCGGTTGATCGCGTCCATGCCGGAAAGTATTCCACCCCAGGGGCGATTCCGTGCGGTAATTCGAAGCACATCTCGCGCGATTCTCCGTACGATCTACAGCCAGGAGAAGGGGAGTGCAGTATGGACGCGGCATTGATGGCACAGTTCTGGCTCGTGGCGGTACTGCTCGCCCTGACGCCGGGGGCCGACTGGGCGTACGCGATCTCCGCCGGCCTGCGCGCGCGGTCCGTGGTGCCCGCCGTGGCCGGCATGGTCACCGGCTACGCGCTCGTGGTGACCCTCGTGGCCGTGGGTGCCGGTGCCCTCGTGACGCAGTACCCCGCGGCACTGACCGTGCTGACCCTGGCCGGGTCGGTGTACCTACTCCACCTCGGGATCACCACTCTGGTCGCACGGACGGAGGCGCCCTCCGCCAGCGCCGAACCATTGGGGACCGGCCCGCTGTCCCAGTTCCTCCGGGGCGCCGGGATCAGTGGAATCAACCCCAAGGGGTTGCTCTTGCTGCTCGCGCTCCTGCCCCAGTTCACGTCGGGTGGCGGAGCCTGGTCCTCGACAACCCAGATGTTCGCCCTGGGGAGCCTGCACGTGGCCAACTGCGCGGTCATCTACCTCGTGGTGGCCCTGCTGGCGAAGCGGATCCTCCGCTCGCGGCCCCGCATCAGCGCCGCCGTGGTCAAGGTCGCCGGGATCCTGATGACCCTGATCGGGGCCAGCATCCTCGTCGAGCAGGGGCTGGCTGTCCTCTGAGGGGCCTCAGCCGCACAGGGGTGCCCTGCTGCCTGAAGGAGTGACGTTGCCCGAACAGTACGGTCGTTCCACGTGGCGAGAGCGACTGGTCCGGCACCTGCCCCCTCGATACCCTGGCGGATGAACCCAGGGCGGTCTTTCCGGGGTGCCACACGGTTCCGCGTGGCTGCGGAGAAGACGGCCGCCAAAACAGGTTGATCAGGAGACTCCGCCGTGAAGATCGAAGCACTGGTTGTCGAAGAGAAGAACGCCCCCTTCGTCCGGGAGGAGCTCGAACTCGAGCAGCCGGGCCCCGGCGAGGTCCTGGTGCGGGTGGTGGCCTCCGGGGTGTGCCACACGGACGCCATCACCCAGGCAGGGGACATGCCCCTGCCGCTGCCCGGCGTGCTCGGCCATGAGGGCTCGGGGGTGGTGGAGGCCGTCGGCGAAGGCGTGGACTCGGTGGCGGTGAAGGACCACGTCATCATGGGCTGGCCCTACTGCGGCCACTGCCGGAACTGCCGCCGCGGCGAACACCGTTACTGTGACCTGCTCGGTCCGGCCGTGGCCAGCGGGCGGCGGTTCATCGGTCCGCAGGCCGGGACCTCGGCCTATACCCGTGCCGATGGCTCGGCAATCTCCGGGCACTTCTTCGGCCAGTCCTCCTTCGCGACCTATGCGCTGGCCAACGCGAATGCCCTGGTGACGGTGGACCCGGAGGTGCCACTGGAGCTGGTGGGCGTGCTCGCCTGCGGCATCACCACCGGTGCCGGTGCCATCCTGAACACCGCCCGTCCCGCCGCCGGCGAGTCGGTGGTCGTCTACGGCGCGGGTGCGGTGGGACTCGCGGCGGTCATGGCGGCCCGGAACACCCCGACCACCACGATCATCGCCATCGACCTGCACGACTCCCGGCTGGACCTGGCCACCCGCTACGGTGCCACCCACGTCATCAACTCCGGCCGCGAGAATGCCCTGGAGCGGATCCTGGAGATCTGCGGCGGTCCGGCGGACTACGCCGTGGACTGCACCGGGGTGGTGGCCGTGATCGAGGAGGCCGCCGAGGCGATCGGGATGATCGGCACGCTGATCCTGATCGGTGGGGCGCCGGCCGAGGCCCGGTTCAGCCTGGATCACCAGCGGACCCTGTGGGGCAAGCACGTGGTGGGCACTCTGGGCGGCTCCGGGACTTCCCAGGACCTGATCCCCGCCCTGATCGCGCTCTACCAGCAGGGCCGGTTCCCCTTCGACGAGCTGGTCCGGTACTACGACTTCGACCAGGTGGACCAGGCGTTTGCCGACTCCAAGACGGGCGAGACCATCAAACCGGTGTTGCGGATCGGCTAGTGCAGGGTGTCCGATGAACCGGAGCCGGACTATCGGCGTTGCTCGAACGCCGCGTCGAAGGACGCGGACGGCGCCGGGAAGTCCAGCTTCCTCAGCACCGCGAGGGCCTCCGGTGCACCGTGCAGCCGGTCCATCCCGGCGTCCTCCCACTCGATCGAGATCGGCCCGTCATAGCCGACCGCCGCCAGCGAGCGGAACGCGTCCTCCCACGGCACATCACCTCGTCCCACCGAGACGAAGTCCCAGCCGCGCCGCGGATCGCCCCACGGCAGATGTGAGCCGAGCACGCCGTTTCGGCCTCCGCCCATCCGCATCCGGGTGTCCTTGCAGTCCACGTGGTAGATCCGGTCGGCGAAATCGGAAATGAACGCCACCGGATCGATCCCCTGCCACATCATGTGGCTCGGATCCCAGTTCAGGCCGAACGCCTCGCGGTGGCCCACGGCTTCCAGCGTCTTGACCGTCGACCAGTAGTCGTAGGCGATCTCAGTCGGATGCACCTCTAGGGCGAACCGCACCCCGCACTCATCGAAGACATCCAGGATGGGGTTCCACCGGTCGGCGAAGTCTTGGTAGCCGGCGTCGATGACATGCCCAGGCACGGGTGGGAACAGGGTCACGTACTGCCAGATGGAGGACCCGGTGAACCCGACGACGGTGTCCACTCCCAGCCGCCGTGCCAGCCGTGCGGTGTTCTTGAGCTCCTCGGCCGCCCGCTGACGGACGCCTTCCGGGTCGCCGTCGCCCCACACCCGGTCGCCGACGATTGCCTGGTGGCGGAAGTCGATCGGATCGTCGCAGACCGCCTGACCCGTCAGGTGGTTCGAGATGGCCCAGACGCTCAACCCATACCGCTCCAGGATGCCAAGGCGCTCGGCGATGTAGTCGTCATCGTCCCAGCGCCAGGCGTCGAGATGCCCGCCGGAGACCGCGATCTCCAATCCGTCGTAGCCCCAGCCGGACGCGAGGCGGGCGACTTCTTCGAGGGGCAGATCGACCCATTGGCCGGTGAACAGTGTGTAGTTGCGTGCCATCCGGTTGCTCCTTCGGTTCGGGGTTCTGTGGTGCGGCGGCCCTGCTGCTAGCCGGTCGCCGTCCAGGCACTGCAGTGTTCCGCGCTGCGCTGGACGCCATCGAGAACGCGCTGCACCTGGTAGCCGTCGGCGAAGGAGGGCTCGGGCTGCCGACCCTCGGTGACGGCCTCGACGAAGTCCCGGGCCTGGTGCACGAAGCCGTGCTCGTAGCCGAGTGCGTGACCGGTGGGCCACCAGGCGGACATATAGGGGTGCTCGGGCTCAGTGACCATGATGTCGGTGAAGCCCTGCCGGGTGCCGGGGGCCGTCGCGTCATAGAAGCCCAACGAGTTGTAGTCCTCCAGGTCGAACGCGATCGCGCCGAGGGATCCGGAGACCTCGATGCGCAGGGAGTTCTTGCGCCCGGTGGCCATGCGGGTGGCCTCGAAGGAGCCGATGGCACCCCCGTCGAAACGGGCGGTGAACAGCGCGGCATCGTCCACGGACACCCGGCCGCGCTCCGACGCCGACTCCGGGAGGGGCCGTTCCTCGACGAACGTGTTCAGGATGCCGCTCACGCCGGCCACCTTCTGGCCGGTGATGAACTGGGACAGGTCAACGGCATGGGCTCCCAGGTCACCGAGTGCGCCGGAGCCGGCATGCTCCTTCTGGAGCCGCCAGGTCAGGGGTGCCTCGGCGTCGTACAGCCAGTCCTGCAGGTAGGCGGCACGGACCTGGCGGACCTCGCCGACAGCACCGGACCGGACGAGATCGCGGGCGAAAGCCGCCGCAGGCACCCGGCGGTAGGTGAACCCGATCATGGCGAAGACGTTCGCCCCGGTCCGTTCAGCGGCCTCGGCCATCGCCGCAGCCTCCTCGAGGGTGTTCGCCAGTGGCTTCTCGCACAACACGTGCTTGCCGGCCTGCAGTGCGGCGATGGCCATCTCGGCGTGAGATCCGCCGGGGGTCACGATGTCCACCACGTCGATGTCCTCACGCTCGATGGCGGCCCGCCAGTCCGTGGCGGTCTCCGCCCACCCCCACCGGGCGGCGGCGGCCTCGACGCCGGCGGCCTGACGGCCAACCAGCAACGTCATCTCCGGACGGGCAGACAGATCGAAGAACCTGGGCGCCACCCGCCATCCCTGCGAATGGGCGGCTCCCATGAAACCGTGCCCGATCAGGGCGATCCTCAGTGGTGGTACGGGGCGGGGCATGGTCTCTCCTGCAGGGGGCGTCGGCTGGACGACGGATGGATGACGGCTCGTTGAGGGCGGCCTGCGGGGCGGGGCGTTCCGCGGGGGAACGTCCCGCCCCGCACTGGATGGCTCTACGACTCGAACGCGGTGGGGAGGTACTCCTCAACGTTCTCGCTGGTGACCACCGGGGCGTTCAGGACGATCCGCTTGGGGACCTCCACCTCCACCAGATCGCTCATGGCCTTGTCCTGGGCGATCAGCCGCGCCAGCCGGACCCCGTCGGCCGCCTGGGTGGACGGATAGATCACCGTGGCCTGGAGGACGCTTTCACCGGACTGGATCTCCCGCATGGCGTTGGCGGAGCCGCCGCCGCCGACCATGATGAACTCATCGCGGCCGGCATTGTCGATAGCCGACAGGACACCGATGCCCTGGTCGTCGTCATGGTTCCAGAGGGCATCGATCTCCGGGGCGGCTGCGAGCAGCTGAGACGTGGCGGCCTCGCCTCCCTGGACCGTGAAGTCGGCGGCCACGCGATTGTCCACGTCGAGGCCGCACGCCTCCAGAGCGTCGGCAAAGCCCTGGCTGCGGTCCTGGGTCAGCGGCAGGGAGTCGATGCCGGCCACCTCCGCGACGACGGCGTCCGGAGTGTCACTCATCTGCTCGCAGATGTAGTTCCCGGCGCTCTGGCCCATGCCGTAGTTGTCCCCGAGGATCGTGGTGCGGGCCGCTGCCGGGCTGGAGAATTCGCGGTCCACGTTGACCACCGGGATCCCGGCTTCCATGGCCTTGGTGGCGACGGCCGTGAGGGCGGCACCGTCGGTGGGGAGCAGGACGATGGCGTCCACGCCGTCGTTGATGAACTGCTCCACCTGGCTGATCTGCAGGTTGGCGTCGTTGGTGCCCTCGGCCACGCGGAAATCGATGTCACCGTACTGCTCCGCCTCGGCGGTGGCGGCGGCGTTGATGGCCCCGAGCCAGCCGTGGTCTGCCGCGGGGCCCGAGAAGCCCACGACCACGGTCTCGCCCTCCTCAGTGTTTCCCTCCACGGAGGCATTGGTGGGCTGGGTACTGTCACCGGCTGATCCGGATGAACAGCCGGCGACGAGTGCACCGACCGCCAGGAGGGCGCCGGTGGTGACGAGCATTGACCGTCCGGTTCGAATTGCGAGCATGTCTGTCTCCTCGATGAGTGGTGCGTCTGCGTCGGGTGGAGCCTGCTTCCGAAAGACGGCTCATCGACGTGATGCGAGTCACAATAACAGAACCACGGGAAAAATCGACGCCCTTGTACCGATGATCGACATAATGTGTTAGCTTCGTCACATGTCGGAACAGGATCAGGCGTCGCCATTGCTCGAGGTGCGGGGACTCTCCAAGCGCTTCGCCGCCGTCCAGGCGCTCAAGGGAGTCGACCTGGACGTGCGCGCCGGGGAGGTCCACTGCGTCATGGGCCAGAACGGGGCCGGCAAGTCCACCCTCATTAAGACGCTCTCCGGCGCACATCGACCGGAAGAGGGCGAGATCCTCTGGGAGGGCCGCGCGGTCGAGTTCGACAGTCCGGCCGCGGCGCTGGAACTCGGCATCGCCACGATGTACCAGGAACTCGACGTGGTCGGCGGGCTGACCGTCGCGGAGAACATCTTCCTGGGCCACGAGCGGGCAACCGGGGGTGTGTTGCACGTGAAGAGGGCGAACGCGGCCGCGCGGTCCCTCCTGCAGCGGCTGGGCCACGGCGGCCTCTCCCCGTCGCGGGAGGTCGGCTCGCTCTCCGCCGCGAACCAACAGATCGTCAGCATGGCCCGCGCACTCTCGCGGGACACCAAGCTGATCATCATGGATGAGCCAAGTGCCATCCTGGACTCCGGTGAGGTCCAAAACCTGTTCCGGGTGATCCGCGAACTCACGGCCCAGGGCATCGCGGTCGTTTACATCTCGCACCGCCTGGAGGAGATCCGCCAGATCGGGGACCGCATCTCCGTCATCAAGGATGGCCGGAGCACCGCGAGCGGCCTCCACGTCACCGAGACCCCGAAGGCGGAGTTGATCAGGCTCATGACCGGCCGCGAGGTCGCGAACGTGTTCCCGCCGCGGACGCCCGTCGCGGCGGATGCTCCCGTGGCGCTCGAGGTGGACGGCCTGGAGCTGAAGGGTCACTTCGAGCCGGTCAGCTTCACAGTCCGCGCCGGCGAGATCCTCGGCCTTGCCGGATTGGTCGGTTCGCAGCGTTCGGAGATCATCGAGACCATCTACGGCGCCCGGAAGGCGACCGCCGGACGCGTCTGCGTGAATGGCAAGCGGCTCACGCCCGGTTCGGTCAGCGCGGCCGTGGATGCCGGCCTCGGCCTGTCCCCCGAGGAGCGCAAGAGCCAGGGGCTCATCCTGGACGAGCCGCTCTACCGGAACGTGACCCTGTCCACCTTCGGGCGCTTTGCCCGGGCGGGCCTACTAGACGAGTCGGCCGAGCGCCAGGCGGCGCGGGCGCAGATCGACGCCCTGGAGTTGCGCCCGGCCGATCCCAACCGCCCGGCGCGGGCGCTGTCCGGTGGAAATCAGCAGAAGATCCTCCTGGCCCGGTGGCTGGTGCATGGCACGCCGGTGCTCCTGCTGGACGAGCCGACCCGAGGCGTGGACGTCGGCGCCCGCGCGGAGATCTACACGCTCATTCGGCGGCTGGCCGCGGGCGGCACCGCCATCATCGTGATCTCGAGTGAGATCGAGGAAGTCCTCGGCCTGGCTGACCGCGTGCTTGTCATAGACGACGGTCGCGTCCTCGCGGAGTCCGATGCCAACGAAATCGACGAGCACGGAGTGCTCGACCTCGTCATGAAGGGAAGTGCCGCGTGAGCGAGCAGAAGACACCCGTGGCCGAGCGGCATCCGTCCCCGGCCTCCAGCCACAGCGCCCCCGGCGGCAGGACCTCCGGACGGAACCTCCTCCACGGCTCCGGTGCCCGCAGCCTGGGCCTCGTCATCGCCCTGGCCGCGCTCGTCGCCATCGGCCTCATCACCAGCGGCGAGAGGTTCCTGGCGGTCGAGAACATCCTCACCATCCTCCGCCATGCCTCGATCATCGGCGTGATCAGCATCGGCATCACCTTCGTGATCACGGCCGGCGGCATCGACCTATCCGTCGGCTCGGTCATGGGTCTGACCACGGTGGTGGCCAGCCTGGCCAGTGTCCAGTTAGCCGCCACGCAGTCCACGTGGCTGGTGATGGTGCTCGTGGCGCTCCTGGTGGGCGGGATCGCCGGACTCGTGAACGGCGTGATCATCGCCTACGGCAACGTGGTCGCCTTCATTGCCACCCTCGCCATGCTGGTGGCCGCGCGTGGACTCGCCGAGCTCATCTCCGGGCGCAGGACGTTGATCGTGAACAACACCGACTTCCTGGACTTCATGCGTGCCGACTTCCTCGGCGTCCCCGTGCTGGTCTGGATCTTCGCCCTCGTGGCCGCGGCCGGCTGGTTCCTGCTCAATCGCACCACGTTCGGCCGCCGCACCGTCGCGATCGGCGGCAACATCGAGGCATCGCGCCTGGCCGGTGTCAAGGTCAAACGCCATCTTGTCTACCTCTATGTCCTGGCTGGGCTCGCGGCCGGCATCGCCGGGCTCATGATGATGGGCCGCACGACGGCCGGCACCTCCACGCACGGCCTGCTCTACGAGCTGGACGCGATCGCCGCCGTCGTGGTGGGCGGCACCCTGCTCATCGGCGGCCGCGGCACCATCATGGGCACCGTGCTCGGTGTGCTGATCTTCAGCACGCTGACCAACGTGTTCACGCAGAACAATATGGACACGTCCGTGCAGGCGCTGGCGAAGGGCCTGATCATCGTGGTGGCTGTCCTCCTGCAGCAACGCTTCGCCGCCCGCAACGAACGCCGGGCCACGGCGAAGCCACTCAAGGTCTAGGGTGATCCGCGCGGAGGGGAGGACCAGTGAACTGTTGCGTCGAGACGTGTGCTGTAATGAGTCGATGAACGACATAAGCAGGTTCGACGGACTGGACGGATTAGGCGGATCGGGCGCCAGCGAACTGTTCCAGATCCTGCGGGACGGACGCCCCCGCACCAGGACGGAGCTGGCGGAGCGCATGGGACTGTCCCGGTCCACCGTGACCCTTCGCATCGAGGCGCTGATGGAGCTGGGCCTGGTCGGCTACGTCGACGAGGCGGTCCCCACCGGCGGCCGCCCGTCCTCACGAATCGCCCTGCAGGCAGGCAGCAAGGTGGTTCTCGGTGTGGACATCGGCGCGTCCCACCTGCGGCTGGCCGTGACAGATCTCGCCGGCCACCGCCTCCGGGAGACCACCCGCACCATCGCGGTGGCGCAGGGCCCCGAGGTGGTGCTGCAGGCCGTCGTCGAACTCGCCACCGGACTGCTCGGGGAGTCTGAGCGCACCACGGGCGACCTGCTGGCGATCGGCGTCGGCGTCCCCGGCCCCGTGGAACACCGCACCGGCCGGCCCATCAACCCACCGATCATGCCCGGCTGGAATGGCTTCGATGTGCCCGGATTCCTGCAGGACCACTTCCACGTGCCGGTCCTAGTGGACAATGACGTCAACATCATGGCGCTCGGGGAGCGCAACGTCGCTTGGCCGCACGTGGACGACCTGATGTTCGTGAAGGTGGCCACGGGCATCGGTGCCGGCATCGTCGCCAGCGGCCGGCTCCAGCGCGGCGCTGACGGCGTGGCCGGGGACATCGGCCACATCCGCGTGCACCGCGGCGGCGGCGTCCCCTGTCACTGCGGCAACCTGGACTGCCTGGAGGCCGTGGCCTCCGGTCCGGCCGTGGCCGCCCAGCTGCGCGCGCAAGGCCTGGACGCCCATACGGGCGAGGACGTGGTGCGTCTGGTTCAAGCCGGCCATACCGAGGCGGTCCACGCGGTCCGGCAGGCGGGGCGGGATGTCGGCGAGGTCCTGTCTGCCTGCATCAGCCTCATCAACCCGTCCGTGATCGTGATCGGCGGCTCCATGACCCTGACCGGCGAACACTTCATCGCGGGCATCCGCGAGGCGGTGTACTCCCGGACCGTCCCGCTGGCCACGCAGCACCTGCAGATCGTCCAGTCGGGCTCCGGGCTGGACGCCGGCGTTCTCGGAGCCAGCATGCTGGCCATCCATCACGCCATGTCCCCGCAGCGGATCGACGCCATGGTCAACGGGCTCACGGCACCGGCCGCCGGCTGATTCAATGGGGCATGATGTCCAGCCCCCAGCCCGATCACCAGCCCACCATCCCGCTACCCCCGGCCCCACCCCTCGGACCGTCCTCGCGCTCGCAGGTGCCCGCCTTCCAGGTGATGACCATCCTCGGCCGGGTGGCGGAGCTGCGGGCGGCGGGAGTCGACGTCGTGAGCCTGTGCGCCGGTGAACCCGGCGGGGGAGCGCCCGCGGGGGTCAGTGCGCGGGCCGCCGAGCTGCACGCGTCCGGACGAGCCCTGAACTACACGCCGACCCTCGGCATCGAGGAGTTGCGCACCGCGATCGCCGGCCACTACGCCCGCTGGTACGGGGTGGACGTGGACCCGGCGCGGGTGGCGGTGACCACTGGCTCCTCGGGGGCGTTCATGGCCGGGTTCCTGGCCGCGTTCAACCCGGGGGATCGGGTGGCGATGGCCCGCCCCGGCTACGCCGCCTACCGCAACATCCTCGCCGCGCTCGGCTGCCAGGTGGTGGAGCTCGACGCCGGCCCCGCCGTCCGCTTCCAGCCCACCCCCGCGCTACTCGAGGAGGCGGAGTCCGTCCACGGTCCGTTGGCCGGCCTGATTCTCGCCTCCCCGAACAACCCGACCGGCACCATGGCGACCCGGGCCGAGATGGCGGAGCTGGCCGCGTGGTGCCGGGAGCGCGGCGTGCGCCTGGTGTCGGATGAGATCTACCACGGCATCACGTACGGCTCCTCCGACGGGATTGGCGCGGCGGACAGAGCTGACACAGCTGAAACAGCTGACGCGTTCGACGGGATAGACGGGATTGACGGGGCCGACGCTGACGGTGCGGCGGGAGCGCCGGGTGACCGGGCCGGCGTCGAGCGTGGGGTCTGTGCCTGGGAGTACTCCACGGAGGCGATGGTGATCAGCTCGTTCTCCAAGTACTGGGGCATGCCGGGCTGGCGCATCGGCTGGATGCTGATGCCGGAGGACCTGGCGCCGGCGATCGGCGGGCTCTCCGGATCGGTGTCCCTCTGTCCGCCGGCCCCCGCACAGTACGCGGCGGTCGAGGCCTTCTCGGAGGAGTCCTACGCCGCCTGCGACGCCCAGGTGGCCGGTTTCGCCCGGGCTCGCGCCCTGGTGCTGGAGAACCAGGCCCGGCTGGGCTGGACGGACGCCGCGCCGGCCGACGGCGCCTTCTACTTCTGGGCGAAGCCAGGGGAAGCCATGCTCGCGCGCTACGGCACCTCAACCGCCTACTGCGAGGCGTTGCTGGAGCAGGCCCATGTGGCACTGACGCCCGGCACCGACTTCGACACCGCGCACGGGGAGGACTACGTCCGGTTGTCCTTCGCAGCCGGGTACGACGCAGTGGCGGAGGCGATCGAGCGGATCGTGGCATTCCAACGGGGCTAGTCTGCGGGGTCGACGGGCAAGTCGGCGGTGGCCAATGCTGGGCAGGTCGCCGTACATTGTGGGCATGACCAGCCCAGGGGTCGAGGCCCTACCGGTGGGGTTTGAGCACTTCCATCGCAGGGACTTCATCAACTACCAGTTCAACCGGGCATATGCGCTGGGCTTCGCCGACCGCGGCGAACTGTACGGTGCTGCGGCCCGTGTCCGGTCCGCGGCCGACTGCATCGCCGTGTTCGAGGACCTTTCGGCGCGGTCTGCAGTAGCCGGGAGGACACGACATGCCGCAGGCTACCTTCGCCTGGCGGAGTTCTTCACCCCGCCGCGGTCGGAGCAGAAGCCCGAACGCTACCGGCGCCTCCGGAAACTGTACGAGGCCGCGTTCGCGGGCGCCGGCGTCGTACGCCACGAGGTGCCCTATGCCTCGGCGAGCCTGCCCGCCTACCGGCTGCCCGCGGCCGGCCCGGGCGCTCGGTCCACGGTGTTGCTGCACGGCGGATTCGACTCACTCATCGAGGAATTCCACTCCATCTGGCAGCGCCTCGCCGCCGCAGGTTTCGAGGTCATCGCCTTCGAAGGGCCGGGGCAGGGCGGAGCGCGGACGCTGAATGGTCGGACCTTCGACCATGACTGGGAGAAGCCGGTCGGTTCGGTGCTGGATCACTTCAGCGTGGAGCAGGCCACCCTGATTGGCCTCTCGATGGGTGGGTACTGGGCGTTGCGAGCTGCAGGGTTGGAGGACCGCATACAACGCGTGGTGGCCTGGCCTCCTGTCTATGACTGGCTCCACCGGCTGCCGCCCACGGTGCGTGGCCCGGTCCGGGGCATGCTGAGGCACCGTGATTTCATGCGCTGGAGCGTTCGCACCCGCGTCCGCCTGAGCCCGACGCTGCGCATGGTGGTTGACCAGGTGCTGTACATGGTGGGCAGTGACGACCCAGCCGACGCGGTCGACTGGTTCATGGGCATGAACGCCCGACATCTGGGCAGCAAGCGGGTGCGCCAGGACGTGCTGTTGATGTGCGGTGAGCATGACGCGTTCCAGCCGCCGGTGCTGGCTCGGGCGCAGGCCCGTGCGCTCACGATGGCTCACAGCCTCACGGTGCGCACCTTCACCGAGGCCGAGTACGCCGATCAGCACTGTCAGATGGGGAACCTGGACCTGGCCTGTCAGGAACTGACCACGTGGTTGCTGGCCACGCCGGACTGGCGGGATGAGGCCAGAGCGAGGTGATGGACACAGCGTGGGCGCGGCATGGTGGCGGCCGTCCAATGGGGGAGCTGAGGTTAGGGGTTCTCCGCCAGGCGCTCCGAGAGCAGGCGCCGGGCGGCATCCTTCAGGTGCGCCAGGGAGGCGGCGACGATGGGCGCGGTCGCCGTGCCCCGGCGCACCGCGGCGACGATCCGGCGCGTCGGCCGCGCCGGGCCCGAAATGGGCACACGCCGCACGTTCTCGGACCCCGCCAGACTCGCCAGGCGCGGCACCAGGCCGAGGCCCATCCCGGCCCCGACGAGCGCCGTCGTCGTCTCCCACTCAGTCACCTCGTGCTGGACCTTCGGGTTCACGCCGACCGCGGTGAACGCGGCGGAGAACAGCGCGCGGTAGGCGGTACCCGGCGCGTCCGTGATCCAGACCTCGCCCACGAGTTCGTGCAGCGAGACGGATGAGTTCTCGGCCAACCGGTGGTCCAACGGCAGCATGACGTCCAGCGGATCGTCGAGCAGCCGCGTCTCCTCGACGCGGGAATCGGAACCCACGTCGGCCTCGGCCTCGGTGGCCACGACGACGGCGAGATCGATCCGCTCCGCGAGGAGCAGGTCCAGGCACCGCGACGGGCTCGCCTCGACCACCCGCACGGTGACCTTCGGTTGCGTGGCCCGCAGTTCCGCCGCGAGCGGGACGAGCAGGCTGGACGCCGCAGTCGAGAAGCCGCCCAGGCCGAACTCGATGGGCGTGGACCCGGCAACGGACGCCATGGTCGAGGTGATGCGGTCGCACTCTTCAATCAGGCCGTCCGTCTGCTCGACGAGATAGCGCCCGGTGGCCGTGAGGTGTAGCCCGCGGCCCTCCTTCAGCAGCAAGCGCATGCCGAGCGACTGCTGGAGCTCTCGCAGCTGCGCGGAGACGGCAGACGGGGAGTATCCGGTGAGCTCCGCGGTCGCCGCGATGCTGCCACAGGAGGCGAACGTCCGGAGGGTGAGGATGCGTCGATCGATCATGCACTGATTCTGCACGGTTCCCACCGGATATCCGAGCTTTTTATTGCATTGTTCGGACTACTACGATCGATGTGTCATTGATCACAGCACCGTAACGGACCCGCCCCCGCTCGGCCCGCAGCACCATCCCGAACCCCGCAGACTCGAGGAATCAGTACCGTGACCCTTGCCGTGAACTCCAGAGCCGCCAGCCGCGGCCGCCTCGCCGCCGCCCCCACCGAGGAGCAGGCCGCCCAGGTGCGTCTTCTGCTCGACGAGCGCCGTACCGGCTACTCGTTGGAGGCGCCGTTCTACACCGATCCTGAGATCTTCGCCGCGGACATGCAGGGCATCTTCGGCCGGCACTGGCTCTTCGCCGCCAGCCTCGCCGAGATCCCGGAGCCGGGTGACTACGTCACCGTCGACTACGGGCCGTACTCCCTGATCGTCCTCCGCACCGACGAGGGCGTGAACGTCCTGCACAACGTGTGCCGCCACCGCGGCGCCCGGGTGCTCCCGGAGAAGACGGGCACCACCGGCAACCTGGTGTGCGGCTACCACTCGTGGACCTACTCGGCGGACGGCGACCTGATCCATGCCTCCTCACCCGGTGAGACGTCCTTCGACAAAGCGTGCTTCGCGCTCAAGAAGGCGCACGGACGGGTGGTCGCCGGGCTGGTGTTCATCTGCCTGGCGGACGAGCCGCCCGCCGACTTCGATGAGGTCGCAGGGATCTTCGAGCCGTACCTGGCCCCGCATGAGATCGCCAACTCCCGGGTGGCCTACCAACAGGACATCATCGAGGAGGGCAACTGGAAACTCGTGATGGAGAACAACCGCGAGTGCTACCACTGCGACGGCCACCCCGAGCTGGCCTGCTCGCTCTTCCCGACCTGGGGCCTCTCCGAGGGGATCGTCCCGCCTCACCTGGAGGACGTCTGGAACCGCAACGTCGAGGCCGAGGATGCCCTGCGGGGGCGCTGCACCCGCTACGGACTGCCCTTTGAGATCGTCGAGGAACTCGACACCCGCGTCACCGGGATCCGCATCTCCCGTGAGCCGCTCGACGGCGCGGGCGAGTCCTTCTCCGCCACCGGCCGCCGCCTGTCCAAGAAGCTGCTGGGTGACCTGCGTGACTTCCGGCTGGGCCGCTGCTCCATGCACCTGCAGCCGAACTCCTGGTTCCACCTGATCTCCGACCACGTGATCACGTTCGCCGCGTTCCCGATCAACGAGCACCAGACGCTGGTGCGGACCACCTGGCTCGTTGCCGACGACGCCGTCGAGGGGGTGGACTATGACGTGGACACACTCACCCACACGTGGAAGCAGACGAACCTGCAGGACAAGAACTTCGTGGAGATGTGCCAGCAGGGCGCGAACAGCCCGGCCTACGAGCCAGGGCCCTACATGAAGAGCGAGTATCAGGTCGAGGCGTTCATCAACTGGTACACCCAGCGCATGCGTGAGCACGTGGCATGACCGTCAGCACCACCCTCACCACGATTCCGGAGGTCCGGCGCGTCCGGGGTCTGGAGATGCCGTGGAACCGGGTGGCCCAGGCCACTGCCGACCTGCCCTTCGCGGCGGCGGCCCGGGCCTTGGACCCCTGGTATCCGCAGGAGTTCCTGGCCGAGTGCGTCCAGACCATCCCGGAAGCCGGGGGCATGCTCACCGTGGTCATGCGCCGGATGGACGGCGCTCCGCTCGCCTTCCGATCCGGGCAGTACCTCAACATCGCCTTCCCGGTGTTCGGTCAGGACGCTGATCCGGTCAACCGCAGCTACTCGTTGTCCAGCGCTCCGACGGAGCCGTGGACCTTCGCCATCACGGTCAAGCGTGAGGAGGGTGGCACGGTCTCGCCGTGGATCCACGAGAACATCCGGCCCGGCAGTGTGCTGGAGGTGCTCGGCCCCGTGGGCGCCTTCCATCTGCCCGACTATGACCGCCGGGCGCGCTACCTGTTCCTGGCGGCCGGCTCGGGCATCACCCCGCTGATGTCGATGATCCGGACGATCCACTCCCTCCCGGGCCGCGCCGACGTGGTCATGCTGTATCACGGGGCTGCGCCCGGGACCTTCGCGTTCTCCCACGAGCTCGAGCACCTGGCCGCGGTCGATTCGCGGATCACCGTGTACTACTCGCTGGGTGATCGCAGCGTCCCCGGCACCTGGGAGGGGATGGTCGGGCGGCTCACCTCAGAGATGGTGGACACGGTGGTCCCCGATGCCAACGGACGCAAGGTGTTCGCCTGCGGACCGGAGGGGTATATCGATGTCGCCGCCGAGCTGCTGGAGAAGGTGGGCGTGGACGAGACGTCGATCTTCGTCGAGTCGTTCTCCGGCACCCGCGAGACCGCGTTGGAATACCGGGAGGAAGTGGCCCTCGCCGGCGGCATCGCCGAGGAGATGGCTGCCGCCCAGGACGCTGCCCGAGAGGCTGCCCTGGAGGCCCCGGCCGACGTCGTCGATCCGCCCACGGGTGCACTGGACCTCTACCGGATCGCGGAACTCAACACCCCCGACGACGGCGGCGCCGCAGCTGCCACGTTGAGTCCGGCCCCGTCAGGTGCGGCCGCGTCTGGTCCGACCCCGTCAAGCCCGGCAGCGTCGAACACGACCGGGCCGGTCGACCCGTCCACCTTCGAGGTGGTCGGGGAGGGCAGCCTGACGATGTCGTTCCTGCGCACCCGCCTGAACGTGCGCATCGACCCGCAGGCGAACGTCCTGGACGCCGCCCGGGAGGCCGGCGTGCGCATCGGGGCGAACTGCCGGGAGGGCATGTGCGGTTCCTGCAAGGTCGTCAAGATCAGCGGCGAGGTGGACATGAACCACCAAGGCGGCATCCGTGCCCGCGAGATCGACGCCGGAAAGTTCCTGCCGTGCTGTTCGACGGCGCAGACTGACCTGGTCGTCGACGCCTAGACCAGACCGGACGCCGGAGATCGGCGGGCGGGACATCCCCTCCACGGAACATCGCCGGCGCCGCACGCGCCGGTCGCACCACAGACGTCAGCACACCAAGGAGTGAACAATGAGGCCTACCCCCTCTCCCCGGGTCGTCATCATCGGAGCCGGCATCGTCGGCGCGAACCTCGCGGACGAGCTCGCCCAGCTCGGACACACCAACACCCTCGTCCTCGAGCAGGGACCGCTGGGGATTCCCGGCGGCTCAACCTCGCATGCGCCGGGCCTCGTCTTCTCCTCCAACGGCTCGAAATCAATGACGGCGTTCGCGCAGTACACGATCAAGAAGCTGACCTCACTGACCGACTCCGAGGGCCGCGGGTCCTATCTGCCCGTGGGCGGCCTCGAGATCGCCACCACGGAAGAACGCCTGCAGGACCTCCACCGCCGCGCGGGCTGGAACCGCTCGTACGGAGTGGAGGCGCACGTCGTGGACGCCGACGAGTGCCTGCGGCTCTTCCCCCTGCTCAACCCGGACATGCCGCTCGGCGGGCTCCTCACCCCGGGTGATGGCCTGGCTCTGGCGGCCAAGGGAACCCAACTGGTCATCGAACGGGCCCGGGCCGCCGGAGTCGAGTTCCGCGACCGGACCGTTGTCACTGACATCGAGCAGTCCGGCGGCCGGGTCACGGCGGTCGTGGCGGGCGACGAGCGCTTCCCGGCCGACGTCGTGGTGTCCTGCGCCGGTTTCTGGGGACCGAACATCGGCAAGATGGTCGGCACCGAGATCCCGCTGCTGCCCCTGGCCCACCAGTTCGCCTGGTCTACGCCGGTCCGGTCCCTGGCCGGGGTCAACGAGCTGCCCAACGGTGCCAGCCGCCCGATCCTGCGCTACCAGGACCGTGACCTGTACTACCGCGAGTGGGGTGACACCATCGGCATCGGCTCCTACGCGCACCGCCCCATGCCGGTCGACCTCGACACCCTGCCGGCCTACCGGCCGGAGGACATCACGGGCGAGCGCATGCCCTCGTCCCTGCCCTTCACCCCGGAGGACTTCGCCGCGGAGTGGAAGGCCAGCCAGGAGCTGCTCCCGGACTTGAGAAACACCGAGATCAAGCGCGGATTCAACGGCATCTTCTCCTTCACGCCGGACGGAGGCTCGCTGGTGGGCGAATCGCGCCACGTGGACGGCTTCTTCGCGGCCGAGGCCGTCTGGGTGACGCACGGTCCGGGTATCGCCAGGGCCGTCGCCGAACTGATCGCGACCGGGCAGTCGAGCATCGACCTGTCCGACTGCGATCTGAATCGGTTCGAGGACGTGCAGACCACGCCCGAGTACGTCTCCGAGACCTCGCAGCAGAACTTCGTCGAGATCTACGATGTGCGCCACCCTTCGGAGCCCCGGCTGTCCCCGCGCAACGTGCGCGTCAGCCCCTTCCACGAACAGCAGAAGGCCCTCGGCGCGTTTTTCCTGGAGGGCACCGGATGGGAGCGCCCGCACTGGTTCGAGGCGAACGCCGCACTGCTGGAGGAGCTGCCCTCCGAGTGGGCCGCTCCGGAGCGTGACGCCTGGTCTGACAAGTTCCACTCACCGATCGCCGCCGCCGAGGTCTGGAAGACCCGGACCGCCGTGGCCATGTTCGACATGACCCAGCTCAAGCGACTGGAGATCACGGGACCGGGCGCCGGCCCCCTGCTGCATGGCCTGACGACGTCGAGCATGCTGCGGGCGCCCGGCGCCGTCAGCTACACCCTTCTCCTCGACGAGGCCGGCGGCATCACCAGCGACATCACGGTCGCGCGCCTGTCCGAGCAGTCGTACCAGGCCGGCGTGAACTCCAACGTGGACCTGGCCTATATCTCTCGCAAGGCCCGCCACCAGAGTGAGGAGGACCCGGCCCAGTGGGTCACCGTCCGGGACATCACCCCTGGCACCTGCTGCATCGGCCTCTGGGGCCCGCTCGCCGCCGCCGTCATGGAGAAGGTCAGCCGCGACGATCTGAGCAAGGACGGGCTGAAGTACTTCCGCGCCAAGGAGATCTCGATCGGTGGCATCCCGGTGACCGCCATGCGCCTGTCCTATGTGGGCGAGTTCGGCTGGGAGCTCTATGCCTCGGCCGACGTCGGACACCGGCTCTGGGATGTGATCTGGGAGGCGGGCCAGGAACACGGGATCATCGCCGGCGGCCGCGAGGCCTTCAACTCGATGCGCCTGGAGAAGGGGTTCCGGTCCTTCGGCACGGACATGACCAGCGACCACGAGCCGGACCAGGCCGGGCTCGGCTTCGCCGTCAAGGCCTCGAAGACCGACGATTTCGTCGGCAAGAGCGCGCTGGCGGATCGAGCTGCGGCGGCGACCACGCGACTGCGCTGTCTGACGGTGGACGACGGGACCTCGGTGGTCCTCGGCAAGGAACCGGTGTACGTGGGCGACGAGGCCTCGGGCTACGTCACCAGTGCGGCGTACGGATACACCGTGCGCCAGCCGATTGCCTACGCGTGGTTGCCGAACCGCGTGGAGACCGGGGACGGGGTGGAGATCGAGTACCTCGGGCGTCGGATCGCGGCCACCGTGGTGGACGATCCGCTGTACGACCCGGAGATGACGCGGTTGCGCGGCTGAGCCCGCCTGACCGGAGAAGACGATGCCGGCCACGGTGGCCAGTGGCGTCCCGCTGAAACACAGACACAGAAGTGAGGAACAGATATGCCAGGAAATCGTGCCGTCGCCTACAAGGAACCGGGCGTCGTCGAGGTCATCGACACCGAGTACCCCACCTTCGAGTTGAAGGACGGCCCGGGCGTGAACCCCGCCAACGTGGGCCGCAAGGTTCCCCATGGGGTCATTCTCAAGACCGTCGCCACCAACATCTGCGGCTCGGACCAGCACATGGTGCGCGGCCGGACCACGGCCCCTGCCAACCTGGTCCTGGGCCACGAGATCACCGGTGAAGTGGTGGAGGTCGGCCCGGACGTCGAGTTCATCAAGGTCGGGGACATCGTCTCCGTCCCGTTCAACATCTCCTGCGGCCGGTGCCGCAATTGCAAGGTGCTCAAGACCGGCATCTGCTTGAACGTGAACCCAGACCGTCCGGGCAGCGCCTACGGCTACGTGGACATGGGTGGCTGGGTCGGCGGACAGGCCGAGTACGTCCTCGTCCCCTATGCCGACTGGAACCTGCTGAAGTTCCCGGACCGGGACCAGGCGCTGGAGAAGATCATGGACCTCACCATGCTCTCCGATATCTTTCCCACCGGCTTCCACGGCGCTGTCACGGCCGGGGTGGGTGTCGGCTCCACCGTCTACGTGGCCGGTGCGGGCCCCGTGGGCCTGGCCGCGGCCATCGGCGCGCAGCTGCTCGGTGCCGCCGTCGTGATTGTGGGCGATATGAACGAGGACCGCCTGGCTCAGGCACGTTCCTTCGGCTGTGAGACCGTCAACGTCGGCGAAGGCCCGCTCCGGGACCAGATCGAGCAGATCCTCGGCGTCCCCGAAGTGGACAGCGGGATCGACGCCGTCGGTTTCGAGGCCCGCGGGCACGGCAAGGATGCCAGCCACGAGGCTCCGGCGACGGTCCTGAACTCCCTCATGGACATCACCACCGCTGGTGGATCCCTCGGCATCCCGGGTCTGTACGTCACGGGCGACCCTGGTGCCGTGGACGAGGCCGCCCAGAAGGGTTCGCTGTCCCTCTCGCTGGGCACAGGTTGGGCCAAGTCTTTGTCCTTCGCCACGGGGCAGTGCCCGGTGATGAAGTACAACCGCCAGCTGATGATGGCGATCCTGCACGACAAGGCGCCGATCGCGAAGGCCGTCAATGCGAAGGCGATCTCCCTTGAGGACGCCCCGCGCGGCTACGCCGAGTTCGACGCCGGCGCGGCGACGAAGTTCGTGCTCAACCCCAACGGGTACCTCACGGCTTGACCCCCGTTCATTCGCACGGGAGGCCGCCGGAGGGCCCCGGCAAGAGGGTGAAGGCGCTCCGGCTGTAGGGGTGGGGTCTTCACCGGGGGTTGGCCGTCGGACTACGGTCGACGGTGTGGCCGGTCGGGCCCGGCCGCGCCGTCTGTCACAGCGATCGATGAAGGAGCTCGTCATGACCCATCACGTGAGCACGATGTTGGACACCTATCCGAAGGACCTGGGACCGGTGGACCGGGACGCTCTGGCCGCCTGCATCGAGGCCTGTGTCGAGTGCGCCCAGACGTGCACCGCCTGCGCCGACGCCTGCCTGGCCGAGGACATGGTGGCGGAGCTGACCGGGTGCATCAGCACCAACCTGGACTGCGCCGATCTCTGCGCCGCCACGGGGCGGGTCCTCACCCGGCGCACCGGTGACAGCCTCGAGGTGACCCGCGCCCTGGTGGAGGCCTGTCGCATCGAGTGCCGGACCTGCGCGGAGGAATGCGAGAGCCATGCCCAGATGCACGAGCACTGCAGGATCTGCGCCGAGGCCTGCCGCCGCTGCGAGCAGGCCTGCGCCGACCTCCTCGCCGCGCTGGGCTGAGATGCCCGGCATCAAGGACGACGCCCGTCTGGCTCGCAGGCCGAGCGCCAACAGGGCATCGGGGACCTGCCCCTCGTGAAGGTCGTGGTTCTGGAGACCAACGGCAAGCTCAGCGTCGTCCCCACCAGTCGGTTTGGCAGCGGTTCCGCGGTGCACGGCGTGCGTGGCACCGAGGCCGACTGAGCCGCCCCGTGTACCGTTCCCCGGACCGGTCAGCGGGAGCCGCGGTGGTCGGCAGCGTAGGCGGCGAAGATGTCCTCGAGTTCCTCACCGGAGACAAAGTTTCCGGACAGGATGCCCCCCAAGCGGTCCAGGGCACCCGAGAGGCGGTGTGCACCGGTCCGCAGCTCCGGTGCTGGCGACCTCCGCGCGGCATCCCGGAGCTCTAAGCCTCGATCCACCGACGCGGGTTCAGGCCGGAGTGTGATTCCGGAAGCACCGGGTGAATCGATTTTGGGCGTGAGGAAGTAACCGGCCTCGCTGCCGGTGGTGTTCCACTGTTGGTCCTTCGGTCGTGCCGGGGCGCGGCGTTCGGTCGGTTGGCTATGCCGATTGTGGTGGCGGGTGGATGGCGGTGAAGAGTCGTTCGAAGGCGTGTTGCCAGGGCCAGGCCTCGGGCAGTCTGATTCGAATTTTGCGGGCGCTGGAGGCGATGCGGGCCGGGATGTTCACGAGTCTGGCCCGGATGGTGCCGGTGCGGGCTTTGGTGAAGGTGCCGGCGGCGAGGAGCCCGGCGGTGCGGGTGAGGTTGTAGGCCATCACCGTGCAGACCAGCCAGGCGCTGTTGGCCCCGAAGTGGCCGGAGGGCAGGTGGGCCAGGGCGCTGTCTTTCAGGTCGGCGTTGACTTGCTCGATGATCGCGTGTTGCCGGTGGGTCCGGTCCGCGGCCACCGTGTCCAACACTTCCGGATCCACGGTGGTGAAGAAGGCGTGGAACCGGTGGGTGTCGAACAACGTCGGCTGCCCGTCGTCCTGCCTGGGGTTCAGTTCTGGGATGCGGCGCACCACCAGGCGTCCGGGGATGCGTTCGGCTTTCTTCCTCGAGGTGAACGCGGTGAAGGACACCTCGGCGACCTCGGCTTTGGAGGTCCAGGTGCCGGTGGTCTCGTCGTAGATCGCCTCGGGGTATTCGATGCCGGTCCAGGCGTCGTCGGCGATGGTGGCGATGGCGGCCTTGACCGCCGGATTCATCCGCACGGTGACCGAGACGTCGGCACCGGCTTTCAACGCGGTGGCCACGGTGGCGTGCCCGTAGAAAGCTGAGTCGGCACGGACCAACATCCGGGCGCCAGAGTCCGGAGGCAGTCGCTTGAGCGTGGCCAGCGCGTCGGCGATCAACCGGCAGGCCCCGCGTGGGGAGCCCACCGCTCCGCGACGCAGACGCTGACCCAAGATCACCGGGGCCGCAGTCTCGGTGCTCGCCGTGGCCAGCAAGGCGTTGAGTCCACGCACGCCCGAGTATCCGTATCCGGAGCCTTGCTTCTGATAGCCGTGGACCTCGATGATCGTGTCGTCCACATCCACATAGACGAACTGTCCGGTGCCGGGGCTTCCCAGCGCCGATGCACTGACGGAGAGGTTGGCCAACAGTCGGGAGGCGACCGCGTCGAGCTGGCGGACGTGCCCGAAGGTGAACGCACGCAGGAACGAACCCAGGGTCGAGGGCGCGTAGCAGGCGTTGAAGAGTCGTTTCATCGCCCCGTGGCGCAGGATGGCCATGTCGTCGATCGAGTCGGCTCCGGCGCACATGCCGGCCACCAGGGCCGCGATCTTGGCCCCGGCGTTGGCGCCCTTGTCGGTCGGCACCGTCAATCGCCCCTTGGCCAGCTGGTGCAGGCCGGCCTCGGCGGCCAGCTCCATCATCGGCACCAGTCCGGCGGAGCCGATGAGGTTCGGCTCGTCGAAGGAAGCTGACAGTGCGGAACGGGTGTGGGAAACTTGCATCTGCGAGATGCCCTCTCATCGCGGTGGAACGGAACCTTAGACAAGTGCCATTCTTCCCGGTCAGACGGGCATTTCGTTCTTAATTACGTACCAGTACCAAGCATGCTCATCGGTGGATCAAGGCTTAACGGGCCCTTTCTAGCCCATAGATCACAACCGAGGTGGCGAACTGGCCGAGGTACGAATCAGATCAGTTGCGAGGTCTGCGGAAGCGGAGTGCTCTGTGCGGTGTGCTGGGCTGTTCCCACGAAGGTTCGTGCTGCCCAGTGTTCGTTATCCTGCCGCCATGCGACGCTGACCGTGGAGGGCGAGAGTCCTATCACGGGGACGAAGGACAGGCCGGGCCGGCTGTAGAACCGCTGGGTGGAGGCTTGGGTGAAGGCGATGCCTTTTTGGCTGAGGATCGCTTCGAAACACTCATCGACGGTGCTGACGTCCGAGCCGATGACCGGTGCGTGGTCGTGGCGGGCTTCGGTAGCCAGCCAGAAGTCCCTCCACAGGTCAGGGGCGTTTCGGGCTACGAAGGGTTCTTTAAGGAGTTCATCGACATGGACCGAGGACTGGGACGCCAGGTCGGATGCCTCGGATACCGCCAGGACCCTGGGCTCGGTGAACAGGACGGCCATCCGGAGGTCCTTGAAATGCGGTAGGGGCGGCCGGACGAACGCGACGTCTGAGCTGCCATCCGCCAGCCCTGCTGTCGGGTCGCTGAAGGGGTAGGAGCGCATCTCCACCTCCACAGCCGGGTTGCTGTCGCGGTAGGCCTCCAGGATGGCGCGGGTAAGTTCCGCGGCGGCGTTGGCCTGGAAGCCCACGACCAGCTTCCGGCCGGGTTCTTGGGCTGCCCGTTTCGTCAGGGACGCTGCTACCTCAGCAGCACTCAGTAGGTCCCGCGCGTGCCCCAGAAGGACTTCCCCAGCGGGGGTCAGCGTCACGCCGCGGCTAGTTCGGTTCAGCAGGGGCGTGTTGAGGGAGCGCTCGAGATTCCGAATCTGCACGCTCAGGGACGGCTGGGTGATGTGGAGCCGGGCGGCAGCGCGTCCGAAGTGCAGCTCTTCAGCGACAGTGACGAAGTAGCGCGAGGGTGTTTCATTGACTGTGTAAGGGTCCGGTCTCAAACCGAGGTGTGACCTGCGGGTTTCGCCTCTGCAAAGGACCGATGAATGACCGAAATAGCTGATGCCCAGAACCCTTTGGCCGGGGTCCTCAGCGCCGACCAGATCGACGCGATGGTGACCGCCGCAGAGGACCTCGGCGAGGGCCGCCACGGCGTGGAGGAGCTGCTGTCGAGGATGACCCAGGCGGTGTTGGAGCGGGCCCTGGAGACCGAGATCAGCGACCACCTGGGCTACGAGTCCGGGGACCCCGCCGGCCACGGCACCGGCAACTCCCGCAACGGCAAGACCACCAAGAGCGTTCAGACCCTCCAGGGCCCGGTCCAGCTCACCGTCCCGAGGGACCGGAACAGCTCCTTCGAGCCGGTGATCGTCCCTAAGGGAGCTCGCCGGCTGGGCAAGGTCGAGGACATGATCCTCTCGCTCTACGCCCGCGGGATGACCACGAGGGACATTGGCTCGCACCTGGATGAGATCTACGGATCGAAAGTCTCCGCCGCAACGATCTCCCGGGTTACCGACGTGGTGGCCGACGAGATCGTCCAATGGCAGTCCCGGCCCCTGGAGACGGTCTATCCGATCGTCTACATCGACGCCATCTGGCTGAAGATCCGCGACGGCGGGGTCGTGGTCAACAAGGCCTGCCACGTGGCCGTAGGCGTGGACCTGGAAGGCCGCAAGCAGGTTCTGGGACTCTGGCTCGGCGCCACCGAGGGCGCGAAGTTCTGGGCCAACGTCCTGACCGAGATCCGCAACCGGGGCACCAAGGACATCCTGATCCTGTGCTGCGACGGACTGACCGGGCTGCCGGCCGCGGTCAACAGCATCTACCCCGAGACCGTGGTCCAGACCTGCGTGGTCCACCTGCTGCGCTCGGCCATGAAGTACGCCTCCTACTCCGACCGCAAGACCATGGCCAAGGACATGAAACCGATCTACACGGCGGCCACCGTGGCCGCGGCGGAGTTGGCTATGGAGGCCTTCGCCGAAGCCTGGGGCACCAAGGCGCCGGGGGCGGTCTTGTCGTGGCGGAATGCCTGGGAGGACTTCACCCCGTTCTTGGCGTTCACGCCCGGGATCCGCAAGGTCATCTACACCACGAACCAGATCGAATCGATCAACTACCAGCTACGAAAGATCACCAAGACCCGCGGCTCGTTCCCCTCGGACGAAGCTGCGTTGAAGCTGGTCTACCTGGGGATCCGGAACATCGAGACCACCCGTGGTGGTGAACTCGGGACCGGCACCCAGGGATGGCACCAGGCGCTGAACGCCTTCGCCGTGCAATTCCCCAACCGACTCCCGCTCTGACCACCCGGCAGATGGGATAACCGACCGGTCCCTTACACAGAAGATTTGACACCTCCAGTAGCGCAAAACCCGCAGCTCGAAAGAAGGCTGCATGGCCCAACGGTACGACGCCGCACCCACACTCTCCAATAGCCTGCGCCTATCGCTCCATCGGAAAGGGGGCTTGGACTTTGTGACCCATATCACGCTCTACTTGGAGGGGCATACGCCACGGACTCACAACGTTAGGCGGGAAGGACCACAACATGACTGCCACCACCACAACGCTCTCGACCCGGGAATGGGTTGAGGCGTTCACACAGGCCAACGACCAGGACCCCGAGATCGGGGCACACGGGAAGTACTTCACCTGTTCCTACCTGCTCGACATGGAAGACCACCTCTTCGTCATACGGATGAACGCCGGCAAGGTCGCCGAGATCGCCATCGATCCCGGCCCCCTGGACGCCGCGTACCAGTTCGCAATCAAGGCAAGCTCAGCGACCTGGCGGGAATTCGGCAAGCCAGTGCCGGCACCGATGTTCCATGGCATCTGGGCTGCAACGTTCCAGCGGGACATGCGGCTGGAAGGCGAGATCCTCGTGCTGATGCAGAACCTGCGTTGCGTGACCCGCCAGATCGAGCTGCTCCGCACTGTCGGCATCCCCGTCTGAACCCCTGAATTAGGAGGAAAACCCATGTCTCGCATCTCACCAGTTACCGGGCACTATGTCACCGTTGACGTCGACGGGCTGGAATACAAGGTGTTCTACCTCGAGAACGGAACCGGCCAGCCGCTGGTCTGTCAGCACACGGCCGGCGCCCATAACCATCAGTGGCGTGGGCTGCTGGAAGACGAAGAAGTGACCGCCAACTACCGGGTCATCGCCTACGATCTGCCCCGCCACGGCAAGTCCGACCCACCGGAAAACACCGAATGGTGGACCGAGGAATACAAGCTCACCGCCGACCACTACGCCAACTTCATCATCGCCCTGTGCGACGCGTTGGAACTGGAGAACCCGATCTTCATGGGGTCCTCCTTCGGCGGGAATATCGCCCTGCAGCTCGCCCATCGACGCCCGGACCGCTTCGACGCGGTAATCCCGGTCGAGGGAGCGGACCACTCCCCCGGCTTTTACCTGGACTGGTGGCACCACCCCCATGCCAACGCCGCCCAGGTCTGCGCGAGCGGAACCTGGGACCTCATGGCCCCGCAGTCGCCCGAATCGGACCGGTGGAAAACCTGGTTCTACTACACCCAGGGCTCCGAAGCCTTCAAGGGCGACCTACACTTCTACTCCGTGGACCACGACCTGCGCGGGAAACTCGGAGAGATCGACACCGACCAATGCGCTGTCGTCCTCATGACCGGTGAGTACGACTACCTCACCACTCCCGAGGACGGGGCCAGGACCGCCGGCGAGATCCGCAACGCGGAGTTCATCGAGATGAAGGAAATCGGCCACTTCCCGATGAGCGAGAACTACCCCGTGTTCCGGGCCTACCTCAAGCAGGCCCTTGAAATCGTCAAGGACAAGAAAAAGTCCACGGCAAGCGTCTGACCAGCGTCACATCACAGCGCGCCCGCCAGCGGTCAAATTAGTGCAACAACCGAGTAGTGCTGCACGAATCAGCCTCGGTTCCACCCGCGTCGCCCCCACGCAGAACAGGTGACACCCCTCGATGAAGCGAGCCGCGGCCCCCTCGACACGGGAGGTCCGCGGCTCGCGCACTGAAAGCCGCCCCTAGCGATCCCCGCGTTCGCTCCGTCGAATCCGCAGACCACAACTCATGCCGTCAATTATCTGGCGCTCCTGACGGTGGCGCTGTTGCGTCCCGGCGCGGCCCACTCACACCTGGCCACCGACATCGCTAGCGGCGACCTCGGCCACGCGGTCACCCGCGAGCTCCTGCGCCTTGGCCACCGCTGCCTCGACGCCGTCGACGAAGTGAAACGGCGCCTCGGGGCCCCAACCCTCGGGTTCCGGCCGGTGCGTCACGACGACCACATGGTCGACCCCGCTCGGAGGCGTCCCGTCCCAGCCGTCCGTCATGTCGAAGATGTGGCGGCCGACGATGGTCGCCCCGATCTGGTCCCAGTACGGCCGGGTGTAGTCGTAGGACGTCTGCGACACCTTCAAGACGCCGCCCTCGTCCAACGGGACGTCACCGCTGGACAATCAGTCGAACAGCGGTCCGGGCTGGTCGTTCTCGTCCGCGACGAAGCTGTCCACCGACACCGAGGCGTACATGACTACTTTGTCCACGGGGCTCTCCTCTGCTTCGGGGTGCCCCCAAGTTAGCGTGTCGCGAGCTGTCGCTCCAGTAAGAATTTAATCGGCCGGCAACGGCCAGCAGTCCGGCACGTGGCCAGATGCGCCCAGGACGACTTCAAGGCACCATCGTGAGGCCGCGGGCCGATTCAGCCGTCTCGCTTAGGACCCTCAACGGAGCACGATGAAGTGTTCCGTTAGGCGAAGGGTTTATGGCACCCGTTCGAAGGGTTCAGCCGAGCGTAATACGGGCGGGGGTTCGCGTCCGTAAGGAGATCCTGCTGCGCGACGAGGTCCAGTCGTGGCCTGGTTGCTAGCGTCAGCTCGGTGACCAGCGCTGACGATCTGCGGCTCGCGTTTGATGCCTCGGATCTGGCTGCTGAACTCGCGGCAGTTGACGTCGGATCGCGTTCACGTCAACGCGCACCATGTGCCGGATTTGCGGCCGCCAGCCGGTGCTAGATGGACGCGATCACGACCGACACAAGGTTCGCGAACATGCCGATCGCGATCGACCTAAGTTGGCGAGAACAGTGGCTTACGGCCGCGTTGGTTCCACCAAATGTTCGCTGTTCTCGTCAGCTGAAATGGATGGGCGGAGAGATCCGACGGTTGCGGTGGCGGCTACGCCGGGAGCTTGTCGGCGAGAAGGTCGATCTTCTCGATCTGCGGCTCGGAGAAGAGCACGCCGGTGTTGGGTCCGAGCGCCTGGCCGACACCTCCGGCGAGGTGGGCGTCTCTGGCCTCGTCGTCGGGGAACACGTCAAACACGCCAAAGGTAGAGGGGCCAAACCGGATCGCGAACCAGGCGACAGTGCCTGGCTCTTCCATCACGATCGACCGCGCTCCGGTGAGGAAGTCTGCGAGTTCGGTCTCCTTGCCCGGCAGGGCTTCGAGACGCACGAGGAGAGCTTTGGTAACCATGGACGGACTCCTTGACTTTGCGGCGGCATGGCACCCGGTCGGCAGTACACCGCAGTCGGAAACTTTGTCTGTACACCGACGAGCGAAACCAGTCTACTCTGCCCACGGTTCGCCGGGTACCCGCCGTTTGATTGTAATGGCGCCGTCCCGCCCTGTCGCCTCCGACGGCGCGTTATGCCGATGTGGATGTCGATAACGGTGGGGAACGTTTCGACGCGCACCTACACGAGATTGAGCAGGACCCGCCCGCGGCGACCTGGGCCGCTCTGGTCATCCACGCCGATGGTCGTCGATCACGACGTCGTCCTTTCGAGTCTCTACGGCCCGGTCAGCCTTGCCTGACGGCGGTAGATCGACTCGGCGAAATCAAGATCAACGCTGCGCCGGACGTTCGGCAGATCCGGCCGCTATCAAGCGGGGCCGCCGGTACCCCGTTCAGGAACGGACGGGCGTCTCCTTTAGCCTCAATCCACCGATCCGGACCCGAATCGGTGACTGATTTTTCGTCGGCCTGGTTTCGTGCATCCGGGCAGGACTGAGGGGCGGGCCTCGCTGCCCCGGGGGTGTTCCACTGGAGTTCCTTGATGGCGCCGATGCCGGCTGTTTGGTCAGGCCGCAGCGACTGCCGGAGGCCCGTGAGTATGGTTGAATAGCGCGTTTCACTGGAGCTGCCAGGGCCAGCCCTGCGGTAGGTGCAGGGTGATCCGGCGGGCGGAGGAAGCGATCCGAGCCGGGATCGAGATGATCTTGCGGCGGATGGTTCCGGTGGTGGCCTTGGCCAGTGAGGGGCCGGTGATGGTCGCGGCGGCTCGGGTGAGGTTGAACGCCATCACTGCGAGTACCAGCCAGGCGGCGTTGGCGGTGAAGATCCCGGAGGGTAGGTGGGCCAGGGCGCTGTTCTTCAGATCCGCGTTGACCTGCTCGATGACCGCGTGAGCGCGGTGGGTCTTGTCCGCGGTGACGGTGTCCAGGGTGCTGGTGGTGAAGAACGCGTGGAACCTGTGCAGGTCGAACAACCCGGGCTGGTCCACGTTCTTCTTGTCCTGGTTCAACTCCGGGATCCGTCGCACCACCAGCCGACCGGGAACGCGTTCGGACTTCTTGCCGGAGGTGAACGCGGTGAAGTCGACCTCAGCGACCTGCGCTGTGGAAACCCAGGTGCCGGTGTCCTCGTCGTAGATCGCCTGGGGGTACTCGATGCCCGTCCAGGCGTCCTCACCGATGCTGGCGATGGCCTTCTTCACCGCCGGGTCCATCCGCGCGGTGACCGACACGTCTGCTCCGGCGCTGATCGCCGCGGCGATGGTGGCGTGACCGTAAAAGGCGGAGTCCGCGCGCACCAGCACCGGCCCCTGATCCATCCCGTGCAGTCGCCTCAGGGTGGCCAACGCATCCCGGACCATCCGCTTGGCCCCGTGTGGGGACCCAGCAGCTCCGCGGCGCAGCCGCTGGGACAAGATCACCGGAGCCGAGGTGCTTGTGCTGGCGGTGGCCAGGATCGCGTTCAGCCCGCGCACTCCTTCAGTAGCCGTACCCGGAGCCCTGCTTGGCGTGACCATGGACCTCGATGATCGTGTCATCGACGTCCAGGAACGTGTACTGGTCCTGGGCCGGCACCAACAGGGGTGCCTGATCGGACAGCCCTTGCAGCACTCTGGAGGCTATCGCGTCCAGCTGCCGGACGTGACCGAAGGTGAACGCGCGCAGGAACGAGCCCAGCGTGGACGGGGCGTAGATCCGGTCGAACAGCTTGGCCATCGCCCCGTGGCGGAGCACCGCCATGTCGTCGATCGAATCCGCTCCGGCAACCATGCCAGCCACCAAGGAGGAGACCTTGGCCCCGGCGTTCGCACCCTTGTCCGACGGCACACTCAACCACTGCTGCGCCAACTGACCCAGACCGGCATTCTGAGCCAGCCGCATGACCGGGACCAAGCCAGAGGTGGACACGAGATTCGGATCATCGAACGAGGCAGACACCGCAGCCGGCGTATGGGAAACTTGCATCTACGGGATGCCCTCTCATCACGGTGGAACAGAACTCTCGACAAGTCCTATTCTCCCTGATCAGACGGGCATCCCGCCCTTAAAACGCTGAGCGGCTCTCACCCCACATCGGTGGATTCAGGCTAAGGCCTGACGTCCGGCTCCCCGGTCACGGACCGCACCACCCGGGCCGGGGAGCCGACGACCACGGAGTCCGCCGGGACGTCCTTGGTCACCACGGCGGCCGCGGCCACCACGGCGTTGTCCCCGATGGTCACGCCCGGCAGGAGCGTCGCATTGGATCCGACCCACACGTTGTTTCCGATCACCACGGGCGCCGGGAGCATGTCCAGGCGGTGCACCGGATCGAGGGCGTGGTTCAGGGTCGCGATGACCGTGTTGTGCCCGATCTGGCAGCCCTCGCCGATCGTGATGCCGCCCTGGTCCTGGAAGGCGCAGCCGGAGTTGAGGAAGACCCGTTCGCCGAGGACGGTGTTCTTGCCGAAGTCGGTCCGGAACGGCGGGAACAGCATCACCGTGTCCGGGACCGGCCGGCCGAAGAGCTCGGACAGCAGCTCCCGGACCCGGGCCGGCTCGTGGTAACCGCCGTTCAGCTCCCCGGTGATGCGCAGCGCCTCCTGGCTGGTGCGGTGCATGACCGCGTGCAGGGGCGAATCGCCCGTGATGGTCTCGCCGGCGTTCAGGGCGTCGAGCAGGTCCTCGAGTTCCATCGCTTCTCCTTGTCGGTCAACAGCTTGGTTTTCAGTCGAGTTTGCGTGGGTATGTGGGCCAAACACCCACCCAAACTCGACTGAAAACGAAAAGGGTGGGGCTCCTTGTCTGGCTCCAGACAACCACCCGTCACCGGGGGCGGGGGAGTCCCTGCCGAGAGGGGTACCGCTGTGGACTCCGTCGCCGTCCCCGGATCTGGCTACGCTGACGTCATGGACAATCGAGCCGAGGTACGCGAGTTCCTCATGTCCCGCCGCGCCAAGATCACCCCGGAGCGGGCCGGGCTGCCGGCGGGCGGGAACCGCCGGGTGCCGGGGCTGCGGCGCCATGAGGTCGCCACCCTGGCGGGGGTCAGCGTGGAGTACTACACGAAGCTGGAGCGCGGCGCGATCGCCGGGGCGTCGGCGTCGGTCCTGGATTCCCTGAGCCGCGCCCTGATGCTCAACGAGACCGAGCGGGCCCACCTGTTCGACCTGGCCCGGGCCGCCGACGGCATCCCGACGTCCGGGCGTCACCGCCGGCCCGCCTCCGCTCCACGTCAGCCACGGGAGAGCCTGCAATGGACGCTGGAGTCCATGCAGGGCGCGGTGGCCTTCGTGCGGAACCCGGTCCAGGACCTGGTGGCCGTCAACCGCCTCGGGCGCGCGTTCTACTCGCCGGTGATCGGCGACGGCGGCCGCACACCCAACCTGGCCCGGTTCCAGTTCCTGGACCCGGCCTCCCGGGACTTCTACCCGGAGTGGGACCGGTTTGCGCACATGTGCGTGGGCAGCATGCGGGCCGAGGCCGGCCGGGACCCCCAGAACCGGGGCATTCAGGACCTGGTGGGCGAGCTGTCCACGCAGAGCGAGGCCTTCCGGACGCTGTGGGCCGCCCACGATGTGCGGACCCATGGCGCCGGCACCAAACGCTTCAACCACCCGCAGGTCGGCGAGCTGGTGCTGGCCTACGAGGAGCTGGCCATCACCGCCGAGGAAGGGCTGGCCGTGGTGGTCTACACCGCCGAGCCGGGCTCGGCGTCGGCAGAGCGGCTGCAACTGCTGGCGTCACTGGCGGCGAGTGAGGTGGAGGCTGACGCCCAGCGAAGGTGACAGAGGTCGACCCGCCGCTGCGTCCGTGTGGGCACGCAGCGGCGGTTCCGGATCAGGCTGTGAACGTGGAGGCGTCGATCACGAAGCGGTAGCGCACATCCGAGGCCAACACCCGCTCCCAGGCCTCGTTGATCTGCTCGGCACTGATGACCTCGACCTCCGCGCCGATGCCGTGCTCGGCGCAGAAGTCCAGCATCTCCTGGGTCTCGGCAATCCCGCCGATCATGGAGCCGGCGTAGGTGCGGCGGCCACCCAGCAGGGAGCCCACGTTCAGGCTCATCGGCTCGGCCGGGGCGCCCACGTTCACCAGGGCGCCGTTGACGGCCAGCAGGCCCAGGAAGGCATCCACGTCCACCGGGGCGCTGACCGTGTTGATGATCAGGTCCAGGCTCTTGGACAGAGCAGTGAAGGTCTCCGGGTCACTCGTGGCGTAGTAGTGGTCCGCGCCCAGGCGCTCGCCGTCCTCCTGCTTGCGCAAGGACTGGGAGAGCACGGTGACCTCGGCGCCCATGGCGTGGGCGATCTTCACGGCCATGTGCCCGAGCCCGCCGAAGCCGACCACCCCCACGCGCTTGCCCGGCCCGGCACCCCAATGCTTGAGCGGGGAGTAGGTGGTGATGCCGGCGCACAGCAGCGGGGCCGAGGCCTCGAAGGGAAGGGACTCGGGGATGCGCAGCACGAAGTCTGCGTCCACCACGATCCCCGTGGCGTAGCCACCCTGGGTGATGGTGCCGTCCCGGTCCGTGGCGCCGTAGGTGCCCACGGAGCCGTTGAGGCAGTACTGCTCATCCCCATTGGCGCAGTTGGTGCAGTCGCCGCAGGAGTTCACCAGACAGCCGACGCCGGCTCGGTCGCCCACCTGATGGGTGGTCACCTCAGAGCCGACCTCCGCCACGATCCCGGCGATCTCATGGCCGACGGTCAGCGGATAGGGCTGCGGGCCCCAGTCACCTCGGACGGTGTGGATGTCCGAGTGGCAGATGCCGGACCAGCGGATGTCGATCCGCACGTCATGGGGGCCGACCGGGCGCCGTTCGATGGTCCCGAGGGTCATCGGGTCGGTGGCGTTGGCGGCGATGTAGGCGGGAACAGCAGTCATCAAGGTCCTTTGCACGGTCTGTCCGGATGGAGGTGGCCGCCGCAGGGGTTGCCCGCCGGGGCCACCGAACCAGTCAACCACCGGACTGACAGGGCAGGGAGTCTCTGGCAGTACCCCTGTGATGGAGTCCTCAGGACAAGGTGAGCCCTGCCATGCAACGCCATCACGCGGCATCATGGGGACGACGACGTCGGCCGTTGCCTGACCGACCGTGAGCACCACCGGTAAGGAGCCCCATGAAGACCGTGCCCCTCGGCAGCACCGAGACCCGAGCGCCCAACATCATCGCCGGCATGATGCGGATCGCGGACAAGACGCCCGAGCAGGTCCGGGCGCTCTACAGCGCGGCCCGGGAGGCCGGTGTCGACTTCTTCGACCACGCCGACCTCTACGGCTTCAACCACCCCGGTGGCTACCACCACTGCGAACGTGTCTTCGCCGAGGCGCTCGGCCTCAGCAGCGCCGAGCGGGAGCAGATCACGCTGCAGACCAAGACGGGGATCGTGGACCGGGATTGGCACTATGACTCCTCCTACGAGCACATCGTGGCCTCCGCCGAGGAGTCGCTGCGGGCGCTGCGCACCGAGTACATCGACGTGTTGCTCCTGCACCGCCCGGACGCCCTCGTGGAGCCGGAGGAGGTGGCCCGCGCCTTCGACGAGCTGGAGTCCGCCGGCAAGGTGCGGGCCTTCGGTGTCTCCAACCACACCCCGCGCCAGATCGACCTGCTCCAGAGTGCCGTTCGCCAGCCGTTGCTCGTCAACCAGGTCCAGCTCTCCCTCACACACTCGACGATCGTGGCCCAGGGCCTGGCCTCGAACATGGCCGGCCAGGAGGACTCGCTGACCCGTGACGGCGGGGGGATCCTGGACTACTGCCGCCTCCACGGCATCACTGTCCAGGCCTGGTCACCCTTCCAGAGGGGCGCCCAGGGTGGCGTGTTCTTCGGCTCCGAGGACCACCCGGAGCTCAACGCGGAACTGGACCGGCTGGCCACGCACTACGGCGTCACCCCGACGGCGATCGCCACGTCCTGGATCACCCGTCACCCGGCCAACATGCAGGTGGTGCTCGGGACCACCAATCCGCAGCGGATCGCCGAGGCGGTGGCCGGTTCCGACCTCCCGCTCACCCGGGGCGAGTGGTACGGCCTGCTCCAGGCGGCCGGCCACCACGTCCCCTGACCTGCGGGGACGTGACGAAGAAATTGGCTGTACAGTAATCCGTACAGGAGGAGCCATGAAAACCATCAGCTATACAGAGTCGCGGGCGCGGTACGCAGAAGTCCTTGACGGCGTCGTGAACGACCGCGAAGAAGTGATCGTGACCCGTTCGGGTCATGAGTCCGTGGTGATCGTTTCGCTGGAGGACTACGAGTCCCTGCGGGAAACGGCCTACCTCATGCGCTCGCCGTCCAATGCCCGCCGTCTGCTGGATTCTATGGAAGCCCTGGAGTCCGGCCACGGAACGGCACGTGACCTCATCGAGGATTGACGACGTGCTGCTGATCTGGAGCGAGAACGCGTGGGAGGACTACCTGTGGTGGCAAGCGCAGGATCGCCACGTCCTGAAGAGGATCAATCTTCTGATCAAAGACATCCAGCGGAACGGCAACGAGGGGATCGGCAAGCCAGAGGCCCTCAAACACAACTTCGCCGGGTATTGGTCGCGACGCATCACGGATGAGCACCGGCTCGTCTATAAATGTGCAGACGACGAAACGCGCATCGCGGCCTGCCGATACCACTACGGCTGACAGCGAGGGCAGGCAGCGGGTCACCACGTGCCCTAAGACTGCTCCGGGGATCCTGTCCCGCCCCGGGCGGCGATGAGCTGGCCGTAGCCGGACTGGAACGTGGGGTGCTCCAGGCTGCCCAGGAAATCCAGGAGCCGCGCGCCGTCCAGGACAGTGCCGGTCGCCTCTGCTGGCTCGATGGCCGGTGGTGGCGGGACCCCGAGTCGGTGGGCGATGTAGGTGATGACCTCGCCGAGCGGTGCCGGTGCCTGGTCCACCGCGTGCAGCAGGCGGGGCGGATCCTCCGTGATGAGCAGGGCGTGCAGGGTGCGGACCAGGTCGTCCTCGTGGATGCGGTTCGTGCGGCGGGCGTACTGGACCGGGGCGCCCTCCAGGGCCTTGCGCAGCAGCATCTCGCGCCCCGGCCCGTAGATCCCGGCCGGGCGGAGGATGATGGCGTCGAAGAGTTCCGTGGCCAGCCGCTCCCCCTCGAGCAGGGTGGTGGCGCGCGGGCCCATCGGGGCGGGCGCGTCCTGCTCGGTGAGGGGCCGGCCGTGGGTGTGGCCGCCGAGCACGCGGGTGGAGGAGACCAGGACCACGCGGGGTGGGACCTGCGGCAGAGCGGCGGCGAGGTTCCGCAGCGAGGTGAGGTAGCCGTCGTCGTGCCCGGGATTCTGGGCGGGCTCCGAGCCGGGCGCCGGGCCGGCCAGAGGGGCGGACACCGGACCGCCGGGAGGCAGGGTGATGACCATGGCGTCCACGGCCGGCAGGGCGGTGTGCACGGGCGCCTGCAGGTCCACCGGCAGGACGGTGAAAGCGGCGGGAAGCCCGGCCGTGGTGCGGCGCAGGGCGAACACCTCCCCGCCGTCCGCGGTCAGACGCTCCCCGAGCCGGGTGCCGAGGGCGCCGCAGCCCACGAGCAGGGTGCGGCCGGGGGTGCGCTGGGAGGGGGGAGGAGCGGACATTCGCGCAGTCTATCCGCGCCGGCCTCCGTCATGCGCAGGGTCAGACGCTGAAGAGCTGCCGGTCGGCGGCCAGGGTGTAGGGCCCGTCGTAGGTGTCGGCGATGCCGGCCAGGTCGGCATCGGAGAAGACGCCAGCCATGTGGCTGACCACCACCTTCTTGACCCCGGCCTCAGCTGCGATCCGCCCGATCCCCTCGGGCGTGGTGTGGCTGGACTCCAGGTGGTGCAGGAACTCCTCGGTGAAGTCCTGGTCCCGGTAGTAGTCCATGTTCACGACCTCGTGGACCAGGAGGTCGGCGTCCTGGCTGAGGCGGACCATGTTGGGCGTTTCGGCGGTGTCCCCGGAGAAGGTGATCACGCCATACTCCGTCTCGAAGCGGAACCCGAAGGACGGGAACACCGGCAGATGCTCCACCAGGGTGGCCTTCACGAGCACGCGGTCGTCCTCGTAGATGGTGAACGGCTCCATGTCCGGGACGGGGTTGCGGTCCGGATCCGCCCGCGGGCGCCGGGGCAGCTCGATGTCCACGCCCTCGAAGAGTTCATCGAGCGGGATCCGGGCCTCGTCCGTGGTGCGGATGTTGATGTCATAGGCGTTGGCGCGCATCAGGTTCTGAATGACGTCCCTCATGCCGGTCTGCGGCGGGGAGACGACCGGCCGGATGCCCCTGGGCAGGCGGGCGCGGCCGGGGCCCATGATCCCCACCCGGGAGGTGACGCCCTGCACCGGGGTGTCCCAGTTGTAGAGCATGTAGGCGGTCAGCTCGGAGATGTGGTCCGAATGCAGGTGCGTGACGAACGCCTGACGCAGCTTGTTGCCGGTCAGGCCCGCCTCCGCAGCCTGGCGGGGCATTCCCAGTCCGAAGTCCACCAGGTAGTGCAGCCCATCGACGACGACGGCGCTCGCGATCCCGTGCCGGGTCCCGCGGATCGCCGGTCCGGCAGCGGTTCCGAGGGTGACCAGGTGCATGCCGTCATCAGGCACCGTCTGCGCTGAGGCGAGCACCGGTTCGGCTGCGGCGGCAGCTCCGACTCCGAAGAATGGCGCGGCCACGGCGGCCGCACCCCCGGCGCCGAGGACGGTCCGTCGCGAGGGGCGGTGGGTGGCGGTCATGGTTCCTCCAGGGGTGAGTCGGCCGATGCGGAGCCTGTCGGGCGTGACGGGCGTCACGCTGCCAGCAATCACTATGGAGGGAGGTGGGCGCGGATTCAAGGGGGACCGGACGCGCCGTACACCAGGTCGGCGAGCTTGCCGGCAGCCTCCGCGGGGGCGCACAGGCCCAGGCCGGGAACGAGGGTGGCGTCCGCCGGGGATGGTGCGGACGCCACCGTCGAATCCGAGACGGTGCGTTGGGGCCGATCGCCTACTGGACCAGCTCGACCCCGTCCACCAGGTACGTGGGAACCGTCGTGGAGCCGCCGATCTGGGTGTCGTAGGAGTAGGACGGCCCCACCGTGGCCAGGACGAACACCTCATCATCGGCCACGAAGTCGCTCAGGGCCTCGCAACCGGCTCCGCCCTCGCCCATGAACATCGAGTTGTGCTCGTAGTCCCATGAATCGGCCATGTTCGTGTAGGCCGTGTTGCCACGGAAGATGCAGTCACCCGTGGCCGCATCGAACTGCGTGATGTTGGCATAGATCTGGACTTGGCGGCCGACGTGGCTGTCCGGATTCTTGGTGATCAGGGCCAGATCGCGCGTGCCGAGTTTCTCGTAGTCCGCCGGATCGGCCGGGATGTCGGGTTCCTCCGTGGGGGTCGGAGTCGGAGTCGGGGTCGGGGTCGGAGTGGGCGTCGGGGTGGCCGAGCTCGAGGTCGGTGACGGTTCCGGCGTCGGCGAGGTGGACGTCTCGGCCTCCGCGCGCTCCGCGCTACGCGTGGGCACCGGCGACTGCCCTGTTGTGGTCGAGGCGGTCTCCTCTCCACTGGCGTTCAGGGCGCCGATCGCGGCACCCATGACGACGGCGATGGCCAGGGCGAATGCCCACCAACGCCGGTACCAGGGCTTTTGCGGGGTGGGGGTGGGTGTTGGGGTGTGCGGGGAAAGCGGTTTCATGGGTTTCTCCTCTGGAGTTAAGGGGCGACATTTGGCCCGCCAGCTGGTGTGCCGGGGGTGCTGGGTCGATGACGAGTAGAGGCTATGGAGAGGCGCGGACAAGATAAGCAATTCACCGAAACTACATTGGTGTGGTTATCAAGTCCGGTTTTCGAGGTGCCGAATGCGGGACGGATGGCACCAACAACGGCGGCCTCCACACCGGGGATGGTGTGGAGACCGCCGCTGTGGAGATGGCGCGTTCGGGGTGATCGTCTACTGGGCGGGTCCGGTCCCGTCTGCCGACCCTGCCGACCCTGCCGACCCTGCCGACGGTGCTGTGGCGCCACCGGTCCGAGGGCGGGGGGCGGCGCGGTCGTTCTCCTGTGCCGTGACGCTCCCGGTGTCGGCGAGGTGCCGGATCGCATCGGAGAGGGCGGCTCGGATGGTCTGACGCCTCTGTTCCTCGCGCTGCCCGGGCTCGGCCGGTTCAGGACTGCTGCTCCCCGGGTCCTGGTCAGGACCGCGAGACGGCGCGGGGCCGGGGGGTGGATGCGGGGGAAGCTGTTCCACTGTTGATTCTCCTCAGGGGGTGAAGGGTTCCCTCCGCCCTTTGGCTGGCGTGCCAGGGGCGTCGGGTGCTGACGAGAATCACGGTAGGAACAGGTACGGACAAGATAAGGGTTTCAAGAAAGTGCGTTGTGAACTACACCAGTGTTGTTTTGATTGCGTTTCATTCCAGGCCTCGCCTGATCTCCACGGGGATCCGCGGATCTGTACCGCGGCGCCGCGCCCGCGGTCAGGAGTCCTGACGCAGGTTGTTGCCCGCGGTCTCGCCGCCGTCGATGGCGATCGAGGAACCCGAGATGAACCGGGACTCGTCCGAGGCCAGGTAGAGCACCAGCGAGCTGATCTCCTCAACCTGGGCAGCCCGGCCGGCCGGCACCTGCCCGAAGCCGCGCTGGAGGCCGGCGGTCAGGGGCGTCTCCACGGAGCCCGGGTGGATGGAGTTCACCCGGATCCCGTCAGCGCCGAAGTCCAGCGCTGACGTCTTAGTCAGCCCCTGCACACCCCATTTCGCGGCGGAGTAGGCGGCACGGTTCTTGAAGCCGACCAGCCCGGCGATCGAAGAGACGTTGATGATCGAGGAGGTCTCCTGCTGCTTGAGATCCGGCACCGCGGCCTTCATGCCGAGGAACGTCCCGGTCAGGTCGATCTCGATGGTCCGGGACCAATCCTCCACCGTGGCGTCCTCCACGTTGCCGGGCGTGTAGATCCCCGCGTTGTTGACCAGCACGTCCAGCTTCCCGAACTCCCGGACACAGTGCCCGACGGCGGCCGTCCAGCCCTCGAAGTCCGTCACGTTCAGCGGGGTGAAGGCAGCGGCCCGCCGGCCTGTGGAGGCATTGATCTCCTCGGCCAGGGCGGTGCCGGCCTCTGCCTGGAGGTCCCCGATCACGACGCTCGCTCCCGCCGCGGCCAGCGCGCGGGCGTGCGAGGCGCCCATGCCCTGAGCCGCCCCGGAGATCAGCACGACCTTCCCCGCCACACGGCCAGAGAAGCTCGCGGCCCGGGAGGCTGTGTTGTCGCTCGTGACGGGGGTTGCGGCGGCAGGTGCGCTGGTGGCGTTGTCAGTGTCGGTCATGGCCGGAACGCTAGAGGTGGCGCGGACAGGAGTCGCCAGGGTGTTCCATTGATCGGTATGATCGGGGTCGCTCTTCCGACGAAAGGCATGCCGTGGCCAACTCGTCTTCCGGTGAATCCGTCATCCACCGAGTGGTGCGGATCCTGGCGGCCTTCAGTGATGACACTCCGGCCCTTCATCTGCGGGAGTTGGCCCGCCAGATCGACCTGCCGGTGTCCACGGTGCACCGGCTGGCGGCGGAGCTCGAGATCGAAGGGCTCCTGGTCCGGGATGCCTCCGGCCGTTTGCGGCACGGGCACCGACTGTGGGAGATGGCCTCACGCGGCTCCCGGGCGGCCGGCCTGCGAGAAGAGGCACTGCCCATCATGGAGGACCTGCTGGCCCACACCGGTCACCATGTGTCCTTGGGCGTGCTCGAAGGCACCGATGTGTTGTACATCGAGCGGCTGGCCTCCGAGGAATCCGTGGTGAACATCACCAGAATCGCCGGACGCCTCCCCGTCCACGGGTGCTCTGCCGGCCTGGTCTTCATGGCCTTCGCGCCAGAGGTGGATCAAGAGCGGTTCTTGAGCCGGCGGCTGGAGAAGCTGACGGATGCCACCGTCACGGACCCGGACCAGTTGCGGGGCCTGCTCGCCACCATCCGGAAGAACGGGTATTGCTCCATGGCTGGGATCATCGTCACGGAATCCAGTGGCATCTCGGTGCCGATCTTCGCCGGGCGGGAGAGCCCCGTGGCCACCCTCTCGGCGATCGTTCCGCGGGGTCAGGAGAATCTCCCGGGATTGGTGCCGCAGATGCAGATGACCGCCCGGGCCCTCGAACGCCGCCTGGGCCATGATCCCGCCGTGCCCGGGATGAAGCGTCGGAGCCAGCCCGCCAGTCGCTGATCGCCGGGCCAGGATGTTCCCGTGACCTCCATGTCCCGATGAACGGACCCTCGTGTTCGAATCAACGGGACACCCCCTCTTCGTGCGGACGTGATCGGTGTCACGCTCTGGGTCAATGCTTCTGGTGACTCGCATCACCCCAGAACCACCGCTGATCGAAGGAACCACTCATGCGCCTGCTCACCGCAGACCCCGCCGAGGCCGCGAAGACCACGGGCCGCTACGACGTCGTGGTCGTCGGCTCCGGTGCCGCCGCACTGACCGCCGCCGCCACGGCCGCCCGCGCCGGCCAGTCCGTGCTCGTGCTGGAGAAGTCCGAGCTGCTCGGCGGCACCTCCGCCGTCTCCGGCGGCATGCTCTGGGTGGTGGATAACCACTACGCCCGTGAGGCCGGGATCGCTGACTCCAAGGCCGCCGGCCGCGAGTACGTGGAGGCCGTGGCCCGGGGCCGCGGCCGCGCCGAGCTGCTGGACGCCGCCCTGGACCACGGGGACACCATGCTCCGCTTCGCCGAGGACGAGCTTGGCGTGCGCTTCATCTTCCTGGACAACTTCCCGGACTACCGCCAGGATCTGCCCGGTGCCGTCACGGGCGGCCGCACGGTGGAGCCGGAGCTGTTCAATTACCGCGAGGCCCTCGGCGATCTGGCCGAGTACCTGCGCAGCGACGGCCGCCACCCGTACACCATGCAGGAGTACGAGGACTGGGGTGCCTTCACCACCTTCCCCTGGGACGAGCTAAACGAGCGCCAGGCCCAGGGCTATGCCGCCAAGGGCCATGCCCTCGTGGCCATGCTGCTCGCAGCCTGCCTCGAGCGCGGCGTGCAGTTCGCCGTGGACGCCCGCGTGGAGCGGTTGCTGACCACTGGGACCCACGACTGCGGCGCGGGCACCTCCGCGGGGCGCGTGGCTGGCGTCGTGCTGGCGGACGGGACCGAGGTCCAGGCGAACGCCGGCGTGATGCTGGCCGCGGGTGGCTTCGAGTGGGACAAGGCCCTGGCCGACTCCATGCTCGCCACCCGGCTCTACACCATGTGCTCCCCGCCCTCGAACACGGGCGACGCCCTGAAGATGGCCCAGCGCATCGGCGCCATGACCCGCGGCACCCGTGAGGCCTGGTGGGCGCCCATGTCCCTGACCGGTGGGATGCGGGACGGCGAGCAGATCGGCTCGCTGCTGCGCTTCGAGCGCCAGGGCCCCGGCTCCATCATGGTCAACCGCCACGGCCAGCGCTTCGCCAACGAGGCGCAGAACTACAACGACCTGGCGCGCGTGCTGCAGTCCTGGGACTCCGCCAACAACCAGACGCTGAACACCCCGGCGCACGTGGTCTTCGACCAGTCCTACCTGGAGCGCTACGGCATCCTGGACCACCGGGCCGGTCAGCCCACCCCGGAGTGGCTCATCGAGGCACCCACCCTGGCCGAACTGGCGCAGAGGACCGGCATGCCCGCCCAGGCCCTCGAGGCCACGGTGGCGCGGTTCAACGAGCACGCCACAATGGGGGAGGACCCTGACTTCGGTCGCGGCACCTCGGAGTACGACCGCTACTGGGGGGACGCCGAGAACCAGTGGCCCAACCCCTCCCTCGGCCCGCTGCAGTACGGCCCGTACTACGCCCTCGAGGTAGTCAACGGCGCCTTCGGCACCTGCGGCGGCGTGGCCACGGACGGCGACGGCCAGGTGCTGGACGTGGACGGTGCCCCGATCGCGGGCCTGTTCGCCGCCGGCAACACCACCGAGAGCCCCTACGCCGCCGGCTACCCGGGCGCCGGGGCCACCCTCGGCCCGCTGATGACCATGGCCTACCTGGCCGGCCGCCGGCTGGCGGGCCAGCCCGCCGAGTACACCGGGGACGACGCCGTCCACGCGCCGGACGCTGACCGGTCCGGTTCCCGAGACCTCGAGGAGGTGTCCGCATGATCCGGCATATCGTGATGTTCCGCTGGAAGGACTCCTTCACCGAGGACATCCGCGCCCAGTGGATCGATGGCCTGGACAGGCTCCAGGGCGAGATCTCCGGCCTGCTCGCACTGCAGCACGGCCCGGACGTCCTGAAGACGGACAAGTCCTGGGACCACGTCATCATCGCCGACTTCGAGGACCGTGAGGCCCTCGCCGTCTACAACACCCACCCCGCCCACGAGGCCATCAAGCCCTTCTCCCTGCCGAACGTGCGGGACCTGGCCTACGTGGACCTCGAGCTTCCCGCCGGCAACGCCGGCAGCACCCTCACCCACTCCACCCCCACCACCGAGGACGACTCATGAGCACCACCACCCCCTCTCCCACCGGAACCGGCGCCCACGCCGGCCGGACCGGTGCAGCCGACCCGGCCGACGTCGTGACGGAGCACCAGGGCACGCCGAAGAAGGCGGCCCTGGCCTCCTTCCTGGGCTCCACCATGGAGTACTACGACTTCTTCATCTACGGCACCGCCGCCGCCCTGGTGTTCCCGCAGTTGTTCTTCCCGGGCGGCGACCCGGCCATCGCGGCCATCGCCTCCTTCGCCACGTTCGGCGTGGCGTACATCGCCCGTCCGCTCGGCGGCCTGGTGATGGGCCACTTCGGGGACCGGCTGGGCCGCAAGAACGTGCTGCTGGTGACCCTGATGATCATGGGACTGGCCTCCCTGGCGATCGGCGTGCTGCCGACCTTCGACTCGATCGGCATCTGGGCCACCGTGCTGCTGGTGGTGGCCCGTCTGGCGCAGGGCTTCTCCGCCGGCGCCGAGTCCGCGGGGGCCTCCTCGCTGACGATCGAGCACTCCCCGGAGGGCCGCCGCGGCTTCTTCACGTCCTTCGTGATGATGGGCTACGCGGCCGGCATGGTGCTCTCCACCGTGGTGTTCATCCCCATCGCGGCCCTGCCGGAAGAGGCGCTGATGAGCTGGGGCTGGCGGATCCCGTTCCTGCTCTCCATCTTCGTGCTGGCCATCGCCTTCTACGTGAGGACCAAGCTGGACGAGACCCCCGTCTTCGAGGAGGAGGTGGCGGAGGCCGGCGAGGTCAAGAAGCTGCCCGCCGGTGAGGTGCTGAAGTACCAGGGCGGGGACGTGTTCCGCGTGCTGCTGATGTCCGCGTTCTCCGTGATGCAGACGATCTTCACCGTGTTCGGGCTGTCCTACGCCGTGGACCACGGCGGCTTCGAGCGAACGGACATCCTCACCGTCAACGCGGTGGCCGTGGGCCTGTCCATGGTGTTCATGCCGTTCGCCGGCAGGCTCTCGGACCGGATCGGGCGTAAGCCGCTGATGCTGACCGCCATGATCGGCTGCTCCGTGAGCATCTTCCTGTACTTCCTGGCCCTGGGCACCGGGAACATCTGGCTGGTGTTCGCCGCCTCCTTCCTGTTCATGACCGTGCTGTACTCCGGCTTCAACGGCGTGTGGACCTCCTTCTTCGGCGAGCTGTTCGCCGCCCCGGTCCGCTACACCGGCATGGCCATGGGCAACCAGCTGGGCCTGATGGTGGCCGGCTTCGGCCCGATGATCGGCGGCATGCTGCTCGGTGCGGGCACGTTCGGCTGGGTCCCCGTGGCCATCTTCGGCTGCGTGGTGGCCCTGATCGCCGCCGTGGCCTGCTTCTCCTCCCGGGAGACCGCCCACACCCCCATCGCCGAGCTCGGCGAGCCCTACCTCAAGGGCACCGGCCGGATCTGACGCCGGCCGCGACCCCGAACGCTTCCCCGACCTCTGGAGAACACATGACTGAGAACACCCCCGCCGCAGACCGAACCCAGACCGTGCACAAGTGCGACGTCCTGGTGGTGGGCTCCGGCGCCGCCGGCATGGCCACCGCCCTGCGCGCCGCCCATGACGGGCTGAACGTGATCGTGGCGGAGAAGTCCGAGCACTTCGGCGGCACCACGGCCCTGTCCGCGGGCTGGTCCTGGGTGCCGGGCAACCCGAAGGGCACCGCCGCCACGGGGGACACCCGGGCCGAGGCCGAGACCTACCTGAAGGCGCTCTCCGGGGACTGCTACGACGAGGAGGGCGTGGCCGGGTTCCTGGACACCGTGCCGGAAGCTGTTGACTTCTTCGAGGACAACACCTCCGTGGTGTTCTCCTACCCGGAGAAGGCCCCGGACTACCAGATGGACCTGCCCGGGGCGAAGCTCGGCGGCCGCGCGATCCTGCCGAGCGACGCGGACATCCGGATGCTCGGCTCCCGGCGCAAGGAGCTGCAGCCCTACCTGAGCTCCTACACCGTGTTCGGGTACATGCCGCAGGTGGGCCCGGACATGGCCACCATCCTCAAGGCCAACCAGTCCGTGAAGGCCTTCACCTACACCGCCTCGAAGCTGCTGCGCACCTGGGTGGACACCGCCCTGTTCCAGCAGCCCCTCAAGCGCACCAACGGCTCGGCGCTGATGACCCGCATGGTCGCCTCCGCGCTGGACGCCGGGGTGCGGGTGTGGACCTCCACTCCGGTGGAGGAACTGGTGACGAACGACGACGGCGCCGTCACCGGCGCGGTCCTCTCCGGTGAGCGGGCCGGCACCGTGCAGGCCCGGCTCGGCGTGGTGCTGGCTGGCGGCGGGTTCTCCGGGGATGCGGAACTGCGGAAGCAGTACTTCCCGCACGACCGCAATGGCGGGCAGCACTTCACCCCGACCCAGGGCCATGACGGCTCCTCGGCCCGGATGGCGATGGCTGTGGGCGGGCGGATCAACGCGGACGTCTCCTCCCCGGGCTCCTGGGCCCCGGTGACGGTGTTCAAGGACCTGGTCACGCGCGCCCAGCGGCTCTTCCCGCACCTGCGCCAGATCGGGCTGCCCGGCATGATCACCGTGGACAAGCACGGCAAGCGCTTCGGCAACGAGGCCCTGAGCTACCACGACTTCGGCCGGCAGATGCTGGACCACATGTCCGGTGAGCGCGAGGTGTTCGCGTGGATCGTGGGCGATGAGAAGCTGATGCGCAAGTACGGCATCGGCTTCGCCAAGCCAACCCCGATCCCGCGCCAGCTGTTCTACGCCGCGGACTACCTGGTCAAGGGCGAGACCGTGGAGGAACTGGCCGGGAAGATCGGCGTGGACGCTGAAGGGCTGAAGGCCACCCTGGCCACGTTCAACCGGGACGCCGAGGCCGGCGAGGACACCGAGTTCGGCCGCGGCTCCACCGCGTACAACCACTTCCGCGGGGACATGGACCACAAGCCCAACCCGAACCTGGCGACCATCGACAAGGCCCCGTTCTACGCCGCCAAGGTGCGGATGGGGGACCTGGGCTCCTTCGCCGGGATCGACGTGGACTCCCGCCACGCCGTGATCCGCGAGGACGGGAAGCGCATCCCGGGGCTGTACTCCGTGGGTGCCGCGGCTGTCTCGGTATTCGGCGGCGGGTACCCGGGCTACGGCTCGCACATCGGCCCGGCCCTGGTGTTCGGCTACCGCATGGGCCGGGACATCGCCGAGCTCGCCGCCGAGTCCGGCTCCGCCGAGGCCCTGGAGCGGGCCATGGAGGTCAAGGCTTGAGCCTGGCCGATTCGCTGGGGGCCGGCGCCGGGACGTCTTCTGAACAGAGGCCCGACGCCGGCCCCCGGCCGCGTGCCCCGTTCACCCCGGGCGCGGGGCTGGGTGTGGATCCCTTGCCGTTCGCGGGGCGCACGGCGGTGGTGACCGGCGCGGCCGGTGGCATCGGGGCGGCGACCGCCCGGATGCTGGCTGTCCGCGGGGCCGCCGTGGTGATCGGGGACGTGGATCCGCGGGCCGCGGAGGTGGTGTCTGAGATCGAGGGCGCTGGGGGCCGGGCGCTGTCCGTGCGGTGCGACGTGGCCAAGGAGGATTCCGTGGCGGCGCTGATGGATGCGGCTGCGGAGTTCGGCGGCGCGACCGGTGGCGCCGGTGGGTCCGGGAACGTGGACGTGCTGGTGGCCAACGCTGGCATCGCCGAGCGCAAGGGGCACCTGCACGAGCTGGACGTGGACCACTGGCACGCCGTGCTGGACATCGACCTGACCGGGGTGGCGCTGTCCCTGAAGCACGCGCTGCGGCACATGGCTGCTGCAGATGACGGCCGGGGGAGCGGAACCGTCGTGGCGGTTTCCTCGATCCTCGGACTCGTCGGCCAGGCCGGCTCCGCCCCGTACTCGGCGGCGAAGGCCGGGGTGGCCAACCTGGTCCGCTCCGCGGGTTTGGGCTACGCACCCACGGGGATCCGCGTCAATGCAGTGGCTCCGGGCTACGTGGAGACGCCGTTGACCGCCGGGCTGGATGAGTCGGTGCGTTCCCAGATGACCGCCCGCCAGCCGATCGGCCGCCTGGGTACTCCCGAGGAGGTCGCGGAGGTCATCTGCTTCCTGGCCTCGGATGCCGCCGGTTTCGTCACGGGCGCCGTGTGGTCCGTGGATGGCGGATACGTGGCGCAGTAGACAACAAGCGTGATTCACTCAGGGCCGGCAGCAGTCCCGGGGGCAGGCCAGATCTTCCTGCTTGAGGATAAAGACCTGAGCCGCATCTTGAGCATCTCCAACGAGGAGTCGGGTACGCCGATTCGCCGAGTCTTGATCGTCTTCGCGAGTTCTCGCCCGGTCAGCATCAATTGTTCCTTGATGGCATTGCGGCCGGGAGAGTCGCTGCGGACAAGAACGGAACAGGACGCGATGGCCGTTCCAGAACTCATAAAGACGGGCACGGCAATCCCAGACGTCTCCGGGTGCAGCCAGCCGTCAACAGTGACCGAGTGCTCCTGCTGGGCTTTGAGCACGATTTCCTGTAACCGGCCCTTGTCGACCACAGTGTGATCGGTGAATCGCGCCTTCTTCGAATTCAGGACCTCTTGCTGGCGATCAGGAGACGAGAAGGCCGCGAGAACAAGGCCCGGCGAGCAGGCCACCGCGGGCAGCCGGATGCCAGCGCGGGTGACATTGGGGACGGAGCTCGGATCGCCCACCTGCTCGAGATAGACGATGTCGGTCCCCTGGAGAACCGCCAACTGGGCGATGCAGCGAAATCGCGACTGCAGGCGCTCCAGATGAGGAATGGCGGCGTCTCGAAGTTCCAGATGCGTGGAGTTTCGACGAGCCAACTCCCAGAGGTGCAGACCCAGCCGATAACCTCGGCTGCCTTCATCTTGTTCAAGGAAGCCGACTCTGACCAGCTCTTGAAGGATTCGATGGGCAGACGGAAGCGGGATGCCCGTGGCGCGTCCGATCTCTGAGGCGCTCAGTTCAACAGACGAGTCGAAGCTCTCCAGGATCATGGCGACGCGGGAAACCATGGAGGGGGGTACCTGTTGCACCAGCTGCACTCTCTAGTTTGAGGTTCGAGGAGGAGACCAGTTTTCGCGGTCGCCTCCCTAAACCTCCACCGCCGTGGCTCTGATGCCACTCATCACCTACTCTACGAGTTCAGGAACTGCCTGATTCGGTCCAGCAATTCAGACGGCGCATCCAGGTTCGGACTATGAAGACTGTCGATCCTGCTGATGGTGCAGTCCTCGAGCTGTGCCGCAATCCGGTCCGGCCACTCCGGCTCGAACAAGGTGTCGCCATTGGGCGCGACGAGCATGACCGGGCAGGTTGCCGACCGTCCTAGTGCCTCGGGCCAATCATCCTTGACGGTCTGGCGCAAGCTCGCAGGCACAGACACCGAGACGGCCTGGACGGCCCGATAGTGGCCGACAGTGTTGGCAGAGGCGAGCCGGAGATCGAGCTGATCCTCGAAATCCAAGGAGGTGCTGTCCATGAGGTTTCCGAGCACCCGCGCAAGATCGTGTCGCGATCCGTCCCAGAACCCCAGGGTCTCCAGCATGGCCGGGGTCTTCCAGGGACCGCCAGTACCGGCGATGGAGACAACGCGGCGCAGGTTGAAGGAGCCTTCCGCGAGGATGCGGAGGGCCATCGAACCGCCGAACGATGTCCCGACCAGGTTGATCGGCCGGGACTCCTCGAGCTGTTCCAGGAGTGCCGCGACCTGGTCGATCCGAAAGGAGTATGTGCTGCGGTCGAAGAAGACGGCTTTGTCGCTTTCGCCGAACCCCAAGAGATCGGGAGCGATCACATAATAGTCTTCGGCAAATCGCTCCATCAGGTGTCCCCAGCTGACCCGCGCTGATCCGCCCCAGGCGCCGTCGCGCAAGAGGACGAGTGGTGGGTTCTCCGGGCTTCCGACCAACAGGCAATGGGTGCCGAAGCTACCCGTCTGGACGTGGACGTCTCGGACTGCATAAGCGTTGAGCACGCTGTCATCTTTCATGGGTCACGGCCTCCAGATCGACGGGTTCGCTGATGAGTCCCTGCTTCACCATGAGTTCGTTGAGAGTGTCCAGTCCCTCGTAGTCGCTCTCCACGGAGAAGCCGATCGGGTTCAGTTGTTCGATAACGTCAGGGGAGATCGAGGTGTACCGCGCCAGGGTCTTGTTGAGCAGGTCCTTGTCCTCCGCGGCTCGTGCCGTGGCCTCGTCGAGTGCGTCGACAAAGGCATTGACCGTGTCCGGGCTCTCGTTGAGGAACTCCGCGCTGGTCACCCACCCGGCCACCGGGACGTTCTCCGTGGTCCCCTCGAATGCGCTGACAAGCTTCGTGAGGCCGTCGTCAGCGGTGGCCATGGTGACGAAGGGCTCCACCAGCCAAGCGCCGTCCACGTTACCGTTCTCCACGGACGCCTCCATCTGGGCTGGTGGGATCTCCACGAAATCGACACCCGTGACGCCGTGCTCCTCCAGGACGGACCGGGAGGTGATCTCCATGATGTTCCCGAGCCCATTGACGGCAACACGCTTGCCCTTGAGATCAGAGAGTTCGTCGATATCACCGTCGCTCAAGACGTAGATTCCCTGCGCGCCGCCGCGGTCATTCTCTCGGATGATGCTCAGGGGGAGGCCCTTGTCTATGGCTTGGAGCACGGAGGGATAATTCGAGTAGGTGATATCGAGGTCGCCGGACATGACGGCGGGAATGAGTCCCGCTCCTCCGCCGGGTGCATCGGCCAGTTCCACTTCAAGGCCATGCTCCTCGAAGATGCCCTCGTTCATGGCGATCTGGATGGTCGCCGTCTCGGCGAAAGGAATGCTGCCGACCACGACTTTTTCGAGACCGGCAGCTGTTGCACCGGCCTCGGTCGAACTGGCTTCGGTCCCGGACGGTGTGCCGGTGCTGCAACCGGCAACTGAGAGAGTGCCCAGCAACGCAAGGACGGGCAGGAGTTTTTTGTTCATGTTGTGTTCCTTTCAGGCTCGGACGAAACCCGAGTAATTGTCATTGACCGAATTGCTGAGGAAGCTGTTGTAGTTTTCAACGCCGCCGGTGTATGGCATAAAAACACGAGGTTTTCCTGGGGTATTGGCGCCCCAGAACCACGAGTTCCTCGAATCTGCATAGAGGGTCTTGCTCGCAGTCTCCGTGACGTGGTCGACCCAGGCATCGACCGAATTCTGCGTCGGTTCGATGGTGCTCAGGTTTGCGATTCCCAGGTCCTTGAGGAACCGCGCCAGCCACTCGGCGTGCATCTCCGACGTGGTGGCCATGTTGCTGAAGACCGACGGGGTCTGTGGGCCGGACAGGAAGAATAGGTTGGGGAAGCCATCCGTCATCAGCCCCAAATTGGTTCGCGGCCCGCCCTCCCAATGGTCCTGGAGCGTCTGGCCGTTGCGTCCGACAACCTTGATGCGTAGGAAGGAGCCAGTCATGGCATCGAACCCGGTGGCCATGATGATGTCGTCTAACTCGTAGTGTGTGTCCCCGACGGTCATTCCCCGTTCGGTGATCCCCTTGATGGGTTCCTTGGCGACGCTGATTAGCGACACGTTGGGACGGTTGAAGGTTTCGTAGTAGTTCGTCCCGGAGCAGAGCCGCTTGGTCCCGATCGGCAGGTCGACAGGAATGAGCCGTTCGGCAGTCTCTGGGTCCTGCACGGTCTGGCGGATCTTGTTGGCCACGAACCTGCTGGCGTAGTCATTGACCTCGGTGTCGGTGAGGAGGTCAGTGAATGCGCGCATCATGTTCAGCCCGCCGGCCTCCCAGCGGCTCTCGAGCTCACGGTCTCGCTCACTCGAGGAGAGGTTCTTGCCGGGACCGTGAGGAGGCTCTTGATTGTGTCCGTTCGAGGACGCCCGGGCTTTCGCGCGCCGTTCGGCGTATCGGGACTTCCATTCCTGATCTGTGGCCGCCTCCAGTGCGCCGTTCCTTGCCGGCATGACGAAATTGGCCGTCCGCTGGAAAACTGTGAGCTGAGACGCCTGCTCGGCGACGAGAGGGATGAGCTGGGTAGCCGAGGAGCCGGTCCCGATCACCGCAACCCTGCGGTTCGTGAAGTCGACCGAATCCTTGGGCCAGCTCGCTGTGTGCAGGATCCTTCCTGTGAAGAGGTCATGACCCGGAAACTCTGGCATCTGCGCAGCGGACAACACGCCGGTGGCCAGGACCAGGAACTTAGACCCTACGTTCGACCCGTCCCCTGTAGTGGTGGTCCAACGGTTCTTCATCTCGTCGTACGTGGCATCCGTGACTGTGGTCCTCAGCCGGATGTTCTCGCGCAATTCGAGCTCATCCACGGTGTAATCCAAGTAGTTCTGAATACTCCGACTGTCGGAATAGCGCTCCGGCCATTTCCATTCCTGCTGGATGGACTCGCTCAGAGAGAGCGAGTAGTCGAGGCTCTCGATGTCACACCGAGCCCCAGGGTACCGGTTGTTGAACCAGGTGCCGCCTACGCCCTCGGAAGCCTCCAGGATAATCGCCTTCAAGCCGATCTTCCGGAGATGGAAGAGAGAGCTGATCCCGGCGAATCCCGCTCCCACGATGACGGCATCATAGTGCTGATCAAGGGGCGCATCATGCTGCTGGATGGATTCTGTGCTCATACGTTCCTCTGTTCCCTCCGAATTCTGGCTTCCCAATAGCCTCCGCAGAAGTGAGGCACGAAACAGCAGGCCTCTCGGTGACCGAGAGAGGGAACTGGAAGCTGACAGCCTGGAGGAGGCCGCGGCAAGCTTGGATCAGCGTCGGCCACGGAGAATATTGGGAGGAACCGAGGCGTGAGCACCCTGATTCTGCGGTAGAGATGTCGGGCGATGTCATGCGCACCGCCACGTGGTGCAACGCCCCGCCGTGGGCGTTCGATGTGCTGTCCGGTGACACTCTCGAGCTGACCCGCGAGGCCCTGACCGCGCATGTCACCTCGGGCGCAGGAAAGCCGCCGGAGCTGCTGGACCCGAGACCTATACCGGGGAACGGCTGGCCCGACGCCGGCAGGCCAGGTTCGCGCTGTACGGCGCCGTGGGTATCGGCCGGGAGAAGCGCGAAGAGCGCGCCCGCCAGCACCTGGAGAACTTCCGGTTCTTCGGCGCCCCACACGTGGAGGTGGTGACCCTGGCTGAGGAGCTGCGGGAGTATGGGGAGGTGGACATCAGGGCGTATATCGTCACGCTGTTGCTGGCTGCCGAGTCGCTGGGCCTTGCGTCCATCCCACAAGCGGCTCCGGCGTTATACGCGCCGGCGCTGCGTTAGGCGTTGAGGGTTTCGGCCGATGAGCGGATCGTGGCCACTGTGGCGCTGGGCTATGAGGACACCGACGCCGCAGCCAACGCCTTCCGGGTCCCGCGGGCCGAGCTGGGGGAAAGCGTGCGATTCTTGGATTGAACAATGACCGAAATCGTCTTTTCGGGTATGTTCTCAGCAGGTCGTGACTGAATCCCTTGGACGATAGATACCCCCGCTGGGCAGGATGGAAGTACTCGTGGATGAGCCGCTTGGTTTACGTGAATCGGCCATCGAGTGGTTGAAAGAACGAACAAGCGATGGTCTCGAACCTCTAACGCGTGACGAAATCCTCGATTTTCGGTTCCGCGGAGATTCGTTCACGTTGCAGTCGACCCAACAGGGAATCCGCAAGCCCCGGGGTTTTGACGCTGCGTTGTCCTTTCAAACCGTTTACCGTATGCCAGGCCAGAAACGGCCTTACGAAGACGACATCGGGGCAGACGGCCTCATCCGGTATGCCTGGCGTGGAGATGATCCAAATCAGCCAGAAAATCGAGGACTTCGGCGGGCCATGGAATTGAGACTTCCGCTCATCTGGTTTGTGGGTGTTGCCATGAATCCCTCACGTTTCCAAGTGATCGCCCCCGTGTACATCGTCCGCGAAGAAGTCCAACACAGGCGCTTCGCTATGGCTCCCGTTGAAGAAACCGACATGCTCCCGGACATGATGACTGGCTCGGTCATGGAAGAGTCGCTACGGCGCTACCTCCGTCGAGAGACGAAGGTGCGGCTTCATCAGCCAGTATTTAGATCAACCGTCCTCACCGCTTACGAGAACCACTGCGCCGTCTGCAATCTCGCACATCCGCAGCTTCTGGATGCCGCTCACATCGTCCCCGACCGCGACGAACTGGGCATTGCATCCGTTGTCAACGGAATGGCGATGTGTAAAATTCACCACGCCGCGTTTGATAGCTTCTTCCTAGGGATTCGTCCCGACCACGTAGTGCAGATCCGGAAGGATCTGTTGGAAGAGGTGGACGGCCCGATGCTCCGTCACGGATTGCAAGAACTCCATGGAAAAAGGCTCATGGCGCTTCCAAAGCGCTACACAGAGCGCCCAAGATTAGACCTCTTGGAGAATGCCTTCGAGAAATTCAAGAGTGCGACTCTCGGCGATGTCGCATAGAAGCGGCCGAAGTTTTCCTGCTCGAGGTTGGTGACCGGTTTGAGACTGGTGTCGTCCACTTCCGCGATGGCCGCCCGGCGGTAGTTCGATGCTCTTGAGTATCTGAAGGCTTGGAGGCCATCCGATATTGCCGTTCGGGGTCAGCGATATTGCCTTTGGGGACCAGCAGTGGCGTCGGTGGGGGCCAGGTGGACCCAGGCGTCCTGGGCCGGGCCGGTTCGGTCGAGCACGACCTGCAATAGCCCGAAGCCGCGGGTGTGCCAGGAGTTGGTGCGTTCGACCTTCCACCGGCGGGTGTGGTTGATCTTGATGTAGGTGCCCTTCGGGGAGATCTTCCAGTCACAGCCCAGTTCGCTCAGCAGTTCGCGGGTGACACCGGAGTCGTAGCCGGCGTCCAGGTCGACTCGGATGTACTCGGGCAGGTTGAATCCGAACCGGGCCAGCTTCTCCAGCCTCGGACGCAGCAGAGGAGAGTCGTGTCGGTTGGCTCCGGCCAACTCGACGCCGATCGGTAGCCCGTGGCCCTCGGTGAGCACCGAGCGTTTCTGCCCTTTCTTTCCACGGTCGCTGGGGTTGGCCCCGGTGTTGTCCCCGCCGCAGGGGGCTTTCACCCAGCACCCGTCCACGCTCAGGTGCTCCAGGTCCAGACCGATGAGCCAGTCGAAGGTCTGTAGGACGGCCTGTTCCAGGGCGGCGAACATGCCGTGGCGGATCCACTCGTCGCGCCGCTGGCGCAGCGTGGTGGCCGAGACGTTCTTGTCAGCGTGCTTGGTGTGTGTTTCGTCAAGCTCGGTTCGGCCGATTGAGCGCTAAGAATCCGGCCACGTGGGCGTGGTTTCCTGCCGATTGAGCGGTTTGCGTAATTTCGATCTTGGTCTTGGATCGCTAGCGATGGCGAGTCACCCATGCTCACGGAACCATTATAGGAAGTCCTAGGTTGCCATTCCGCAGGGGGGCTAGCAGGGGCTCGGATCATCAGAGTTGCTTCTTAAGTTCCATGTCCGTCGTCTCCCGTAATACTTGACATACACTGAGCCACGGACACGGGGTGCGCCGACCGGCGCTGAGATCAAACCCGTGGAACCTGATCTAGTTCGAACTAGCGAAGGGATGTCCGCGTGACTTCTTCTTGCCGTACCCACAATTCCTTTGTTCCCCGCATCCTCTCCATCGCCGGGACCGATCCGACCGGTGGCGCGGGCACCGCCGCGGACCTCAAGTCGATCACCGCGGCCGGCGGTTACGGCATGAGCGTCGTGACCGCCCTCGTCGCCCAGAACACCCACGGCGTACGCGACCTCCACGCCCCGCCCGCGGAGTTCCTCGCCGCCCAGCTGCACGCCGTCAGCGACGACGTCACCCTCGACGCCGTCAAGACCGGCATGCTCGGCACCGCGGAGATCATCGCCACGGTCGCCGCCTGGCTGGACGCCATTCAGCCCGAGATCCTCGTCATCGACCCCGTCATGGTCGCCACCAGCGGGGACCGCCTGCTGCAGCCCGAGGCGGAGCAGGCCATGGTCGCCTTCTGCCGCCGCGCCACCGTGGTCACCCCTAACATCGACGAGCTCGCCGTGCTCACCGGCCAGCCCCGCGCTGCCACCGAGGACGAGGCTCTCGGGCAGGCCGCCCACTGGTCCGCGGAGACGGGGGTGGCCGTCGTCGTGAAGACCGGGCACTTGGACACCCTGACCGTCACCAACACCTGGCTGTCCCCGGACGGCACCCGCATCGCCGTGCCCTCCACCCGCGTGGACACCACCAGCACGCACGGCACCGGCTGCTCCCTGTCCTCGGCTCTGGCCACGCGCCTCGGCCGCGGGGACACCCCCGCCTCCGCCCTGGCCTGGGCCACCGACTGGCTCCACGAGTCCATCACCCACGGCGCCGCCCTGCGCGTCGGCTCCGGCCACGGCCCCGTGGACCACGGCCACCGCGCCCGTCGGCTCCAAGCCGCCGCCTCCTCCGCCCCCTGGCTGATGCCCGACGCCGTCCCCCACCTCCTCGAGACGCCTGCCGGCCTGGGTGCCCCGCGGGCAGGCGACGAAGGCCTCAACGTCACTGTTCCCGCGCCAGCCGTCGCACCGCCCGGCCCGTGGACCGCCGCCCTCTGGGACGCGGGGGCGGAGACCACAGCAACCATCGCGGACTCCGTCTTCGTCCGTGCGCTGGTTGACGGCAGCCTGCCGCAGCACGCCTTCGCGTTCTACCTGGCCCAGGACGCGCTGTACCTCAACGGCTACGCCCGCGCCCTGGCCGCACTGTCCGCCCGCAGCACCGACCCCACCGCCCAGGTCTACTGGTCCCAGGCGGCCACCGGGGCCCTCACGGAGGAGGCCGAACTGCACCGCGGCTGGCTCGGCACCGCAAACCACGCCACCTCGGAGCCCGCGCCCAGCCCGGTGACGGCCGCCTACACGAACTTCCTGCTGGCCACCGCCCTCGGCGAGGACCGGGCCGTGGGCGTCGCCGCCGTGCTGCCCTGCTTCTGGCTCTACGCCCAGGTCGGCGCCGCGCTGCCCGCCGTCCCTGCCGACCACCCCTATGCCGCCTGGCTGGACACCTACCGGGACCCCGGCTTCGTCACCGCCACCGAGCAGGCCCTCGCCCATCTGGAGTCAGAGATGGCAGCAGCCTCACCGGCCGTGCGCGCCGCCGCGGCCCGCGCGTTCCTCACCGCCTGCCGGCACGAGCTCGAGTTCTTCGACCAAGCCCTACGGATCGAACCCGGCGGGGCAGCGGCGCTGCCCGCCGCCGCGACCAACCGTCCGGAACTGGCCGGGAGCGCCCGGTGACGGGCGTGGCCACGGCCTCGGCCGCCGTCGTGCATCTGCCCCCGGAGGGCAAGGCCGCCCTGCGGGCCGGGGTGGTGGGCAACTGGATCGACAACATCCACGTGTTCCTTCCACTGACCGCCCTGGCCCCGGCGATGCTCGTGCTCGCCGGGCCGGCCGCCGCCGCGTCCACCGGGGCGCTGATCGTCATCGCGATGCTGCTGGGGCGGCCGATCGGCGGGGTGGTGTTCGGGCGCATCGCCGACCGGCTCGGGCGCACCCGCACCACGCGGATCGCGATCGCCGGGACCGCCCTGTGCGCCCTGGCCATCGCTGCCACCCCCACCCACGAGATCCTCGGCGCCGGGACCATCGGGCTGATCCTGGCCCTGCGGTTCCTGTGCGGGATCTTCGTGGCGGGAGAGTACTCGGCGGCCATCCCGCTGGCCATGGAGTGGTCCGCACCCCGACGCCGCGGCCTCATGAGCGGGCTGATCCTGTCCATGGCCCCGTGGGCGCAGGCGTCCATCGCGTTCTCCGTGGCCGGGCTGCTCGCGCTGATCGGGCCCGACGCCTATGCCGCCTGGGGCTGGCGGCTGCTGTTCGTGCTCGGCGCGCTGCTCTCGGTGGGGATGCTGGTCTACTACTCCCGGCAGGTCACCGACGCCCCGGTGTTCCACCGCAGCCGGGAGCGAGCGGTAGAGGCCGAGCGGGCGGAGCAGACTGAGGCGCCGGAGGGTCTGGCGGGGCGCGGCGCCCCCAGCCAGAAGCCTGGGTTGCGCCAGTTGCTCGCCGGCCGGTGGGCGCGGGCCTTCTGGCAGGTCTTCGTGCTGATGACCGGGCTGTGGCTGCTGACCAACACCACCGTGTTGCTGCTGACCGACCGGCTGGCCACCGACTCCGCGCTGGAGCCCACCGCGGTCCCCGTGGTCATGGGGATCGCCTCCGTGGCGCAGGCCGTGGTGATGGCCCTGGCCGGGCACCTGTCCACGCGGGTGGGTCGGCGTCGCGTCTTCGTGCTGTGGGGCGTGGCCGCCGGGGTCGCCGGGCCGGTGGTGTGGTGGCTGGCGGTGCACTCGCCGACCCTCGCCGCGGCGGCCGCCTGCGCCGCCGTGCTGCAGGTCATCACCGTCTCCGCCTACGGTCCCGTCTCCGCGTACCTCTCCGAGCGGTTCCCCACCGAGGTCCGCTCCACCGGCTACGGCTCCGGGTACAGCCTGTCCCTCATCCTGCCGGCGCTCTACCCCTTCTACCTGCCCGCGCTCGAGGCGGGGTTGGGACGGGATGGCTCCGTGATGGCGCTGGTGGTCCTGGGCGGGGTGCTGCTGGTGCTCGGCGCTGTGCTGGGGCCGAAGCTGGCGCCACGGGACCTGGACGGGGACCTCGACGAGGTTGCGGCGGGGGCATTGCGCCATCGCCAGCGTCCACTCGCGATCGGTCAGGTCTGACTACCTGAGGCCCTTCCAATGTTGTTGAGATGCGATCGGGACCGGTCTTTAAGGAACTGGTGTTCGTTCGAGATCAGTTCGTTGCGCTCGTGCAGGGTCTTCACATCGAGCATGCCGTTCACGATGAGTGCGTTGACGAACGTCTTGTCCTTCTCGCGGCCTGCTGCCAGCTTCGACACGGCGAGGTCGTGCGGCTCCAGGAAGTGAGGTTCCCCGGGAGCCGAGGAGAGGAGGTCCCACCCGACCAGGCGATCCCGCCACCCTTCAGGGAGGATAGCTGTCTCAACATGGATGCCTTCTGCATAGAAGCCGTTCAAGGCATGGAATCCGGACAGCTCGCCGATGATGCCCTCGACCTGGTCTGCTTTCCCTCGATCGGGATCATCGAGGAAGGCGATGTCGGCCTCGATCGATGCGGTAGCTTCTGCGCTGCGGGCAGGTCGTCCTCGTCATAGGAGCCGAGGATCGATTGTGAGCCGATGACGAGCACGTCCTTGTCGCCCACGATGGTGCATGCCGACCGGAGGATGTGGGCCAGCTGCTGTCTGTTCATGCGGCGCGCTCCCCGCTGTGGTCCTGGCGCCAGTGCTGCTGGAATGAGCGCAGGACCTGCTGCCGCTGCTCATCGGTGAGGACGCTGGCGAAGGGGCTGTTCTGCCGAAGCTCGCAAGACAGTTCATCGGTTCCGGTCAGCACGGCGGCCACCTGATCCACTCCGCCCTCGATGACTGCACTCCATTGGTCGAGATAGTGGACGGACTTGCCGTCCGGACGATGCGCGCACTTCCACCGAGCGATGTTGTCCCTAGCCGACTGAAGCACGACGGCGGGCTCCATCATGAGAGCGCCCAGCACTGCCCGATGAAGCCACAGGGATTTTTCCTGATTGCGAGTTAACTGCGGCGCTATGAGGCGAGCGAGGGAGTCGCGCCGGATCCGCCGATGTGTGCCGACCTTGATGGACGGCAGATCGCCGCGATCACAGAGGTCAACGATATGTTGCCGCGAGACACCGAGAATCTCTGCGGCACTGCCCGTGCTGAGCCAGTCATCGTCCATGGTCAAAGGCTACTCTTAAACACCAAAAACACAACGACTGGACGTGGCGCGAGGGGTGGGACTGAGTGTGGCTGCCCTACACTGAACCCTGGACACGGGGTGCGCCGACCGGCGCTGAGATCACACCCGTGGAACCTGATCTAGTTCGAACTAGCGAAGGGATGTCCGCGTGACTTCTTCCCTCCCCACCCGGCCGGGACCGGACCTCGCGCACGATCCGGACCTGGCCGCCGTCGCGCCGGTGATCCGTGCGTTGCGCGAGCGTGCGCCGCTGGTGCACTGCATCACCGCCACCGTGTCCATGGAGATCGTGGCCAACGGGCTGCTCGCCGCCGGCGCCCGCCCCATGATGACCGAGACCCTCGCCGAGGCCCCAGTGGTGACCACCGTGGCCGACGCGCTCGCGGTCAACCTCGGGACCCTGAGCACCGATGCGATGGAGGGGATTCCGGCGGTGGTCGAGGTCGCCGTGCGGGACGGGCGACCGTGGGTGCTGGACCCCACCGCGATCGGCCTGGCGCCGGTGCGCACGCCGCTGGCCCGGGGCCTGCTGGACTCTCGTCCGGCGGTGGTGCGCGGCAACGCCTCCGAGGTGTTGGCCCTGGTGGGCAGCGGTGCCGGGGGTCGTGGGGCGGACTCCCTGGCGGTGCCGGAGTCGGCCGAGGCGGCCGCGCGGGAGGTGGTGCGCAAGTCCGGGGGAGCGGTCGCCGTCTCCGGGGAGACAGACTTGGTGCTCGACGCCGGCCGCCGTGCCCTGGTGGCGCGCGGCACCTCCCAGCTCACCCGGGTCACCGGCACGGGGTGCCTGCTCGGGGCGTTGACCGCGGCGTGCTCGGTGGTGGCCGAGGACGGCTTCGAGGCCGCGCTGGCCGCCACGGTGTGGATGAACGTGGCCGGGGAGCTCGCCGCCGAGCGGGCCGCCGGGCCGGGGAGTTTCCGGATGGAGCTGCTCGATGCGCTCGATGCCGTGGGCGCCGAGGGAAGCTGACGATCAGGCGGCTGCCGTGCGAGAGGTGCTGGTGGGCTTCTGAGGGCGGGTGATCCGGCCGTTGCGGTGAGCGGAGATCAGCAGGAGCACCGTGGCGATGGAGCAGACCGCCACGGAGATGAGGCTGGCTTCAGGTCCGAAGCTGCCGCCGGTGAGCCAGACGGGCCCGGGCGTCACTGCCTCCACGAGGGCCTCGCGAGCGTCGCCCCCGGAGCCGATGGTGCCGAAGATCGCGACCGTGGTGATGTTCCATCCGAGGTGGAGGCCGATGGGCAGCCACAACGAGCCGGTGGCCACATAGGCGGCGCCGAGCATGAGGCCTGCCTCGACGGCGAGCGTGAGGGCTCCCCAGAGGGTGGCGCCAGGGTTGACGAGGTGGACGAGGCCGAACAGGAGCGCGGACGCCGCGAGGGCCATCCAGGTGCCCCAGCGCTGCTGGACGAGGCGGAAGATCACCCCGCGGAAGAGGACCTCCTCGGCGACGGCCACGGCGAACATCATGCCGACGATGGTGAGAGCTCCAGCGAGTGTTCCCCAGCCGATGATCTGGTATCCGCCGAACGCGGCGATGAGGCCGATGGAGACGCAGGCCAGGGTGAGGCCGCCGAGCGTGCCGAGGAGCAGCCGTTTCGCAGCGGTGGGCCGGGCGAGCTCGATGACGGGACGCTGCTCGATGCGGCGCACGGCGACGGAGTAGAGCCACAGCACGAGAACACCGAGAACCGGACCGATCAGCAGCGCGGCGGCCGGGCTGCCGAGCGCGGACGCGGCGGAATTGGTGATGATCATCAGGGCCGCGAAAGCGACCACCATGGTGCTCGCGCGCCCGGATGGGCGGGACCAGAACGGGGGCTGCTGGATCGACGATGTCGGTGGTTTGCTCAGGGGTGTGGGTGTGGGTGCGGGTCGCATGGGGTGCTCCTTTGTCGCCGGCGTTGTTGCCGGGCGGAATGCACGCTACGGAGAACGGACCCGCGGATCGTCACCCCGGAGGGGGCACGTGCGGTAGCTCTTCGGAGTGACTCGGCCCGGGTCTAGGCCTGTAAGAGGTGGTGTGTGGTGCCTGCCCTACACTGACTCCTGGACACGGGGTGCGCTGTCCGGCGCTGAGATCACACCCGTGGAACCTGATCTAGTTCGACCTAGCGAAGGGATGTCCGCGTGACTTCTTCTGGCCCCATGAGTGCACCCCAAGATGCTCTCGACCTGCGCTGCTACCTGGTCACCTCCGGGACTGGCCGGCGCACGGTGGAGGTGGCCGCCGCAGCGGCGGCCGCCGGGGCCGGCGTCGTGCAGGTGCGGGCCAAGGAGGCCTCCGCCGCAGAGTTGCTGGAGCTGACCTGTGCCGTGGCCGAAGCGGTGCACGCCGCCCGCCCGGCCACCCGCGTGCTGGTGGACGACCGGCCGGATGTCGCGTGGGCCGCGCGGTCGCGGGGAGCTGCGGTGCATGGCGTGCACCTGGGACAGGACGACCTGCCCGTGGCCGACGCCCGCGCCCTGCTGGGGCCGGAGGCGATCGTCGGGCTGACCACCGGAACGCCGGAACTGGTGCGCGCCGCCGAGGCCCAGCGCGATCTGCTGGACTACATCGGCGCCGGGCCGTACCGGCGGACCCCGACGAAGGAGTCCGGCCGGGAACCTCTCGGGGTGGACGGCTATCCGGAACTGGTGGCGGCCACGGCCCTGCCGATCGTGGCGATCGGGGACGTGACCTGCGCCGATGCCGCCGCGCTGGCTGGGACTGGCGTGGCCGGCGTCGCGCTGGTGCGGGCGGTGATGGAGGCGGAGGATCCGGGTGCGGTGGTGCGGGAGGTGCTGGCGGGGTTCGGAGCTCTTCCCTCGCGCTTCCCGTATTTCCCGGTGATCGTGAAATATCCCCGTGATGATCGCAGCGAAAAATCATGATCGCGGGGAATCCTCGCGACAAGAACCCGCGGGAATCAGGTCGACAGGTCAATGACACGTTTGGCTGAACGCTTGAGGAGGTCAGGCCGCCGTCCACCGGCCGGATGAAGCCGGGACGTGACCTCCGCGGATGCCCCCGCAGATGCCGCCGCGCTGGCTGGGATCGGCGTGACCGGCGTCGCGCTGGTGCGGGCGCTGATGGAGGCAACGGATCCGGGTGCGGTGGTGCGGGAGGTGCTGGCGGGGTTCGGGAGGGCCTGAGCTTCGGCACAGACCGAACCCCGCCCTGCGTCACTGCGTGACGTCGAACTCCTGCGAGTCGAGGAGGGCACCGTCCAGGCTGAACAGTTCGCTGACCTCGACCATCACGGGCGATTCGTCGCGGAGCGTGAACGGCACCTGGACGGAGATCGAGGCGCCCGGCTTGAGGTCTGTCATTGTGGCGCTGGAGTCAATGTCCTCAACGTAGGCGTAGGAGTCCAGCTCGACGCCGCCCTGGAAAGCCTGCGGTTGGGTGGACGTCATGAAGTTGGTGGTCTCCTCCGAGCCGTTGGTGAACTCGAAGTCCACCACGATGACTGGGGCACCCTCATAGTCCTCCGAGAACGACGCGCCCCCGATGGTCACGGCGACATCGCTGGTGGACGGCTCATCCGCGGCGGGTGCGGCGGCCGGCGTCGAACTGGTCTGCTGTAGCTCGGCGGTCCAGGTCGTGCCCAGGGCGCTGACCTCATAGCTAAGGGTCTCGCCTTCGAACGTGAACGTCTTCGTGTTGTCACTCGAGGCAAGCAACGCCGTGTCGGTCTTGCTGGTGTCGTTCTCGGAGTCGAAGGTGAACGATCCCTCGGCGCTTTCGGGGAGTTCGGCAGTGCCGGCCCAGTAGAGCGCCTTCTCGCCGTCGTTGATCCAGTAGACCGTGATGGTGTCATCGACGATGGTCGCCGACTGGATGCTGGCGTTGCCTTCCCCAGCCGCGCCAGTCTGTTCCCACTCGCCGGTCAAATCGCGCCGGGCGGCCTCCTGTGAAGTAGCGGCGGCAGGGCTGGCAGCGGTCGTGCCGGAGTCCATGGAGTCGGAGGCGCATCCAGCGAGTCCGAGGGCTAGGACGGCGGCGATGGCGATGGTTGCGGTCGAGCGGGTGCGCATGGAGGAATGCCTCTCCCTGATGGACGGACGGTGATCGTGGCGTCTATGCATCACGGCCGAGGTCGGCCGCAGGTTCTCCGTTCGTCCCGCGACCTTAGAGGACAGCGTTAATGCGAGGCTCCCCGGGCCGCGCCTCCAGACCGTCTGGCCTGAGGGTCGCCCGATGGATGCCCAGGTCCGTACGCCCGGGCAGCACGTCCGGGTGCAGGGCACGCAGATCTGAGGGGTAGTCCCCGTCGCGCAGGCGCCGGTAGGGGCGGCTCGGTTCGCTGTCGATCCCCTGGAGCCGACGGAGGAGCCGCTCCCGCTCCCGCTCGACATCTCCCGCTGTGAGCGCATCGGCGTCGTGGATCACGTGCAGGTCGAGCGCGTCGATGCCGACGTACCAGAGCGCTCCATGGGTCAGGGGGAACAGCAGCGAGTCGAGGTCGCCGCTGAGACCGCGGGGGCCGATGGTGCGCTCGTCCTCCCCGGCGGTGACGATGATCAGGGCCTTACGTCGGCTGAGCCCGCCCTCGCCGTAGCGGCGGGGGAGTTGCACGTCCGGGTCGAGCTCGTTGTCATAGGCGAAGCTGTCCGTCAGCACGCGGTCCAGCCAGCCCTTGAGGATCGCCGGCGGGCCGTACCACCACAGGGGGAACTGGAGGACGAGCAGCTCCGCGGCGGCGAGCTTCGCGTGCTCAGCCTGGACCTGTGCCGGCAGCTCGCCGCGGGAGTAGGCCTGTCCGGCGAGCTCGGCCAAGTTCCCCGGCCGGTCGTGCGGCTCGCCCAGGTCGGCTCGGCCGAAGACGGGGTCGAACCCCAGGGAATAGAGGTCCGAGGTGGCGACCTCGTGGTCCCGGGACAAGGCCTCGACGCCGGCGCGGTACAGGTGGCCGTTCAGCGACTCCGGGCGGGGGTGGGCGAGGACCCAGAGGGCGGAACCGGGAACGGGGGGATGATCGACGGGCATGGTGTCTCTCCTGGTGTGTGGGAAGTCCTCAGTCCACCGCACGTAGATCAGACGGAGAATAGTCGGAACTCCGGAATCGATGCGTGATCGTCTAACCTGGCAGCGTGGACACGCTCAGTGAAGTGCTGGAGAACATCCGCTCCTCGGGGGCGTTGATCGGCCAGAACCTGCTCTCCCCGCCCTGGGCGATCCGCCAGGAGGGCGGTACCTCGATCACCGTCGTGGCGATGCTCCGGGGCGAGGCCTGGCTCCGGCGGGACGGGGCCGATCCGCTGCGCCTGGGCACGCGCGACCTCGTGATCCTCACCGGCTCGGGGTCCACGCTCCTGTCCAGCGACCCCACCGGACGGATCCCCACCACGTGTGTGCTGACCGCCGAGGGGGCCTGCCTCGAGGAGACCGGGGAGCGCCTCACTGCAGGGAACGGTGGGCTCGTGCGAGTGGCTGACGAGGCGGGTCTGGACTCGGAGCACGTCTTGCTCGCCGGGTCCTTCCCGACCTCCGGCAGGATCGCCGGGCGGCTCCTCGAGGCACTGCCGAACGTCGTCGTGGTTCCCCGTGCCCACCAGCGTTCACGGGCGCTGGGACTGCTTGAGTCCGAACTCGAGAACCGTGAACCCGGGCAGCAGGCGGTGCTGGACCGGCTACTGGACCTCGTGTTGATCGGGGCACTGCGGGACTGGTTCGCACTGCCGGACACGGACGTCCCCGCCTGGTACGGGGCAGCCGGGGATCCCGTCGTCGGCCCCGCGCTTGGGGCACTTCACGCCGATCCGGCGCGGGCCTGGACCGTTGAGTCGTTGGCACGCCGCGCTCAGGTCTCCCGCGCCACCTTCGCCCGTCGCTTCGCCGAGGTGATGGGCGAACCACCGATCTCCTACCTGACCGGGTGGCGCCTGTGCGTGGCCGCGGACCTCCTGCAGGAACGGGAGGACACCACGGAATCGATCGCCCGACAGGTCGGCTACTCGAGCGCCTTCGCCCTCAGCGCCGCCTTCACCCGGGAGTACGGTGTCAGGCCCAGCAGATACCGGGTGCAGAGCCGGCGGTTGGCCGTGACGGAGGCCGTCGAGTAACGCCCGACGACGGCGGGTCCGAATAATCACGGTGAAACCGCCAGCGCCGGGGTCGGGCGGTGAGCCACGATCAGAGGGTCACGCAGTTCCGCATCGACCCAGAAGAAGAGGCACCCCGTGAGATTGTCTGCAAATTCCGAAGCCGTGGTGGCCCAGACGGCGAGTGTCGTCGCAGAGCACGCCGAAGAGATCAGCAAGGTCTTCTATGCGGACATGTTCGCCGCCCATCCCGAGCTGCTCAACGTGTTCAACCAGGCGAACCAGGCCATCGGTGAACAGCCGAAGGCGCTGGCGGCCTCGGTGGTGGCGTTCGCGGTGCACCTGCTGGATCCCGAGGCGCCGGACTTCACGCCGGTGATGCGGCGCATCGCACACAAGCACGTCTCACTCGGCATCACCGCCCCCGAGTACACGATCGTCGGCCGCTACCTGCTCGGGGCGGTGCAGAAGGTGCTCGGCGAGGCGGTCACGCCCGCGGTGGCGGCGGCCTGGGACGAGGTCTACTGGCTCTTCGCCACCTCCCTGATCGCCGAGGAGGGAAAGCTCTACGCCGAGGGCGGGACCGACCCTCAACACCCGTGGCGCCACTACCGGGTGGTGGAGCGCTTCGAGGAGTCCGAGGAGGTCTTCTCGTTGCTGCTGTCCCCGGTGGAGGGGCAAGTCCCCGCCCACCGGACGGGACAGTACGTGGCAATCGCCGTCGACCTGCCGGGCGGGCGCCGCCAGCCGCGGCAGTACACGATCTCCTCCGGACCCCGGGGCGACTCGCTGCGCGTGACGATCAAGCGCGTGCACGGTGTGGACGGCGCACCGGACGGCCAGGTCTCCGGCTGGCTGCACGAGAACGCGCAACCGGGGACGGTCCTCGACGTCTCGCAACCCGCAGGTGATGTGGTGCTCGACGAATCCGACACCCCGCTGGTGCTGGTCTCCGCGGGCATCGGCATCACCCCGGTGGCGGCGATCATGGAGGACCTCTCGCGTCGGCAGCCCGGACGCACCGTGCGGCTCTTCCACGCCGACAAGTCCCACGTGCACCACGCCCTGTATAGCGGTCTGCGCCGGCAGGTGCTTGCCATGCCGGACGCGCGGGCCCAGAACTGGTACCGGAAGGACGCCGAGACTGCGCCGACGCTGTATCCGGCGAAGTCCGGATTCATGGACCTGTCCGACGTCGAACTGCCCGAGCAAGCGAAGGTGTTCATGTGCGGACCGCTGCCGTTCATGCAGAGTGCCCGGCGTGCGCTGATCGAGCAGGGCGTGCCGAGCGAGAACATCCACTACGAGGTGTTCGGTCCGGACCTCTGGGCGCAGTCGCCCGCCTGATCCCCGTCTTCAGGGGGCAGCGCCCGCAGCGCCCGCACGGCCGCCCGCTCCAGTTCAGCATCGTCGCGATCGGCCTCGACACCGCCGGGGCGCGACGACGGCGCCGCCTCGCCGTGGCGTCCGAGCACAAGCACGCAGCGCTCGGGGCCGACGAAGGGATGCAGGCGGCGCAACTCCAGCGGTCCCGGGACCTGTTCAAGCTGGTCCCGCACGAGCCGGGCGTGCACGGAACAGACCGCCGGCCGTTCAGCGTCGATCATCTCTTCGTACAGGCAGGGCAACAGGCCGATCGTCAGGTCACGCTCGTCGACCTCGGGCTCCATGCCGGCGTCCTCCAGGTGCTCGTAGAGGGCGTCGAGCTGGTGCACCGCCTCGTCGCCGAGGACGTCGCGGTGGTCGAGTTCCGGATCCAGGCCGCGCAGGACCTCGCCCCGTTCCTGGGCCGCCCGGGCTCGCTGCTCCGCCACGAGGCTGTGCTCGGTGCGGCGTACGGGGGAGTATCCGTTCGGGGGCCGGCCCCGCCGGCCGGTCTCGACGGGAGCCCTGGCGACGAGCCCCTCACCCTCCAAGACCCGGAGGTGGTCGCGGGCGGTGTTCAGCGGCAGGCCGGTCTCCTCGGCGAGCTCCTGCAGGAGCCGGCCCGGGAGGCGCTGCACCGCGTGCAGCAGCCGCAATCGGCTCCTCTGTGTGAGCCCCCGAAAGTCCTCCACCCGCCGCGGCATGCTCCCATGATAGTGAGCGGCGGCACCCGGATAAACGCTCCGAGACAGGTGCCAGGGTCCACCTGGCCTTCCGGAGCATCAGGGAACGTCGGGCACGCTGTCCGCGGTCAACAATTCGAACGGGACCGGACGGGTGGAAATCCCGTTGACCTGAAGGGCCACCGCGTGGCCACCGGGGTAGTAGTGGCGGGTGGTGATCGCCCGGAAGGAGTGCGCCCGGTTCACGGCCATCTCCTCTCCGGGCTGGAGGTCACGGGTTGTGAGCTTGAAAACCTTGGTGCTGAGAGTGCTGTTGGCCTTGCGATGGTGGATCACGTAGTCGATGGCGAGACGAGCGGGCTCCGGACCGACGTTGCGCAACACCGCGGTGAAGCGGACCTCTCCTCCCCACGGCACCCGGGCCTCGGTGAGATGCGGCCCGTCAATGTCGACGGACACGGGCCCGAATCCGAGCAGGTCCAGTGCCCCCGGGTGGCCGCTCTTCAGGAGGGTCCGCAGACCGTGGCGTACGAGCGCAGGCGTCTGCGGCCCAGGGTCCGCCAGCCATCGCTGGGCCGTCGAGACAACGATGTCCGGGGCATCCCGGCTGAGGTCGTTGAGGTGGTTGGCCACCGAACGCCGGACGTACTCACTGGGATCCCGGTACAGAGCCTCGAGGAGGGGCACGGTCACGCCGGGATGGGCGGTGATGGCCGGGATGCGCACGGCCCAGGGGAGGTAGGGGCGGGTGCCCTCGCTGGCCAGGCGTCTGATGTGCTCGTCCGCGGAATCCGTCCACCCGGCGATGATCGCCAGTCCGCGGTCCAGGTCGTGACGCAGGAGGGTGCGGAGGGAGAACTCGGAGGTGAGCCGGCCCGTGAGTTCTGCCAGAAGGGACATTGCATCCGTGAACGCTGCTGCGGTGTTCTCCTGGACGGCCCGGGCGGCGACCGCACCGGTGACCGGCCAGATGAGCCAGCCGGAGAAATCCGGGCTGCTGTCCCGCGCCTGACGGATGACGTGGGCGAGAGAGCGGTAGTCGCCCGGGAGGTCGGCCAGAAGGGCCTCCCGTAGTAGGTCCGCGCGCTCGCGGAGGGCGAGGCCGTCGAGCGACTCCACGGCTCGGGGCAACGAATGCAGGTCCGTCCCCGGCACGACCTGCTGAATGGAACGGGTCAGGGCGGTGGCGGCGCGTGCACCCAAGAGCTCGTCGGCGGAAGGCATGCGATCATTATCGCCGGGCAGGGTTCGGCGCAGGGGGACCGACCCGGAGCGGCCAATCAGGTGTGGCCCGGATGAGCCTTCGGCCAAAGGACCATGGACGGCTCGGGATCCCGGGAACGAGAATCGTGGAAGCCAGGAGAATCGGAAGCGAGGCACACGCATGACGACGATCACCGACCACGACGCCTACATCGCAGCGGCAGCCGAGCCCTTCCGGCCTGAGCTGCAACGGTTGCGCTCAATCCTGGCCCGCACCCTGCCGGACGCGGAGGAGATGGTGGCCTACAACATGCCGGGGTTCAGCATCGGTGGCACGGTCGTCGCGAGCTATGCGGCGTTCAGCAAGCAGTGCGGGCTGTATCTCCTGCCGGGCGCCCTCTCCGCACATGCCGACGACATCGCGGCCGCCGGCCTCAAGGCGACCAAGACCGGCATGACCTTCTCGCCGCGCACGCCGATCCCAGACGAGCTCGTCGAACGGCTGGCGCGGGCCTCGCGCCAGGAGGCCGAGGCCTGAGGGCTCAGCCTGATCGGTCCGGACGAGTCGGCAGGCCAGGTCATGAGGAGATGACCTCCCATGACGGCCTATGGCGTGGTCTCGGCGGTCTTCGCGCACACCGGAGCGTAGAAGTCGTCAGATTAATCAGGTAATGCGGACAGGACCGTGAGTTCGTAGCCTCGTTCCCAGAATCACGAGTTCCGGTGCGAAGCCCTGGCTGGCCGGACTGCAACCCTCTCGCTGTAGTGGGGTGCACCAGGTGATGATTCGGCCGGCCCGCAGCGGTGACCGGCAAGTGCAGCCGGCTGAAGACATCCCTGGATGATCGCTGCCCGGCGCGGCAATCCGAGAGGGCAGCCATGATCACTGTTTCACCGACCCCGGCGCGCACGAGTACCGAAGCGCTCCGGGCGGAGTTCGCACCGCTCTTCTCCCGCATCCGTGAAGGTGCTGTGGAGCGTGAGCGGTCTCGGGATCTGCCGTTCCTGGTGGTGGAGGAGCTCAAGGTCAGTGGCTTCACCGCCCTGCGGGTTCCACCGGAGTTCGGGGGCCGGGGCGTGGGGCTGAGCGAATTCTCCGCACTGTTGGTGGACCTGGCCGCGGCCGATTCGAACGTGGCCCACCTCTTCCGCGGGCACATCGCGTTCCTGGAGCGGCTGTTGCTGAGACCCCCCGGGGATCACCGCGATCAGTGGCTGCGCCGGATCGGAGCGGGGGCGCTGATCGGCAATGCCGCATCGGAGCGTCAGGAGCTGTCGGAGATCACCACCCGGCTGGAGCAGCGCGGCGGTCAGTGGACCGTCACGGGGACGAAGTACTACACCACCGGCAGCATCTACGCGGACTGGATCTCCCTCTCCGCCGTCCACGGAGACAACAGGCATTCGGTGCTGGTGGACGCCTCCCACCACGGGGTGCGGGTGGCGGACGACTGGGACGGCTTCGGTCAGCAGCTGACCGCCAGCGGGGGCCTCACCCTCTCCGAGGTGCCCGTGGACCCCCGGGATGTCCGGGCCTTCGACGCGGATGATCCGCATTCCGGGTTCGTGGTCGGGCTCTTCCAGATGATCCTGCTCCTGGTGGCCGCGGGCGTGGCCCAGTCGGCGGTGGAGGATGCGGTGGACTACGTCCGCCCTCGCCGCCGGACGTTTGCCCACCGGGGTGAGCTGGCGCCCCGGGATCAGGACGTGGTCCAGACCGTGGTCGGCGAGGTGGCGGCCAAGGCCCATGCGGCCCGATTGGTCGTGCTGGGTCAGTCCGCAGCGCTGGACGCCTATGCGCGGAAAGCCGCTGACGGTGCCCTGGAAGGTGACCGACCAGGGGATCTGGCCGAGGAATCCCAGCGTCTGGCTCGAGACGTGTTCCAGGCGCAACTGGTGGTGCTCGAGCTGGTGCAGCGGGTCACCACCGAGATCTTCGAGGTCGGCGGGGCCTCGGCCACGAGCACCGTCCGTGGCTTGGACCGGCACTGGCGCAATGCCCGCACCATTGCCAGCCACAATCCGGCAAAGTACCGGGCGCGGGCGGTCGGCGAGTACCTGCTCACCGGCGAGTTCGCTCTCTGGGGTGGTCAGGGTCCGGCGACGGGCCCGGGCGGGCAGGCTGGCCAGGAGGACACGGATGATGACTGACACCTTTGAGGACCTCCTCGAGGCGGGCGCCTCCGCCGACGTGACCGGGTGGGACTTCTCCTGGCTGCAGGGCCGGGCCACCGAGGAACGCCCGCCGTGGGGCTACGCCGGCCAGCTCTCCCGCCGGCTCCGGGACGCCTCCGCCTCCCTGGACATCCAAACCGGTGGTGGGGAGGTCCTGGCACAAGCTGAGGCGTTCCCGCCGACCGCCGTGGCCACGGAGTCGTGGGCGCCGAACCTCGCGCGGGCCACCGCACGGCTCCACCCCCGTGGCGTGGTGGTGGTGGCAGACCCGGACGAACCGCCGTTGCCCTTCGCCGACGCCGCCTTCGACCTGGTCTCCAGCCGGCACCCCGCGACCATCTGGTGGGACGAGATCGCCCGGGTCCTGACGCCGGAGGGCACCTACCTCGCGCAGCACGTGGGCCCGGCCAGCGCGTTCGAACTCATCGAGTTCTTCCTCGGCCCCCTGGCCGCAGCCCGCCAGGCGCGGCACCCCGACGAGGAGACTGCTGCCGCACGGGCCGCGGGACTGAACATCGTCAACCTCGAGTCAGCGAGATTGCGGATCGAGATCCATGACGTGGCCGCCGTGGTCTACCTCCTGCGCAAGGTCATCTGGTGGGTGCCCGGATTCACCGTGGCGGGATACCGCGGCCGGCTCCGGGACCTGCATGACCGCATCCAGACGCACGGGCCGTTCATCACCCATTCGACACGGCACCTCATCGAAGCACGCAAACCCACCATCACCGGGGAGAACCAGTCATGACCATCCAGAACCATCCCGCCAGAAGAACTCGCCGGACCGCGCTGTGGCTGGCCGTGACACCCCTGGCCCTGACCTTGGCCGCCTGCAGCCCGGCCGGCCAGACGGCCTCCACCGGGCCTGTGGAGAAGCAGGGAGGAACCCTGACCTACCTCGACGCCGAGGCGTCCCGGTCCACCCAGCTGCAGGGCGCCGGGACCTGGCAGGACAGCGCCTATGTGGAGAACGTCACCGACCGGCTCATCTGGAAGGACCCGGAGACCGGGGAGCTGGCCCCCTACATCGCCGAGTCCTGGGAGGTTTCCGAGGACGGCCTGACCTACGAGTTCACCATCCGTCCCGGCGTGACCTACTCGGACGGGACGCCGCTGGACGCGGCGAGCGTGCAGCGCAACCTCCAGTGGCAGGCGGAAGGGGACGAGGCCAAGGGCATTCAAGCGAACAACCAGTTCCCGGCGGTCGAATCAGTGACGGCCGAGGGGGACACCGTGACGGTGGTCCTGGAGCACCCGTACGCAGAGTTCCTCGACGTCCTCTCGGGCTGGTCCGCCTCCCTGGTCGCTGATGCCACCATCGAGGCCTCGCTGGAGGAGCAGCAGCAGATCACGGGACTCATCGGCAGCGGCCCCTTCGTGGTGGAGAGCGAGACGTACGGCGAGGAGATCGTCTTCGCCCAGCGCGAGGGCTATGACTGGGCGCCCGAGGGCGTCGGCCACGAAGGCGAGGCCTACCTGGACAAGGTGGTGGTCCGCGCCGTCACGGATGACACCGTGCGGATCGGCACGTTCCGCTCGGGGCAGGCGGACGCCATCCGCTACATCCAGCCCAGTGACGAGACCCAGCTCGCGGAGCAGGGGGCCCAGATCATCTCCGCGCAGGGACTCGGGGCCACCAACCAGTGGGTCCTCAAGCAGCAGATCCCCGCCCTGCAGGACGTCCGGGTGCGGCAGGCGATCCAGAACGGGATCGACCGCGAGCGCATCGTCGAGGACCTCTACACGGAGAACTGGGACGTGGCCCAGAGCATCGTCACCCAGGACGCCTTCGGGTTCAAGGACCAGAGCGAGAAACTTCAGTACGATCCGGACCACGCCAATGCCCTGCTGGATGAGGCCGGCTATACCGAGCGTGACGCCGAGGGGTACCGGCTCAAGGACGGCCAGCAGCTGCATCTGGTGACGGTGATCGACGTCTATGACAGCACCGCCCGGCCGCTCTACCAGTTGGTGCAGGCCCAACTGAAGGAACTGGGCATCAATCTCGAACTGCGGGACGCGGACTACTCGCAGGTCTCGGCCGCCTACGCCGCGGAGGACGTGGCGGCCACCCGCTCCGGGTGGCCCTACCCGGCACCGTGGGCGACCCTGAGGACCTCCTGGGACCCGGAGGGGACCAACGGATTCGCGCTGCCCTCCGGAGACCCGGCACTGGAGGAGCTCTTCGAGGCCCAGGCCACGGAGACCGACGCCGCCGCGCGCGAGGAGATCCTTGGAGAGCTCCAAGACCACGTGATCGACGAGGCCTACACCGTGCCATTGATCAAGGACTCCCAGATCTTCGCGGTGCAGCCCACCGTCCACGACTTCGGTTTCAGCGCCGAGGCCCGCCCGCTGTTCTACGGCGCCTGGACGGAGGAGAAGTGACGGCCGGGGTCCGGACGCACCAGGCCGCGCGGGAAAGCACCGTCTCCCCGGGGAATGATGCCAGGACGCCTGGAACCGCCGCCTCACCGCAGCGACCGGGGCGACCGCGCGTCGGGCAGGGAATGAGGCGGTATGTGGCCGGGCGAGCGGGGCACGCACTGCTGGTGGTGGCCCTGGTCTACCTGCTGACCTACTGGGTGCTCTTCGCGCTGCCGGGGGACCCGGTCCGCAACCGCCTGGAGAACCCGCAGAACCCGGTTCCACCGGAACAGGCCCAGGTCATCATCGAGTACTACAACCTGGACCAGTCCGCCGTAGAGCAGTTCTTCATCACCCTCGGACGGCTCTTCCAGGGGGACCTCGGTTATTCGCTGGGCACCGGCCGGGCCGTGGGCGAGCTCTTCGCCCAGGGCATCGGTTCAACCCTGCTGCTGGCCCTCGTGGCCTTCGGAATTGCCGTTCTCATCGCCGCGCTGGTGGCCGTGTTCGCCGTGTTCAGCCGCTCCGCGGCCGTGCGGGCCGTCCTCACGGTCTATCCCTCACTGGCGCTCTCCACCCCCAGCTTCCTGGTGGGACTCTTCCTGCTGCAGGTCTTCTCCTACCAGCTCGGCTGGATCTCCGCCCTGGACACCGACGGCCCCGCAGGGGTGATCCTGCCGGCGTTGACCCTCGGTATCGCGGTGAGCCCCTCCGTCACGCAGGTGCTGATCCAGGGTCTCGGCGAGGCGAACGACCAGCCTTTCGTCAAGGTGCTCAAGGCCAAGGGCCTATCGCGCTCGCGGATCATTGGCCGGCACCTGCTGCGCAACGGCTCCATTCCCGCGCTGACCCTGCTCGCCCTCACGATCGCGGACCTGATCGCCGGCTCGGTGATCGTGGAGTCCGTCTTCAACCGGGCGGGGCTCGGCCTGGTGACGGAACAGGCCGTGCGCTCGCAGGACTCACCCGTGGTCCTGGCCGTGGTGCTGTTCGTGGCCGCGTTGTACTCGGTGGTCAACCTGATCGCTGACCTCATCTACCCCTTGATCGACCCCCGCATCGTGATCACGGAGTCCCGGGTGGCCCAGCATCCGGCGCGCGGGCGGCGGCTCCGTGTCCGGAAAGGACCATCATGACCAGCACCCTGCCGACCCCCGCAGTCCTCGCTCCGCAGGACGGTGGAGCCCCGAGACCGGACGGTGACTCCCGACTGGTCCCAGGACCGTCCGGTCGACGGCGGGTCCGGGCGGTGCTGCGCAGCCTGCGGACTCTCGATTGGCTCGCCGGGCTCTTCGTCCTGGCGCTGCTGCTCGCCGTCGCCGCGCCCGCGCTGCTGACCGCCTACGATCCCCTGGACGCTGGGGCGGGCCAGATCCTCGAGGCGCCGGGGACAGCCCATCCGCTCGGCACCGACTACCTCGGCCGGGACCTGGCCTCCCGGCTGATCTTCGGGACCACCACCACGTTCTCGGCGTCGGCCGTGGCCGTCTCCGTGGGACTGGCCGGGGGGATCGTCCTCGGTCTGGTCTCCGGGTACCTCGGTGGCTGGGTGGACGCCCTGGTGAGCCGGATCGTGGACGTGTTGCTGTCCGTTCCGGGACTGCTGCTGTCCATGGTGATCATCGTGGCGCTCGGCTTCGGGGCGATCAACGCGGCCATCGCCGTGGGAATCTCCTCGATCGCGAACTTCGCCCGCATCGCCCGCTCGGAGGTCCTGCGGATCCGGAACTCGGCGTTCGTCGAGGCCGCGCAGCACCAGGGCTCGGGCCGGCTCCGCACGCTCATCCATCACATCCTGCCGAACTCCCTGGGGCCCGTCCTCACGCTGATCCCGCTGCAATTCGGCGGGGCCATCATCTGGATCTCCGCCCTGAGCTTCCTCGGCTTCGGAGCGGTGCCGCCGCAACCGGAGTGGGGCCTGCTCGTCTCCGAGGGGAGGCAGTACGTGATGTCCGCCCCCTGGCTGCTGATCGGTCCCGGGCTCGCCATCGTCCTGACCGTCCTCTCGCTGTCCCACCTGCAGCGCCTCGCGGCGCGGCTCAGAAAGGAATTCTCCTGATGACGCTCACCACCACCTGGCCCAGTTCCCCAGTGGAGGGGCTTGACGAAGCGGCGGCCTCGGGGCCGATCGCCGCCGAGGTCAGCGGCCTGCATCTGACGTACGTCTCGCGCCAGGGACGCACCACCGGCGTGGAGGACGTGTCCTTCGCGGTCCCCCGCGGAGAGACCGTCGCCCTGGTGGGCGAGTCCGGCTCCGGCAAGAGCTCCGTGGTCTCCGCGCTGGCGGGGTTGCTGCCGGACAACGGCAGGATCGAGGCCGGGCAGCTGACACTGAACGGCCGGGAGGTGACCTCCCTGACGGATCGGCAGTGGCGGCCGCTGCGGGGTACCGTTCTCGGCTACGTCCCCCAGGATCCCCTGGGTTCCCTGGACCCCCTGATGTCCGTGGGCCAACAGATCGCGGAGTCCGTGGCACAGGCCCGCGGCGTGGGCTCCGCCGAGGCCGCCGACGCGGCCCTGGAACTGCTGGAGCACGTGGGCATCCTCGACGCCGCGCACCGCTACCGGTCCTATCCGCACGAGCTGTCCGGCGGTCAGCTCCAGCGGGTGCTGATCGCCAGCGCCCTCGCAGGCCGGCCCCAGGTCCTGATTGCAGACGAGCCGACCTCCGCGCTGGACGTCACGGTGCAGAAGAGAATCCTGGACCTGCTCACCTCCCTGCAGCGCGAGTTCTCACTGACACTGATCCTCGTGACCCATGACCTGTCTCTGGCGGCGGAGCGGGCGGACAGCGTGGTGGTGCTCCGGCACGGACGCGTTGTTGAGCAGGGCCGGGTGGATGAGGTCCTGCACCGTCCTGTCTCCGAGTACACCCGCCAGCTGTTCTCCGACGTCCCTGCCCTCAACCCGGACAAGTACGCCCTGCGGCTGCAGGAGTCCGCCGCCCGCCGTGATCCCGCGGCGCGGGCGATCAGCGTCTGCGGCCTGTCCAGGTCCTTCGTGCCCGGCGTCCGGGCCGTGGACAGCGTCGGCTTCGAAGTGGCGGCGGGGGAGATCCACGCACTGGTCGGCGAGTCAGGATCGGGCAAGACCACGATCGCTCGCATCGTCGCCGGCCTGACCGGGTTCGACCAGGGGACGGTCGAGGTGTTCGGCGAGCAGCTGGAGAGGACGCCTCCGGTGGTGAACGCCTCCCCGGAACGGCTGCAACTCGTCTACCAGAACCCGCTCTCCGCCCTGAACCCCCGTATCCCCGTGGAGGGGCTGGTGGCCGAGCCCCTGCGGATCCGCGGCCTCGATCGCCGGTCGGCGCTGGAGGAGGCCCGGAGAATGCTCGAGCGGGTGGGCATCGGTCGCGAGCTCTGGCGGCGCAAGGCCAGCCAGCTGTCCGGCGGCCAACGCCAGCGGGTGGCCATCTCCCGGGCCCTCGTCCTCTCGCCCTCGGTCCTCGTGCTGGACGAGCCGACCTCCGCGCTGGACGTCACCGTCCAGGCGCAGATCGTGGACCTGCTCTTCGACCTCCGAGAGCAGTACGGCCTGACGTTCCTGTTGATCTCCCACGACCTGAGCCTGATCCGGCAGGTGGCCGACACGGTCACGGTGCTCGAGCGCGGTGCGCTCGTGGAGTCCGGTCCGGTCCGCCAGGTCTTCGAGGAGTCAACACAGTCCTACACGCGCGCGCTGATCGACGCCGTGCCCCACCCCACCCGAGAGGATGCCCGATGACCCACCGTCCACAACAGATGAGTATCGGCATGAACGTCCTGGGGCTGGGCGGTCACGCGGCCGCCCGCCAGTTCGGGGAGGTGCCCGCCTCCGCCACCACGGATGTCGAGTACTTCACCACCATCGCCAAGATCTCCGAGCGAGGCGCCCTCGATGCGGTCTTCCTGGCCGACGGCCCCGCCTTCCAGGGGGACCCCGCCCAACCCACGGGGAAGCTGGACCCCATTGTCCTGCTGACGGCGGTGGCCGCGGCGACTGAGCGGATCGGGGTGATCGCCACCGCCTCCACGTCCTACAACCACCCCTACAACCTGGCCCGCAGGATCTCGTCCCTGGACCACATCAGCGGCGGCCGGGCGGCCTGGAACGCCGTCACCACCGCCGGCGATGCCGCCGCCCGGAACTTCGGCCAGGACGGGGCCGCGTTCCACTCCGATCGCTACCGCCGCGCCGACGAGTTCGTCGAGGTGGTGACCCGGCTCTGGGGGAGCTGGGATCCGGAAGCCGTGGAACGGGGGGACGGCACCCAGGACCTGGTGCACCCGGTGGGGCACCGGGGGGAGTTCTTCTCCGTGGAGGGGGCCGGAACGCTCCCGCACACGCCACAGGGCCGGCCGGTGATCGTCCAGGCCGGCGCGTCCGAGGGCGGCCGGAATCTCGGTGCGAAGCACGCCGACGCCATCTTCACCACCCAGACGACCCTCGAGGACGGGATCGCCTTCGCCCGGGACATGAAGCGGCGCGCCGCGGCCTTCGGGCGCGACCCCGAGGCCCTGAGGATCATGCCGGGTCTCTCCACCGTGATCGGCTCCACCGAGGAGGAGGCTCACCGCAAGGCGGACGAGCTCGACTCGTACCTGTCCCTCGACCAGGAACTGGAACAGATCGCGGCGCGCCTCGGCATCGACGCCCGGGAGGTCGACCTGGACCGGCCCCTGCCCTGGGAGAAGTTCCCGAAACCCAGTGACTCGGTGAGGACCAGCCACGGCTTCCTCGAGGCGCAGCTCAACCTCGCCCGCCGGGAGAACCTGACACCCCGGCAGCTCACCCAGCGGATCCGCAGTGGTCACCGGCTCGCCATCGGCACACCGGAGCAGATCGCGGCCACGCTCACGGAGTGGTTCCGGGCCGGGGCCGGGGACGGTTTCAACATCATGCCGGACACCTTCCCCTCCGGGGCGGAGATCTTCGTGGACCACGTGGTGCCGGAGCTGCGCAAGCGGGGGGTCTTCCGCAACGAGTACGAGTCCACCACCCTGCGCGGGCACCTGGGGCTGCCCGCGCTCTCCACGGCGGCCCTGGCGGGGCACCGCTGAGAGCGGGCTACGCCGTGGCCACCGCAGTCCGCACCTCGGGCCGGTCCGTGCCGGAGGTGGCCTGGCGTGCCTTGATGCCCTGGAGCGCCACGGCCACCACCAGCATCGCCACCGCGACGCCCATCCAGATCAGCATCACCGTGATCCCGTGGTCCACACCGATGGATCCACCGGCAATGAGGGAACGGAAGGACTCCACGGCGTAGGTCATCGGCAGCCAGGGGTGGATCGCCTGGAAGAACGCGGGCGCGGTCTGGACGGGATAGGTGCCGCCGGCGGCCGAGAGCTGCAGCACGATCAGCATCAGGGCGAAGAAGCGCCCGGGCGGGCCCAGCAAGGCGATCAGCGCCTGGTTGACGGCCATGAAGGTCACCGAGGTCAGCACGGCGAAGCCCGCCAGCCCCCAGGGGTTCACCGGCGTCAGGTCCAGGCCGAAGACCAGCACCGAGACCATCACCAGGGACTGCACCACGCCCATCAGCGCGGGCAGCGCGGCCGAGCGCAGCAGCACGCGCCACAGCGGCTTGCGCTCGGCGATCATGGTCTCGCGGACGGCCGGGCGCATCAGGAAGTACCCCAGCGCGCCCACCCACAGGGCCAGGGCCATGAAGTACGGGGCCAGGCCGTAGCCGTAGGAGGGGACCTCGTTGGTGCGTTCCATGTCCGCGCTCACCGGCAGGGCGGCCACGGAGCCGATGCTCGAGGCGTCCTGGTCCGTGTAGCTCGGCACGTCCGCCGTCCCGTCCCGCAGGGAGGTGAACAGCTGGCCGGAGCCATCGGACAGGTCCCCCAGCCCGGAGACAAGCTCGCGCGAACCGTCATCGGCAGTGGCCAGTCCGGAGGACAGCTCGGAACTGCCCGCGGCCAGCTCTTGCGCACCGGAGGCCAGCGCCGGCATCCGGGCGGCCAGCTGGCCGGCGCCGTCGCTCAGCTGCGAGGTGCCATCGCCCAAGGTCTGCGCGCCGGTGGCCGCCGTGGAGATCCCGTCCCTCAGCGTGCCGGAGCTGTCCGCCAGGGTCTGGGCCCCCGCAGCCACCTGGTCGGCGCCGTCCGAGAGGGCGTGGATGTTGTCCGCCACCTCGGAGACCGTGGCGGCGGCCGTGGACGCTGCGGAGCCGAGCTGGTCCACGTGGGCCTGCAGACCGGCCAGCCCCGAGCCGGAGGAGGAATCCCCGATCATCCCGCCGAGCCCCTCGTTCACCGTGGACGCCCCTGCCGCGGCCTGCTCGGCGCCGGCCGTCACCTGCCCCGCACCGTCCGCCAGCTCGGCGAGGGCAGCCTGGCGCTGCTCGTCGGTCATCGCACCGTAGGCGGCCTGCAGGTTGGCGATCCTCTCCTCCAACGTGCCCGCATCACCCTGGACCTGCTGCACGCCGGTCACCACCGCGCCCGCGCTGTCCCGCAGCTGCTGCGCACCGGCCACGGCCTCGTCCACTCCCGCCGTGAACTGCCCGGCTCCGCCTGAGAGGGTGCCCGCGGTGTCCTCGAGGGCGGTGACCCCCTGGTCCAATTGTCCGACGCCGGCCGCCACCTTCCCGGCCCCGTCCGCCAGGGTCTGGGTCTGGCTGGGCAGGGACTCGGTCTGGGACCGCATCTGGCCCAGCCCCGAACTGAGCTGTTGCGCGCCGTCGTTCACTGACGTGGCGCCGTGGGCGAGTTCCTGGCTGCCGGCGTCGGCGGAGGCTGCTCCCTCGGCCAGCTGCTGGGCACCGGTGTCCACGGTGACGGAGCCGTCCGCCAGCTGGTCGATCCCGACCACCAGGTCACCGGCGCCGCTCGCGGCATCCTGCGCACCCTCGGCCACCTGCCCGGCGCCGTCGGCGGCCTCCTGCATGCCGTCATGCACCTCGGTGAAACCCAACAGCACGTTCTTCACGTACTCCTCGCCGATGCCCTCGGCGACCGTGCTGGACGCGGTCTCACCGATGGTCTTCGCGATGGTGCCCATGATGATGTTCGCGCCGTCATTGGTCTGCATGCGCAGGGTGGACTGCTCCGCGTCCGCCGCCTCGCCCGTGGACAGCCCGGCCGCGTGCGTGGAGAACCGTTCCGGGATGGTCAGCACGGCCAGCACATCTCCGTTCTCCAGGGCCGACTGGGCCTCGGCGTCGTCCATCGGCTGCCAGTCCAGGTTGTCCGTGTCCTCATCCGGGTGCACCAGCTCCTCGGCCAGGTCCTCACCTAAGTGGATCGTCTCGCCCTGGGATGCGGTCGGCTCGTCCAGGTTCACGACGGCGGCCGGCACCGCATCGAGGCGACCCGTCGGGTCCATGTTGGAACCGGTGAGCAGCCCCGAGTACAGGGACGGGATGATGGCCAGGGCCAGCAGGATCACGCCGAACCAGGCCACGGCGCCGTACTTCTGGAGCGCAGACGCCCCGGCCTTCGTGGGCTGGGGTGGGGGCCCGTCGGCCGAAGTGTCGGGGGCGCCGGCGGCTGCCCACGGCCCGGCGCTGTTCCGCAGCCGGAAGGTGGGCTTGCGGTTCCGTGGCGGCGCCATCAGGCGATCCCTTCCGGGGAGGTGCCGGCCGGCGTCGTGTGCGGGTGTGTGGGGATGGGGGTGGAAGCCGGCGATGCCGAGCGGACCGCGGCGATCTCCTGTTCCGTGGCACCGGAGCTGGACAGGAGGAGGGAGGAGAGGCGGTCCACCATCTCCTCGACGTCGTCCAGTGGTTCGGTGGAGGCGGCCAACCACTGCTGGACCAGCCACACGGTCCCCGCGGCCAGGAAGTCGGCCCGCTGCCGGGGAGTGTCCGGTCCCTTCCTGCGGTGGATGACCGGGCCCAGGGGAGAGGAGGTGAGCAGGCGGCGGGACAGGTAGGTGATGAAGTCGGTCATGACGATCGCCGGACTGATCGCCAGCACGGCGAGGTAGAAGCGGCGGTGTTCTGCCAGATCTGTCAGCAGGGTCATGAACGTGCCGCGGGCGAAGGCTGTCCAGGATTCGCCGAGCGCCGCCTGCGGGACACGGCTGAACGTGGCTTCCATCCTCTGCAGAGCGACCTCCCTCACCAGCGAGGGGATGTCCTTGAAGTACTTGTAGAAGGTGGGCCTGCTGACCCGAGCGCGCTGCACCACGTCCGTGACGCTCAGGCGGTGGGGGTCCACGCCCTCGTCCAGCAGCGCCGTGACCGCGTCCACCAGCGGTGCCAGTGACCGTCCATCCTGCACTCGATCGCTCATCAATGTCTCCCTTGCCCTACAGTCCAGAGCAAAGTTTACACCTGTAAAAAAGTCCCGAGCGGACTGAGGGCGCTACCGCGCCTTGATCAGAAGAGTTATCGCAAGCCGGGCGGGGAAGAGGTTGACATGTGTCAGCTTCAGGGGCCAGGGAAAGCCTACGCAGGGACCTCGTTCCCCGCGTGGACCAGCCCGTTGATGTACCGCTTGATCTCGTTGAACTCGCCGGAGGCGGGATCACGGTCCTGACCCAGGGTGATCGGGACGACCTCACGGACGTGGCCGGAATTGCCGTGGGACGATCCCCCCGCCATGACGACGACTCGATCCGCCAGGAAGACGGCCTCCTCGATGCTGTGGGTGACGAACAGGATCGTCACGCCGGCCTCGTGGTGGGTTCGTCGCAGTTCCTGTTGCATCCCGCTTCTCGTCAGGGCATCGAGTGCGCCGAACGGTTCGTCCATCAGCATCACGGCCGGTCGATTGGCGAGGACCCGGGCGATGGCCACGCGCTGCTGCATGCCGCCCGAGAGCTGGTGTGGAAAGGACTTCGCGACCCGGGTCAACCCCACGGACTCCAGGGCCCTGGAGGTGCGGTCCTGCACGTCGGCCTTGGCCAACCGGGCCTGCCTCGGACCGTAGGCGATGTTCTCCGTCACCGTGAGCCAGGGGAACAGGCCGTAGTCCTGGAAGACCACACCACGGTCTGGGCCGGGGCCGTTGACGTCCCGTCCGGAGACCTGTGCGGTGCCGTCCGTGGGCTGCTCGAAGCCGGCCACCATGCGCAGGACCGTCGACTTCCCGCAGCCGCTGGCTCCAACGATGCACACGAACTCGCCGCTGTGGATGTCCAGGTTGACGTCTGCCACGGCCGGCAGGGGAGCGCCGGGGAAGTGCTTGCCGAGATGGGTGAGGACCACCGTGCCGTCGACGGCGGTGCCCAGAGGTGTCATGCTCATGTGATTTCTCCTGGTTCTACGTGGCGAGGGGGCGGCGGCCGACCACGAGGCGGACGGCCAGGGTCAGCAGGCGATCGGCTGCGAAGCCGGCCAGGCCGATGACGATCATCCCGGCGATGATCAGGTCCGTGCGGGACTGCTCCTGGGCCTGGGTGATGGCAGCGCCCAGTCCGGTGGTGATACCGACGGTCTCTCCGACCACGAGGATGACCCATGCCAGACCCAGCGCCACCCTCATGCCGCTGACGATGCTGGGGATGGCGGCCGGCAGGACCACCTTGTAGAGGGCCTGGCTGGTGGGGGTACCCAGCATGGAGGACGCCTCCAGCAACCGTTCCGGCACCTGCTGGACCCCGGTGATGGTGTTCAGCAACAGCGGGAAGAACGCCGCGAGGAAGACCAGGAACACCGTGGACCGATCCCCGAACCCGATGATCAGCAAGGTGAGAGGAGCCCACGCGGTGACCGGGATCGGCCGGATGAGGTTGATGGTCGGTTCCAGCATCCGGAAGACGGTCTTGGACCGGCCCATCACCACACCGAGGGGAACAGCGAGGGCGGTGGCGAGGCCGAAGCCCTGCAGGACGCGCAGGGTAGACGCCCATAGGTGGGCCCACAGGGTGCCGCTGAAGGCGTCATTCATGACCCCGCCGAAGGCGAAGTCCCACAGCCGTGCGCCGACGTCCATGGGCGTGGGCAGAAAGGCCATCTTGATGCCGAAGGGAAGGATCCACTCGCCCTGGACGCCCAGGGTCCACAGGATCAGGAGGACGATGGGGACGGGGATGGCCAGTAGCCAGGCGCGGCCCGTGCCGGATCGGCTGGCCGTGGATGGCTGCCTGGAGGCTGCTCCTCTCGTGGAGGTGCCCCCAGGGGGCGGGGCGGTGGCAGGGGCTGAGGTGACATCACCGGCGGTACGCGCGGAGGTCGTCGGGACTGGAGTGGTCATGGGTCCTCCTTTGATCAGTGCTCGTTTTAGTCGTTGACGGTGGAGGCATCAACGAAGGTGGGGTCGAGGGCGGCCGAGGTATCGACGCCCTCGCTGATCTGCCCGAAGGCCAGCATCTGTTCGGCCAGGGCGGCGACCTGCGCCTGATAGTCGTCATCGAGTTCCCACCGGGGCGTGACGTTCTGAATCGCGAGATCGGCCACGGCGGCATCCATGCCGAAGTCCTCCACGAGGCCCGCTGACCATTCCTCGGGGTTCTCCGCCATGTACTCGGAGGCCTGGATGTGGGTGTCCACGACCTCCTGGGCGAGGTCCGGCTCCTCGGCCACGAACTCGCCGGTGGCGGCCAGGACGATGTTGACCTCTCCCACCGGGGTGTCATAGGGAGACACGATGTCAACAGCTCCGGCGTCCATGGCCACCGATGGGCCGATCTCGGCTGAGGACATGGCATCGATCTGACCCGAGGTATAGGCATTCGCCATTTCGGAGAACGGAAGGTTCACCAGGGTGACGTCGTTGTCCGGGTCAATCCCCAGGTTCTCGAGCGTGAGCTTGAGCAGGATCTCCTGTGAGGCACCCATGGGGTAACCGATGGTCTTGCCGGCCAGGTCCTGCGGATCCGTGATGTCCGGCGCCCCGACGATGCGGGAGCCGCCGTCGGCCGAGGAGGCGATGATCTTGACGTCCTGACCATCAGCCAATCCGGCGAGAACAGACGGTGCGCCGGTGACGCCCAGATCAACGGATCCGGAGACCACGGCGTTCTTGATGTCCGAGGAGGAGTCGAACAGGACGATCTCGAAGCTCTTGCCCTCCGGTGCGAACTGATCGTAGAAGTACGGGGTGTACAGGTGTGGTTGCGCTCGGAGGGTGCCCACGGTGATGGTGTCCCCGGCTCCCTCTGCGGGTGCGCAGGCAACCATCGAGGCGGCTACCAGACCACTGACGGCGGCGAGGGACAGGGTACGGGTGAGGCGGGTGTTCGGCATGGTGGGTGCAGCTCCTTGGAGGGGGTTGGACGGAGAGGGGCGAATAGAGGGGAACGCTACGGAGGGGCTAGGCGTGGACCGGGAGGGGAGCGGGGGCGGCCTCACCGGCAGCGTCCAGATAGGCACGCCAGCCGCCGAACGAGGTGATGTCCCGTTCCACACCCTGGACCTGGCCGATGAATCCGCAGACGGTGCGTCCGTCCGAGAGGGAGACCTGCCCCAGCCCCATCGGCGCCGGCAGGCCAGTCAACAACCGCGCCAGAGAGGTCAGGGGGAGGCGCCACAGCTCGCCGGGCACGGAGATGCCCGAGGCGGATGGGGCCACGATGGGACGCGGCGGGGACCCTTCGGCCAGGTAGAGCCGGTGGTTGGTTGCCGTGGTGATGTCGTCGATGTAGCGACCGCCCAGGTCCGTGAGCTGACGGTTCAGGGGCTGGCCGTGCAAGTGCGCCCCGAAGACGGCCAGGTCGATTCCGGCGGTGGTGGACAGTGCCGGCGGCTCACGGAGGAAGTCCGCGGCGAGGTCGATCCCCACCTGGTCGTGGAATGCCCTGGTGACGAACGTGATCCCGAAGGCGCCGTCCCCGGTGGTGTGGGTGACGGGAACAGCGATGGCGGCCATGTCCATGAGATTGACGAAGTTGGTGAAGGTCCCCAGCCCTGTGTTGATGAGACCGGCGTCGTCGGCGAGGACATCCGTCATCAGGGGGTGCTCCGGCGCTGTGGGGACCACCAGTGCGTCCACGCCCTGCAACAGCTCCCGCCCCCGTCGGGTGAGTTCAGCCAGCACCTGCTGGTCCTGGATGACTGTGACTCCGGGAATCTCTTCCGCGTGGGCGGCGATGCGCCCCACGTGGGGGTCCGTCCCCTCCGGGTGTTCGGCCAGGAACCGTCCGAAGCTGGCGGCTCGTTCTGCGACCAGGCCGCCCTCATAGAGGAGCCGCCCGGCCTGAGCGAAGGGGGAGAAATCGATCTTCTGGACGGTGACGCCACGGCCCACCAACTGTGCGATCGCACCAGCGAAGGCAGTCCGGAAGGCCTCGGGCAGGCTGGTCAGATCCCGGTCCTGGGGGATCGCCACCACGGGATCCCGGGGAGCGGACAGGGGCGCCGTGTCCGGCAGCACCCGACTGTGCGGGTAGCGCTCCGAGGGAGCGGACGCGATCCGGAGGACGGCTGCGGACAACGCGACGGTCGGGGCGAAGACGGACACGCAGTCGTAGGACGGGCACGCGGGGACCACGCCGTCCGCGGCGACCAGCCCGTACGTCGGCTTCAGCCCGATGATGCCGTTGAAGGCGGCGGGAACGCGTCCGGAGCCGGCCGTGTCAGTGCCGAGTGAGAAGTCCACGAGTCCCTCTGCCACGGCCACGGCTGATCCGGAGCTGGAGCCGCCGGACACCCGTTCCGGCGCGAGGGCACTGGAGGGTTGGCCGAAGGGACTGCGGGTGCCCACCAGGCCGGTGGCGAACTGGTCCAGATTGGTCTTGCCGATGAACACCGCGCCGGCGGCTCGCAAGCGGCTCACCACCGAGGCGCTGACCACGGCTCGCCGGTCGAAGCCCGGGTGGGCCGCGGTCGTGCGGAGCCCGGCCACGTCGATGTTGTCCTTGACGGCGAAGGTCAATCCGGCCAGAGGCATCTCACGGCCCGCTGCGAGTTCGCGCTCCACGCCCCAGGCCTCGTTCAGAGCTGCGGATTCGTCCTGCAGGGAGATCCAGACGTGACTGCTGTGGGCAGCGGCGATGCGCGCGTAGGAACGGGCGACCGCAGCGGTGGGGGAGAGGGTGGGCATCAGTATCCTTCGTTGTCGAATGGCCAGGTCTGGGGCATCTGGCCCGGGTTACAGGGAGAAGCTGTCCGTGGCGCGCGCCAGGGACACCGTCTGGGATTCGCCGATGTGACTCTCCAGGGCTTCCAGCGCCTCCAGGAGGCGGCCGGTCAGGACCAGTTCGCCGATCTCGAGGTGCTCGTCGATGGTGCTGTTGATGCGGTCCTGAGTGAGGTAGTCGTGCATCCTGACCGAGCGGATCCGCTGGTTGACCCCCTTCAGGATCTCGACCATTTCCGTGTTGCCGGAGGCCAGCAGCAGCGTGAGGTGGAATTGCTCGTCGGCGGTGACGAATCCAGCGTCCGGGGTGACGCCTTGGGATTTCCGCTCATGCCACAAGGCGAGCTCATCCTCGATCAGCGCGGTGTCATGGACGGTGTCCGCGCCGCCCGTACAGCGGACGATCCCCTGACGTTCCAGCGTGACGCGTAGCTCGTAGAGGTCGGACAGTTCCTTGCGGGTCGGCATGTACCGGTACAGGGCGCCGTCTCGGAAGGCCAGCAGCCGATCTGCGCGAAGCCGGGCCAGGGCGTCACGGGCCGGCGTGCGGGAGACGCTATAGCGCTCCGCCACCCGCATCTCGGTGATGCGGACCAGCGGCGAGATCGCGCCGGCGAGCAGGTCGTCCCGCAACTGGAGGTAGACCCGCTCCTGTTCGGTCACCTTGCGTCCTGACGCCGCGGCGCCGGGGAAGCCCTGCCGTGTATCCACCGTTGTATCCATGCCTTGAATACTGGCCACTGGATGTTTCGGAGCTGTTGCTGGGCGTTGATTCCGCGTAACCGTTGTGGGTCTTTCATGTTTCCCGTGGATGCGGCATGTCCCGCGCATCTCCGCACCTCCAGAGGGGCACGGGACAGAACGACGCCGGCCCGGTCACCTGGGGTGACCGGGCCGGCGTCGTTGTTCGCGGTGGTGGAAAGGCCTACCGCCGCAGGATCTTGCGCGCCAGGATGTTGCCCAGGGCCTGGATGACCTGGACCACGATCACGATGATGAACAGGGCGGTCCAAGTGACCACGGGGTCGAACTGGCGGTAACCGTAGGAGACGGCGTAGTTGCCCAGGCCCTCACCGCCGATGATGCCGGCCACGGCGGACATGTCGATCAGGGCGACGATGGCGAAGGTGTAACCCAGCACGAGCGGGCCCAGGGCCTCCGGCAGGATCACGGTGCGGACGATGCGCCAGGGACTGGCACCCATGGCGCGGGCCGCCTCGATCACACCGGGGTCCACGGCCATCAGGTTCTGCTCCACGAGGCGGGCGATGAAGAAGCTGGCCGCGATCGAGATGCCGAACACCACGGCGTCGGAGCCGATGCCGGTGCCCACCACCTGCCGCGCCAACGGCTGGATGGCCGCGATGAAGATGATGAACGGCACGGGGCGGAACGTGTTGACCAGGATGTTGATGATCCAGAAGACGGCCGTCTGCTGCATGATTCCGCCCTTGCGGGTCACGTAGAGCAGCAGTCCCAGGATGAGGCCGCAGATTCCGCCGAAGACGAGAGCGAGGGCGACGATCCACAGCATGATGCCGGTCTGCTCCAGCAGCGTCGGCATCAGCTCGGTGATCTGATCGATGATGGTCATGCGTGCACCTCCTCAACGGTGACTCCGGATCCGATGGAGGAAATCGCCTCGTCCACTGCCGCGGCGTCCCCGCGCACGGCGATCGTCAGCAGCCCGTAGACGCGGCCCTGGATGGAGTCCACGCCGCCGTACACCAGGTTGAAGTCGACGCCGGCGCGCGCCAGTGCCCCGAAGACGCGGGCCTCGGTGGCCCCCTCGTCCGTGAACGAGATGGTGAAGAACCGCCCCTCGTGCTGCGCGCGCAGCTCGGTGAGTTCGTCGCCCGAGGGCAGGTTCCGCACCACGGTGCGCACGAAGCGCTTGGACGTGGTGGTCTGCGGGTTGGTGAAGACGGAGTAGGTCTCGCCGGCCTCCACCACCTGGCCGCGGTCCATCACGGCGACCTTGGTGGCGATCCGGGCGATCACGTCCATCTCGTGGGTGATGACCACGATCGTCACGCCGAGCTCCCGGTTGACCTTGGCCAGCAGGTCCAGGACCTCGTCCGTGGTCTCCGGGTCCAGGGCGGAGGTGGCCTCATCGGCGAGCAGGATGGGCGGATCCGCGGCCAGGGCCCGGGCGATGCCGACGCGCTGCTGCTGGCCGCCGGAGAGCTGTTCCGGGAAGGCACTCGCCTTGTCCGCGAGCCCCACGAAGTCGAGCAGCTCGAGCGCCTTCCTCTTTCGCTCGGACTTGCCCATTCCGGCGACCTCCAGTGGGTACTCCACGTTGCGGCGCACCGAGCGGGAACTGAGCAGGTTGAAGCGCTGGAAGATCATCCCGATGCCGGTGCGCATCTGGCGCTGCCGGGCCGCGGAGAGCCGGGTGATATCCGTCCCGTCGATCTCGATGGAGCCGGCGGTGGCCGGCTCGAGGGCGTTGATCAGGCGGACGAGGGTCGACTTTCCCGCACCCGAGTAGCCGATGATGCCGAAGACATCACCCTTCTCGATCTCGAGGCTGACACGGTCCACCGCCACGGTCGGGGCATGACCGCGCTGCGGCGCGGGATACTCCTTGGTGACGTCCTTCAGAGCGATGTGGGGCATGGGGTGATTGTCCTGCAATTCCTTCGATTCGGGCACCAGTTGACCGGGCACTGCCGTGCCCACCACGCCCGACGCCGGCCGGCACCTCCCAGCGGAAGGTGGCGGCCGGCGTCGGACCGGGTGCCGGGGATCAGCCTGCGTTGCTGAGGGCTTCCTCAGTGGTCGTGAGCGACTCCTGCAGCTCCGCAGCCGGGGTCTGCAGGAACACCGCTGAGCCTCCGGCCGACTCCTGGGCGCCGTCCAGCACGTCCTGGTTGGTCTGGTAGATCTCCACCAGCTGGTTCAGCACCTCGTTGTCCTTGTCCTCGGCCTTCGTGGCGAAGATGTTGACGTAGGGCAGGGCCGCCGGGTCCTCGGGATCGTCCTGGGCGATGGCGTCCTCGGGAGTCAGTCCGGCGTCGCCCATGAAGTCGTTGTTGACGATGGCGGCGGCGACGTCCGGCAGGGACGTCACGGTCACGGCGGCGTCCAGGGCGGAGACCTGGACCTTGGACTCCTCCTGGATGATGTCCTCGGGGGTGGAGGAGGCGTTGCCGCCGTCCCGGAGCGTGATCAGCCCCGCCGACTGCAGCACCAGCAGGCCGCGGGCCTGGTTCACCGTGTCATTGGGGACGATCACCGTCTCGCCCTCCTGGATCTGGTCCACCGAGTCGTACTTCTCGGAGTACAGGCCCATGGGGTAGATGGCGGTGGCGCCGATGGGCTGGATGTCATCCCCGGCGGCCACGTTGTAGTCCGCGAGGTACTGGATGTGCTGGAACTGGTTGATGTCCAGCTCGCCCTCGGACAGTGCCGGGTTGGGCTGCGTGTACTCGGTGAAGTCCACGATCTCCAGCGCGATGCCCTCGGCCTCTACGGCCTCCTCATAGGTGGTCCAGTACGGTTCGGAGGCGCCCACCACTCCGAGTTGGACCGGATTCTCCTCGGTGCCCAGCTCGGCGTCTGACTCGCCGCCGCCGCAAGCGGTCAGTGCCAGGGCGCCGGTCAGGGCCAGAGCCGAGAGGGAGAGTGCGCGGGTGTGGTTGCGAGTCATGGGTGGTGCTCCTGTTGTCAAGGGGGTGGTGACCGGTTAAAGCGTAGTTTTATGCGCGCTCTTGCCGTCATACGCCGACATACAGGATAGTTCACCGGCCTGTGGAGTCCCCGACTGCGTTTTCCGGGCGAAACGTGTAGTTGCATGACGCCGGCGGCGCAGACTCGTCCGCGCCACCGCAATCCTGCCCAGCCACAGTGAGCAACCCTGTGGCTGGGCAGGAGCGGAGCGTCAGCCCTGGGCGGCCACCAGGTACTCGTACCGGTAGAGCAGGGTGGCGGTCTCGGCCCGGGTGATGTGCTGGTGCGGCTTGTAGGAGCCGTCACGGTAACCCTGCGAAATGCCCTCCGATGCCATCCAGGTGATGGCCTCGTAGTGGGTGTCGGTGGTGTCCACGTCCGTGAACTCGCTCTCCTCCGGGCCCTGGTGTGCCGGGTCCACGGCGCGGTAGAGGAAGGAGGCGAACTCGCCGCGGGTCACGGACTGGCCCGGCCTGAACTTCCCGTCGGCATAGCCGAGGGTGATCTCCTCGGCGGCGGCCCAACTGACCGGGGTGAAGAAGGTCGACCCCTCGGGCACATCCGGGAAAGTGGTCCCGGTCGGTTCGGCATCCGGAGCGAGGTGACGCTGCAGGAAGGCCACGGACTCGCCACGGCTGATGTCCCGGAACTTGCGGAAGGTGCCGTCGGCATAGCCGTGGGTGATCCCCGCCACCTGCAGCCACCGCACCGGGGCGTAGTACACCGATCCGGGCTCATTGTCGGTGAAATCGGCCACCGTCTCCGTGGTCACACACTCGAAGGAGTCGGCCGAGTCCTCGGATCCGGCTCCCTGATACTCGGGCCAGGCCGGATACTGGCACATCGGCCGGGTCCGGTCCGTGCCCTCATTGGCATCCTCGGCGGTCAGAGTGCCTGGCGCCGTGCCGTCCTCCACCCAACCCGCGAGCACACCCAGCCCGTCCCAGGTGGCGTTGAACGGCCCGAAGCCGTGGCCGAGTCCCGGGACCTTGTAGTACCGGGCACTGTCCGCCAGCTCATCGCCGAAGATCTCGGTCTGCTGCTCCCAGTAGGCGTCCGAGTTGTGTGGGCTGATGAAGTCATCCGCGGTGCCATGGGTCATGAGGAGTTTGCCGCCGCGGTCGAAGAAGGGCTCCAGGCTCACGTCGGAGACGTCCGTGATGGCCGCCAGCTCCTGGATCCGCTCCTCCCATTCGGTGGGATCGAACTCCATGGCGTCGTAATCCGGGTCCTGGGTGATCAGGTACTTCACGTTGGTGGCCCCGACGCTGTAGAGCAAGCCCTCGCTGCCGGACAGGGGATTGGACGGCTGCGGCTCGGCCCCGAAGTTCGAGGCCTGCCAGAGCGCGCCCTCCAGGATCGGCCAGCGCCTGGCCTCGGTCTGACCGGCGATCTCGACGCCGGGCACATAGCTCGAGTGGACGGTGTCGATCGCGGTGATCTGTTCCGGCGTCAGGCAGGCGTCCTCCTCCGCGGCCCCAGCCTCGCAACCCAGCAGTTGCTCGACCGCATCGATGGTCAGCACCTCGTTGCAGCCCGCCACGTTGGAGATGATGCCGTCCGCGGCGCCATCGAGTTCGACCGTGTCACACACCTCGTAGACGGTGTCCGTCAGCAGTTTGGTGTCCTCCGGGCTGAGCCAGGCTTCGCCGCCCTCGGCGTACATGGCCCGGCCGGCGTTCAAGGAGGACAAGTGCAGCATCATGACGTTGTAGGCCGGGTAGTTGGCCACCACGCCCTCGTAGTCGTCCGGGTACCGGGCGGCGGCATCCAGGGCCTCGTGGCCGCCCTGGGATCCGCCGATGAAGTAGGCGAACTCGGACTCCTGGCCGTAGTACGCGTCCATGAGGACTTCGGAGACATCGTGGGCCTTCTTGATGGAGAACAGGCCGTAGTCCTTGAGCGACTCCTCGTTGAGGGCGAATTCGGCGTCGAAGCCGCCCCCCGACTCGTGGCCTCCGTCCGAGCCGAGGGTCGTGTAGCCCTGGGCCAGCGGGGTCTCAAGGTCCTGCGGCTGCAGGTTGTGGTGTCCGGTTCCGGTGACGAGGGTGCCGTTGAAGGCGCCTCCGCCGAACTGTAGCGACTTCCCGTTCCAGCCGTCCGGGAGGTTCACCTGGAAGGTCACGCCCGGGGCTTCCGGATCGACCGGCAGGGTCTTGCCGATCACCTTGCAGTAGGACTTGTCCGTCTCGTCTGAGACGTGTTCGGCGCTGTTGACGACGGCACCCGAGGTTGGAACCCCGATCTGTCCAGCGTCGATCTCCATCCCGGCGAGGGCGGAGCAGTTCTCAGCTCCACCTGATCCCACGTCTGCCGGGCCCGCCGACCCGGCTGCCTGGGCCGGGGCCGAGAGGCCCACCGCCACCATGGATACCGCCGCCACGGTGCAGGCCAGTCGCCGTGCACCGTCCTTGAATCTGGACATGATGGTTCCTCCCCGAGTGATGGCTTCCGGCGGTGCCGTGCGGGAGGACCCGCGATTCGCCCGCCGTGGAACCCATCGAGAGCAGCGAGGATGGGTCACCAGAGCGGGGGGAGCGCCGACGGACTGTGGCCATATCGTGGATCCGGCACCCCGAGTGTGTCAAGGATCACACCGCCGGGTGGAACTCTTCCGTTGGCGCGGCGACGTTCATCGCGGCTGGACTCGGCGCAGGGCTTGACGGGAACTCGCCACCCTTCCACTCCACTGCACCGTCTCCAGCGCACTTTGCGGGCAGAAGTTGGGGGTACGTGCCCGGCCGCGTCAGGACGTGGACCAGGCGGCCAGCTCGTTGCCGCCGGGGTCGGTGAAGTGGAACCGCCGGCCGCCGGGGAACGTGTAGGGCTCCTGGGTGATCTGCCCGCCGGCTGATCGCACCGCCTCCACGGTCGCGTCGAGGTCGTCCGAGTAGAGGATGACCAGGGGCATGCCGGACCCGGCGGCCGCATGGGGGTTCAGGCCGCCCACCTCGCCGTCGCCCTCGGCCGCACGGATGCCCGCGTAATCCGGGCCGTAGTCGTTGAAGGCCCAGCCGAAGGCCTCGCCGTAGAAGGCCCTGGCCCTCTCCAGGTCCGGGGCGGCGAACTCGACGTAGTCGATGGTGTGGTGGGTGGGTGCCATCGGCCCATCGTAGGGACGCCGGGGGGACGGCGTCGACGATTCGGTGCTCCGTCCCTCCAGGGCGCCCCGTCACGTCAGGCGCCCCGTCCCTCCAGAGGGTGTCGCGCCCCGACGTGCCGTGCGCCACACTGAGGCCATGACAACGGACGACCCTCGCCAGCCCGTGCCCTTCGAACTGCACATTCCCGCATCCGCCCTCGAGGACCTCGAGCGGCGGCTGGCCCACACCCGGCTGCCGGACCCGGCGCCGGGTGAACCGTGGGAGCACGGGACCGACGTCGGCTGGCTGGCCGAGCTGGTCGGCTACTGGCGGGACGGCTTCGACTGGCGAGCCCACGAGGCCGAGCTGAACTCCTTCCCGCAGTTCCGCAGCGAGGTGCGGGGGATCCCGCTGCACTTCCTCCACGTCCCGGGGCAGGGACCGGCGCCGATGCCCCTGCTGCTCAGTCACGGCTGGCCCGGCTCGGTGTTCGAGTTCCTGGACCTCATCCCGCGGCTGACCGACCCGGCCCGCTTCGGAGGAGACCCGGCCGATGCGTTCACCGTGGTGGCGCCGTCCCTGCCCGGCTACGGCTTGTCCTTCCGGCCTGGACAGCCCCGGCTCGCCGTGCCGGAGATGGCCGACCTCTTCGGCGAGCTGATGACCGACGTCCTCGGCTACCGCACGTTCGGCGCCCAGGGCGGAGACGTGGGCGCACACCTCGCCACCAGCCTCGCCGTCCGCCACCCGGAGCGGCTGACGGGGCTCCACCTGAACTTCTTGGTCGGGCTGCCGGGGTCGGTTCCCGCGGAGGAGGCCACGGAGGACGAGCGGCGCTACCTGGAGCAGCACGCGGAGTGGCGCCGGCAGGAGGGGGCCTACGCGCAGATTCAGGGCACCAAGCCGCAGACCCTCGCGGCCGCCCTGATGGACAGCCCGGCCGGGCTGGCGGCGTGGATCGGGGAGAAGTTCCACGCGTGGACGGATCACGGCGGCGACGTGTTCGAGGCAGTGGACCGGGACCGGATGCTGGCGGGCATCGCCCTGTACTGGTTCACCGGGGCCATCGCCTCCTCGTTCTGGCCATACCGCGGGCAGGTCCAGGGCGTCGGGCCCCTGTCCGGCGGCGCCATCGTGGACGTGCCCACCGGCTATGCGGCCTTCCCCGCCGAGATCCGGGTTCCACCACGCAGCCTGGCCGCCCGGCACTTCACGGACCTCCGCCGCTGGACGCAGATGGACCGCGGCGGGCACTTCGCCGCGCTCGAGCAGCCCGAGGCCCTGGCGGAGGAGATCACCGCGTTCTTCCGCGACCTCCGGTGACGGTGGTGAACGCTGCTCCGCGCCGCCGCGCAACTATTCCGGTCGCCGAGGCCGGGCCCGGAGGGTGGGCCCCGAGCGTGGGGCGCGCCGGGCTCGCCTGCTGAACCGCGCCGCCGTCGTGGTCCGGCCTAGCGGTTGACGTCGACGACGGTGCGCCCGCGGGTGCGTCCGGCCAGGATCCGCTCGGCGTAGGGGATGGTGTCCTCCAGGCCGATCGTCGTGGTCATCTCGTCCAGCTGGTTCAGGTCCAGCTCCGCGGCCAGCGCATCCCAGGCCCGTTGCCGCAGCTCCCGCGGGGCCTTGACGGAGTTCGCGCCGGTGAGCGTGACCCCGCGCAGGATGAACGGGGTGACGGAGGTCGGGAGGTCCATCCCCTGGGCGAGGCCGCAGGCGGAGACGGTGCCGCCGTACCGCATCTGCGCGAGGATGTTGGCCAGGGTGGTGCTGCCGGCGACGTCGATGGCCCCGGCCCACCGCTCGGACTGCAGCGGCTTGCCCAGCTCGTCGGAGAGTTCGTGGCGGTCGATCAGATCGGCGGCGCCGAGGCCGCGGAGGTAGTCGCCTTCCTCCTCGACGCGTCCGGTGGAGGCCACCACCCGGTAGCCGCGGCCGGCCAGCAGGGACACCGCCACGGAGCCGACCCCGCCGGCGGCGCCGGTCACCAGGACGTCCCCGGACTCCGTGGTCACCCCCGCGTCCTCCAGCTGCAGGACGGAGATCATCGCGGTGAAGCCCGCGGTGCCGAGGGCCGCGGCGCGCTCCGGGCTCAGTGCCGCCGGCAGTCTCACGAGGGCGTCCGGCCGGACCCGGGCCCGGGTGGCGAAGCCGCCGTGCAGGGACTCGCCGATGCCGTCCCCGTTGAGCACCACGGTGTCTCCGGCGGACCAATTTGGGTCCTCGGAACGGGTCACCGTGCCGACGATGTCGATCCCCGGGATGATCGGGAAGCTCTGCAGGATGCCTCGGCCTCCGCCGTTGATGGCCATGCCGTCCTTGTAGTTGTAGCTGGAGTAGAGCACATCCAGCTCCACGGTGCCGGATTCGCCGACGCAGACCAGGAGCTGGTCCTCCATCACCTCTTTGACCTCTGCTTTGGCACCCTGGGCTGGCACGATCACTGCGCGCATGCGTCCTCCTTCGTTCGGTCTTCGTTCGGTCTTCGTTCGGTCTTCGTTCGATACCGGTGGCTCTTCCCCACTCACGGTACGGAGGAGCACCGCCTGACGCCATGGGCCCAGGGCAGCTTTCCCGCCGATCCTGGCTATTCCCGGTGATCATGACCGGGAATATTCAGGATCACCGGGAATTGTGCGAGGGGCAGCCTCCGTGGCTGCCACCCAGGGCGACCTCGAGGAACTCGGCCGCCGTGCCGCCGTCGGGCAGCCGGCCCCGCCAGACGGCTTGCAGGAGACGATCGAGCCGTGGCCCGCGCGTCAGGATCTGCGTCAGTTGGCCGGAGCGCAGGTAGCCGTCCACGGCCAGGCGTGACAGGACGGCGGGGCCGATGCCCTCCACGACGGCCTGGCAGATCGCCGAGTTGCTGTTGAGTTCCACGTGCGGGGCGGGGCGGTGATCGTCCACGAGGCGGTCGAGGAAGGCACGGGTTCCGGAGCCCTCCTCTCGCTCGACCAGCGCGGTGGTGGCCAGCTCGGCCGGGTCCAGTGGCTCGGCGCGCCGGGCCCACGGGTGCCCCGGACCGGCGACGACGACCAGCTGATCCGTGAATACCGTGACCGCGCGCAGATCCGCCGGGAGGTCGGGGGTCTCCACGAAGCCCAGTGCCACCGCCCCTGCCGTCACCGCCTCGATGACGTGGGCCGAGTTCATCACCCGCAGCTGGGTGGCCACGCCCGGCCGCCGTGCCCGGAACGCCCCGATCCAACCCGGCAACAGGTGTTCGGCGATGGTCATGCTCGCCCCGATCGCCAACTCCTCCTGCCCCCGGTGCGCCAGGGCGTCGGCCCCCGCGGACAACCGGTCCACGCCGTCCAGCACCTCGCGCGCCCACTCGACGGTCAGCACGCCCTCCTGCGTCAGAGTCGAGCCGCGGGTGGACCGGCGCACCAGCGTATAGCCCAGCCGCCGCTCGAGCGTCCGGAGGGAACGGGAGGCATTGGACTGCGCGATCCCCGCTGCCCGCGCGGAGGAACTCAGGCTCCCGTGATCAGCGACGCCCACCAGCAGGCGAAGCATGGTCAGGTTCAGCCACGAGTCGATGTGCGGGGCGTGCGATGGGGCCTGTTGCTGGGCGTGCTGCGGAACAGGCAAGCGGCTCTGCTGAGGGTCGTCCTCTGTTGCGGTGGACATATCAGCATCATATGGCCGTGTTGGTCAGGCGGGGGCTACTGCCGGTCCGCCGGTGCTGGAATCGTCGAAGGGTGCCTTTTCCTGACAGCGCCGGAACCCGCTCCGTAGCACCGCCGCCGACCCCTGGGGCCGGCGGCGAGCGCGGTTCAACCCCCGCGGATCTGCAGGAGACACGGCGGGGCCTCCGCCGGTTCCCGACGCCGGCCCTGCCCGGCCTCGCCGTCTGCCTCGCCGGGGCGGGGCTCGCCTGGGGAATGGCGCAACTGCTGCCGGGCATCAGCCCGCTGCTCGTGGCGATCCTGGCCGGGGCGCTGTGGCGGAACCTGGCCCCCGTGCCGGCGGTGCTGGCGCCCGGGGTGGCGATCTCGGCCAAGAGGCTACTGCGCACGGGGATCGTGCTGCTCGGGCTGCAGGTGTCCCTGACCTCGGTGCTGGACCTGGGCTTCGGGGTCTTGGCCGTGGTGGTGGCGTCCGTGGCCGTGACGTTCTTCGGGACACTGTGGATCGGCGCCCGGCTGGGGATCTCGCCGGCCCAGCGGTTGCTGATCGCCTCCGGGTTCTCCATCTGTGGCGCGGCGGCGGTGGCCGGCATGGACGGGGTGGCCAAGGCCAAGGAGGAGGAGGTCGCCACGGCCATCGCCCTGGTGGTGCTGTTCGGCACCATCATGATCCCGCTGGTGCCGTTCCTCGGCGGACTGCTGGGCCTGCCGGAGGAGACGCTCGGGATCTGGATCGGTGCGTCCACCCATGAGCTCGCCCAGGTGGTGGCCGCCGGTGGCGCGGTGGGTAGTGGTGCGCTCGCCGTCGCCGTGACCGTGAAGCTGGCCCGCGTGCTGATGCTGGCGCCGATGGCGGCCGGGGTCTCGATCCACCTGCGGCGGCAGGGTGGAGCCGCGACCACGGCGAAGCGCCCGCCGATCGTCCCGCTCTTCGTCCTCGGCTTCGTGGCGGCCATGATCCTGCGGACCACGGGGGTGCTGCCCGAGGCCGTACTGGACGTGGTCCAGACCGTGCAGACGCTGCTGCTGTCCGCAGCGATGTTCGCCCTGGGCCTCGGGGTGCATCTCAAGAGCCTCATCCAGGTCGGTTACCGGCCCGTGCTGCTCGGGCTGCTCTCCACGGGCGTCATCCTCGCGATCTCGCTGGGCGGGATCGCCGCGCTGGGGCTGTAGGGCCGGCGTCGGGCCCGACCGCTCAGTAGTTCTGCGGCGGGTCGGAGGCGGGGAAGGAGGCCTTGCCCCAGTCGTCCGCGCGGGCATCATCCTGGTCATGCCGGGCCTGGGCCTTCTTGGCGTCCGCCATGAGCTGATCGGCCACCTCCGCGTGGGTGCTCGTGGCCTCGGCGGTGGCTGTGGACGGGGTGGTGCTGGTCCCGGGGCCAGCCTTCGGGTCGCTCATGACGTCTCCTTTCGACTGCTTCCATCATCGGTCTCCCGGCGCCGCGGCGCACGGGTTCATCCCCGCCCGGTCAATTGGTTGAGGATGCGCATCATTGAGCTGTCCCGTCTTCACGGGCGCCCGGACTGGCAGCCGCGCTACTCTGCCACCATGGGGCTGACGAATATCAAGCGGCATGATATTCTCGTCACACATTCCACCCGTGATGCACCTCACTTACTTGGGAGATCGCCATGAAGTACAGCCGTCTCGGCACCGCAGCCCTCGCTGGTCTGACCGTGCTGGCCCTCGCCTCCTGTTCCTCGTCGGACGCCGGCGTCGAATCCTCCGGCGAGGATTCCGCGTCCACCGCCGCCGGTGGGGTCAACACCGAGGCCCCGGCGTACGACCTGCTGCCGGAGGACATCAAGTCCGCCGGAGGCATCACCATCGCCGGTGACACCCACCCGCCGTACCGCACCCTGCAGGAGGGCGGCGAGATCACCGGCATCGACCCGGACATCCAGGAGGCCCTCTCCGAGCAGCTGGGCGTTCCGTTCACCATCCAGACCTCATCGGGACTGGATGCCATGCTGACCGGCATGCTGTCCGGCCGCTACGACGCCTTCAACGGGCCGGTCCGCACCACCGCCGAGCGGGAGGAGGACTTCGACGCCGTGGTCTGGATGACCACCCGGACCTCCTACCTCTACCTCAGCGAACGCCAGGACGAGCTGGGCGAGTCGGAGGACCTCTGCGGCGCCCGGGTCGCCGGCGTCACGGGCTCGGTCACCGAGAGCCAGTTGGAGCGCTACACCGAGTGGTGCGAGGGTGAGGGCCTCGAAGCCCCGGAGTTCATCGGCCTGGAGGACACCAACTCCACCATCCTGGCCGTCCAGTCGGACCGCGCGGACTACGCGGGCACCACCCAGACCGCGGCCCTCGACATCCAGAGCCAGGACGAGGGCACCTTCGACTTCCTCGTGCAGACGGACGAGCAGGGCGCCGGCGTGGACCAGCTCGCCATGTTCCTCCCCAAGGACAACGAGCTCGCGCCGGCCATGCTGGCCGCTTTCGAGGGCATCTTCGAGAACGGTGAGTATGACCGGATCATGTCCGAGTGGGAGCTGGACGACGTCACGGTGGAGGCTCCGACCCTCAACCCGATGTCCGAGCAAGAGTCCGAGCAAGAGTCCGGCGAATGACCCTATCGGAGACCCCTATGTCCCCCTCCGCACCATCCACAGCCTCCACACCGTCCGCCCCCGCCGTGCGCACCGACGCCGTGGACGTGGCCCAGGCCCGGCCTCGGGTCAGGCCGCTGCGCGTCCTGGGCACCGCGGTGCTGGTCCTCGTGGCCGTGGGCATCGGATCCTTTCTCGTCACCAACGAGCGGTTCGAATGGCCCATCGTCGCGGAGTACCTCTTCAACCCCAGCGTGCTCCTCGGCCTGGTGACCAGTGTCCTGCTGATGGTGGTGGCCATGGTGCTCGGCACAGCGTTGGGCACCGTCCTGGCCGCCGGCCAGCTCAGCGACTACTGGCCCGTGCGCGTGGCCTGCATGGCCTTCGTGGGCTTCTTCCGCGGGGTCCCGCCCCTGGTCCAGCTGATCTTCTGGTTCAACCTCGCCTACCTGCTCCCTCGGATCTCCGTGGGGGTGCCGTTCGGGCCCGAATTCTTCAGCTGGTCCACGAACGACATCATCACGCCGTTGACGGCGGCCATTATCGGCCTGTCCCTGCACGAGGCCGCCTACATGGCGGAGATCATCCGGGCGGGCATCCTCTCGGTGGACCAGGGCCAGCATGACGCCTCGGCGGCCATGGGCTTCAGCCGGTGGCACTCCTTCACCCGGATCGTGCTGCCGCAGGCCATGCGGGTCATCATCCCGCCGACCGGCTCCCAGGTCATCGCCACCCTCAAGGGGACCTCGCTGGTCAGCGTCATCGCCATGGGGGACCTGCTGCACGCCGTGCAGGTCGTCTACAACCGCACCTATGACGTGGTGCCCATGCTGATCGTGGCCGTGATCTGGTATCTCGTGGCCGTGACCATCCTGACCTTCTTCCAACGCAAGGTCGAGGACTACTACAGCCGCGGGGCCACGCGTACGGTGCCCAAGGCCACCGCAATCCCCGTGCCCGACGCCGGCCGGCCCGGTGCCGCTGCGGAGATCCGGAACCAGGAGAACCAGTGATGAACGAGACCCAGACCGCCTCCACGCCCGGGGCTGCGCGAACAGCGGGCGCAACGGGCACAGCGGCCGCGGCGGGAGGCCGGAAGTCCGGCCCCGTCCTCGAAGTCGTCAGCCTGCGCAAGCACTTCGGGGACCTCGTGGCCCTGGACGGCATCGACCTGACCGTCAACGAGGGCGAGGTGGTGGCCATCCTCGGGCCCTCCGGCTCCGGCAAGTCCACCCTGGTGCGGTGCCTCGACCAGCTCGAGACGATCGACGGCGGCGCCATGTACCTGGACGGAGAACTGCTCGGCTTCGAGCAGGGCCGCAGCCTGCGTCCGCTGACCGATGCCGGGGTCCGCGCCCAGCGCCGCCGGATGAGCATGGTGTTCCAGCAGTTCAACCTGTTCCCGCACTGGACCGTGCTGCGCAATGTCACCGAGGCCCCCATCGCGGTCCACGGGGTCCCGTCAGCCCAGGCCAAGGCCGCGGCGCGGGACCTGCTGGCCAAGGTGGGTCTCTCGGACAAGGAGGACGCGTATCCGCGGCAGCTCTCGGGCGGCCAGCAGCAGCGCGTGGCCATCGCCCGGGCGGTGGCCGTGGAGCCGCGGGTGCTGCTGTTCGACGAGCCGACCAGCGCCCTGGACCCGGAGCTCATCGACGAGGTGCTGCAGACCATGAAGGCCCTGGCCGCCACCGGCCGGACCATGGTGGTGGTCACCCACGAGATGGAGTTCGCCCGCGAGGTCGCGGACCGCTGCGTGTTCATGGCCGAGGGCCGGGTCATCGAGGACCGCCCCGCGGACGAGTTCTTCCGCGCCCCAGAGACGGACCGGCTCCGCTCCTTCCTGGCCCGCTCGATGCGGGCCAACGACGAGCGGCAGGGATGACGGCGGCAATGAAGACGGGAATGTCGACGATGACCACCATCATGGCCACCGGCGATCTGGTCCTGGAACGGGAGGACGCCACCTCGCTTCTCGCCGCTGTGGCCCCGGTCCTGGCGGAGGCCGATGTGGTCATTGGCCAACTCGAGGTGCCGCACACCGAGGCCACCGCCACCATGTCCTCGGACGTCCCCGCCCTGCCAGCGCCGCCGTCCGCGCTGGACGCCGTCGCCGGTGCTGGGTTCGATGTGCTCACCCTGGCCGGGAACCACGTCTACGACTTCGGTGGCGAGGGGATCGAGGACACCCGGCGGCACTGCCGGGACCGGGGCATGGTGACCACCGGCGCCGGCGGTGACCTGGAGGAGGCCTGGCAACCGGCCGTCGTCGGGCACCAGGACCGGCGGATCGCGGTGCTCAGCGTCAATTGCGTGGGCCCCCGGGAGTCCTGGGCCGGGAGCGGCAAGGCCGGCTGCGCCTGGATCGAGGTCGTCACGCACTATGAGCCCCGGGGTGCCAATCCCGGCGGTCCGCCGCGGACCTACACGTTCGCCGAACCGGGGTCCCTGGCGGTCTTCTCGGACCGTGTTGCGGGCCAGGTGGCGGCGGGCACGGATGTGGTCGTCGCCCTGCACCAGGGACTGGTCCACCAACCCGTGGACATCGCGCAGTACCAGTACGAGATCGCCCATGCCGCGATCGACGCCGGGGCGGTGGCCGTGATCGCCCACCACGCCCACATCCTCAAGGGGATCGAGGCCTACCGGGGCCGGCCCATCTTCCACGGGCTGGGCAATCTCGCCACCGTGACGCACGCCCTGGGCGGTCAGCCCGGGGACTCTCCTGAGCGGAGGGCTTGGGCCCGGGAACGGATCCGGCTGTTCGGGTTCGAGCCGGATCCGGCGATGCCCGAGTATCCCTTCCACCCGGAGAGCCGGAACACGGCGATCGCCGTCATCACCCTGGGAGCGGAGGGTGCGGTCGGCGCGGAGGTCATCCCCTGCTGGATCGACGACGACGCCCGGCCCGTTCCCGTGCCCCGCGCCGGTGGCGGTGAGGCCGTGGGCCGCTACCTGCAAGAGATCACCCGCGAAGCCGGCCTGGACACCGTCCTGGCCTGGAGCGGAGACCGACTGACCATCCAACTGGAGGACCATCCCCGATGAACACCGTGACCGCACCGCTCAAGGGCAAGACCGTCATCGACCTGACCACCGCCCTGGCGGGCCCCTATGCCACCCTGCTGCTGGCCGGTCTCGGCGCCCGGGTGATCAAGGTGGAGAATCCCACCCGCGGTGGGGACTCCTCCCGCAACAACTCTCCCTACGTCACCGAGGACGGGCTGAGCCTGCGCCGGACCTCGGACGATGACATGTCCGTCTCGATGATGCTGCGCGGCCGGGGTAAGGAGTCGATCACGCTGAACCTGAAGCACCCCGAGAGCCGCCAGGTGCTGTTCGACCTGATCGGCGAGGCGGACATCCTGGTGGAGAACTACAGCGCCGGGGTGACCAAACGCCTGGGGATCGACTACGCCTCCGTGCGCCACCTGAACGAGAAGCTGGTCTACACCTCGATCAGCGGCTTCGGTGCCGGCCCGGGCAACGGGGACCGCAAGGCCATGGACACGATCGTCCAGGCCCTGAGCGGCGTGATGATGACCGCCGGAGAACCGGGCCAGCCCCCGGTGCGCTTCGGGCTGCCGATCGGGGACCTGTCCGCGCCGCTCTTCGCGGTGATCGGCACCCTGGCCGCCGTGCTGCAGGCCGAGCACACCGGCGAGGGCCAGCACGTGGACGTCTCCATGCTGGGGGCGCTGACGTCCATGGTGGCCTGCGAGCCCTTCGACGCCCTGGAATCGGTGGGCTTCCCGCTGCGCACCGGCGCCTATGTGCCGCGGCTGGCCCCGTTCGGGACGTTCCGTGCGGAGGATGGCTATTTCGCGATCTGCGCACCCACCGACCAGTTCGCCGCCGGGGTGCTCCGCGCCATCGACCGCCCGGACCTGCTGGATGCCGAGGACTTCGCAACCCGGGACGCACGCGTGGCCAATGCGGACCGCCTGCACGGACTGATCGCCGGCTGGGCCGCCGAGAAGCCGCTGGACGAGGTGCTGCAGGCCCTGACCCGTGAGGGCGCACCGGCCGCCCCGGTGCGCTCGACCGCCGAGGCCGTCCGGGACCCGCAGGTGGTCCAGCGCGGCGAGGTGGTCCCGCTCGTCCACCCGAAGTTCGGGCACTTCGAGGGGCTCTACGGCTCCGGGGTGCCCGTGGTCTTCTCCGCCAGCCAGACCACCCTGGACGTGCCGGCACCCCACCTGGGCGAGCACACCGATGCGGTCCTGGGGGCCATCGGCTACGACGCCGGCCGGATCGAGGGTCTGCGCGCCGCGGGAGTGCTGTGAGCACTAGCGAGACGGCGGCGGTACCGGGGACCGCACTAGGGACGGCGCCAGTGATCGGCGCCGGGCTCGGGCTGGAGCCGAGGGTCGGAGTGGTCGGGGCGGATGTACCCCGGCAGATTGTCCTGGCCTGTGGGGCCGTCCCGGCGCGGATCCTCGGCTCCTGGACCGGCGCGGTCTCCCAGGAGTCCACCGAGCTGCTCGGGGCCACCGATGCCGTGGCGGCCCGGGTCCTGAATGAGATCCTCTCCGGTGCCCATGACGAGCTGGCCGGACTGGTGGTCTGCAACGACTCCATGGCAGACCTGCGCGTCTACTACGTCCTGCGCATCCTGGCCGAGCGTGGCCGGGTCCCGTTCCCGGTCCACTTCCTGGACGCGCCCCGCGGCGGCGGCGACCACCGGCGGCGCTTCGTGTCCCACCAGTACGAGAGGCTGGCGGCCTTCACCTCCGGCATCACCGGCCACCAGGCCGACGCGACGTCGTTGGCCGGTGCCGCGGCGCGCGAAGCGGAGTTGGGCGCGGCGCTCGAGGCGGTGCGGGGCCGGCGTCGGGAAGGGGTTCTCTCCGGTACCACGGCGCTGACGGCCTACCGGGCCGCGGCGCAGCTGTCTCCCGAGGACGCTCTGGAGCGGATCACGGATCTGGTCCGGAGCGAGACACTGGACCGAGGCGCGTCCGAGCCGGTGGAGCGGGACGGGTCCGCTGAGCCGGCCGCGGCGGGGGTGCCGGTGTACGTGACCGGTAGCTCGCATCCGGACGCCACCGTGTACACGGAACTCGAGGCGGCCGGCGCCATCGTGGTGGGGGAGGACCATGACGCCGGTGACGCCGCCTGGATCGGGGACACTGTCACCGCCGCCACCCTGGCGGAGGCCTGCGCTGTGCTGGCCGCCCGGCACGCTGCCCGGCCTCCGGCGGCGGCCCGCTCCCTGTCCTCCGAACGGACCGACCATCTGCTGGCGGAGACGGAACGCTGCGGTGCCGCCGGAGTGGTGGCACTGGTGCGGGACCTGGACGACGGCCCCGTCTGGGACCTGGCGGACCACCGTCCGGCCCTGGCCGGCCGCAACCTCTGGCTGGCCGAGCAACTCCGGGTGCCCGCCGGCGGTGTCCAGGATGCCGCCGCCGGGATCCTTCACACGCTGAGCCAGAACGTGAACAGGAAGGACGCGCCGTGACCCAGCCACGAACACCGGCCCAGCCGCGAACACCCGCCCAGCCGCGAACATCGGCCCAGCGGCCGACAGCACAGGCCCCCGCGGGGCCGCGACTCCGCTCAGCCGTGGCCGCCACCCGCCACCAGAAGGAGTGGTTCCAGACGGTGCGCCAGCGTGCGGCCGCCGGTGAGCCGATCGCGCTGGTCAACGCCGATGCCCCACACGAGGTCTTCCGCGCCCTGGACATCCCCTACGTGGTGACGCAGTGGTGGTCCTCGATCATCGCCGCGAAGCAGGCCGGGCCGGCCTCGATGGAGCGGCTGGCCGCGGGCGGGCTGCCGGACTTCAGCCTTCAGTACGACGCCATGCCCCTGGGGGAGCAGGACCTGCCGGACGAGGACCGGCCGTGGGACGGATTGCCGGCCCCCCGCTTCGCGGTGGCCGAACGCAGCGGGGATGTCACGGCGAAGATCTTCGAACAGTGGGGCAACCGCCCGGGAACCGAGACCTTCCTGCTGTCCCGCACCGGTGCGGACCCAGTGCCGGACCGGTGGTGGGAGCTGGTGCCGCACCAGTGGGAGCAGGCCTTCGGCACGGAGCGGCTGGACCTGCTCCAGGGCGAGATCCAGGACCTGATCGCCTGGCTCGAGGAGCGCACCGGGCGGACCCTGGACTATGGCCGGCTGGCCGAGATCATGGCCCTGGGCAATCAGCAGGCCGAGTGGAACCGGCGCACCCGGGACCTGATCGCCACCACCCGGCCCACCCCGGTGCTGGTCAATGACACGATGCCCGCCGTGATGTCGCCGCAGTGGCAGCGCGGCACCCAATGGGCGGTGGACGCCGCGCGGAGCCTCTACGAGGAGACGGCCGAGCGCGTGGACCAGGGGATCGCCGTGTGCCCGGGGGAGCGGAAGCGGCTGATGTGGGTGGGCCGCGGACTGTGGTCAGACCTGGGCCTCTACACCCGGTTCCAGGAGGAGTTCGGGGCGGTGTTCGTGTGGTCCATGTACCTGGCGATCGCCGCGGACGGCTACCTCCGGTACGGCGACGACCCCGTGCGCGCGCTGGCCGCGCGGTTCGTGGGCATCACCGATCAGCTCTACGTTCCGCCGTGGTCCTCCCAGTGGTACGTCAAGGAGGCCCTGACCCACGGGGTGGACGGGGTGGTGCACCTGGTGGCTGACGACACCCCGGGCAGCGGATTCATCACCGAGGCACTGAAGGCCGAGGGGATTCCTGTGCTGGAGATCCGGGCCAACAACGCGGACCAGCGGTCGAGCTCGGCCGCCCGGATCCCCGAGCGGATAGCCGAGTTCATCCGGCACCGTGTCTGAACCGGATGAACCCGGCCCGTTCCGGCAGCGGAACTTCTCGCTGTACTTCATCGGCCAGGTCATCTCCAACACGGGAGTCTGGTTCCAGAACCTGGCGCTGCAGCTGGTCGTCCTCAACGCCACGGGCAGCGCCCAGGCCCTGAGCGGCATCACGATCGCGCAGTTCCTGCCCATCTTCGTGCTGGGTCTGGCCGCCGGCCGGCTGGTGGACCGGGTGGCCCCGCGGACGGTGCTGCTGGTGACGTCGCTGCTCTCCGCCGTGGTCACCGCCTCGCTGGCCCTGGTGGTGACCGAGGACCCGAACCTGTGGCTGATCTACGGGTTGGTCGGCGCGCTCGGGTCCGTCCAGGCCTTCGAGCGGGTCGCCGCACAGGCAATCATCTTCGAACTCGTGGGCCCGGGGAGCCTGTCCAATGCCGCTTCCATCAGCACGATCGCCCTGGCGGCGGCCCGCTCCGTCGGCCCGGCGCTCGCGGGGCTCGCCTTCCAGGGGCTCGGCGCGGCCCTGTGCATCCTCATCAACGCCGGTGCCTACCTGGTGGTCTTCTGCTCACGGTGGATGATCCGCCCGGCCGAGCTGCACCCCCGGGGACATCGCGACGGCGAAACCCGCCCACGCGGCCGGGTCCCGTTCCAGCGCGGCCGGGACGTGAACACCCTGTTGGTGGTGAACGTGGTGGTGTCCCTGCTGGCGATGAACTTCGGGCTGGTGCTGACCTCCACGGTGGACCTGAGTTACGGCGGGGGCGCCAGTGCTGTCGGCGCCGTGCACACGCTCAATGCCGTGGGCGCCGTGCTGGGAGGGATCCTGGCGGCCCGGCAGCGGAAGGTCTCCGTGCGGGCGATGGTCCCGGCGACGGCGGTGTTCGGGGTGGTGCTGGCCTTGAACGCGGCAGCCCCCACCCTGGTGCTCTTCCTGTGCGCCGCCCCGCTGCTGGGGTTGGGCATCGGCTACTACCAGGGGATCGTCAACGCCGCGGCACAGGAATCCGTGGACCCCCGGTTCCTCGGGCGCATGATGTCCTGGATGACCCTGGGCAGCTATGGGATGGTGCCGTTCGGCGCCCTGCTCATGGGCTGGCTGATCGATGCCAGCTCCGGGCGGGTGTCCCTGGCGGTGGCCGCCGCGAGCGCGCTGGCCTGCACCGTGCTGGTGCTGGTCCGGACGGCACCAGCACGCTCCTGACGCTCCTGCCGGAGCCGAGACCATCGACCGGGCCAGGAATTAGCCGGCAGAGCCGTCCGTGGCGTCGCTCGAGTCCTTTGAATCCTTCGAGTCGTGGGCTTCCTTGCTGGCGGAACGCAGGCGGTTCGCGGCCAGGCGCGAGGGGACGTGACGTGGGCGGCTGGTGATCTGCCGGCGGGAGATGGCGTCCGCCTCGGCCTCGTCATCCCCGAAGTATCCGCCGGCGAGCTCGCGGGCCGCGTGGTCCAGGACCTCGACGATCGAGTTGCCGAGGTCTTCGCCCATGGCCGCAGTGAGCCGCCGCTCGTGGCGCTGCAGCTCCTGCCCGCAGCGTTGGACGAGGTCCCAGCCGCTCTCGGTCAGCTTGACCAGGCGCACCCTGCGGTTCGTCGGGTGGTTGCCGCGGTCCACGAGGCCGAGGTCGATCAGCTCGTTCGCCACGAGGTGGGCGGCCTGCGCGCTGACAAAGGTCCGCCGTCCCAGCTGGGCGTTGGAGAGGGGCAACCCCTCGCCCAGCACCTGGAGGATCAGGAACTGTGACAGCGTGACCCCGTGGGCCAGGGCCAGGTTCTCGGTGAACCGGTCCAGCGCCCGGCTCAGCCGGTAGGCCGTGTAGTTCAGCCGGTCGGTGGCCGGGGCGCCCCGCGGGTCTCGTTCGATCTCAGTCACCCTTTCGAGGATATCAAGTCGCTTGCGATTCTCCGCCATCGTTCAGGTGGGCGGCGTCAGGGAGGTGGGGGCCGGCGTCGGGCACGGGGGTGTGGTGCGGGATCAGCTGCGGTTCTGCACCGGGAGGCGGTCCCGGTGGTAGGTGATGTCCGTGTAGCCGTGCGGGACGGGTTTGCCGTCCGGACCGAGGGAGACGAAGACGATCTTCTCGATGGTGAGGATGACCTGGCGGGTGATCATGTTGCGGACCTCGGCGCGCATGGTCAGGGAGGAACGACCGAAGTGCGTGGCCTTCAGGCCCATCTCGATCATGTCCCCCTGCTCGGCGGAGGAGACGAAGTTGATCTCCGAGATCAGCTTCGTCACGCTGCGGTGGTTGCCGAGCTGGATGATGGCGTAGATCGCGGCCTGCTCGTCGATCCAGCGCAGGAGCGAGCCGCCGAAGAGGGTGCCGTTGGCGTTGAGGTCCTCGGGTTTGACCCACTTGCGCGTGTGGAAGCTGACGCCGTCCGTGGCTGGGTCGATGGGGCTGTCCAGGCCGATCGTGGGCAGGGCGGCGGTGCGGTCGGTCGGTTCTTCGCTCATGGTCCGAGCGTAGCCCGGGCGCATTGATCGCGTCGGAAGAAAGGTCTCGACATACCTATCGTCATAGGTATATGGTCTGGAGTGAACCTCGTGTGGTGCGGATCACCCCCGTCCGCGCGGTCGCCCCGGCAGTAACCCCAGAAAGGACCGTTTCGATGACCGAAACCGTTGCAAACACCAAGTCCCTGCAGGACGTGCTGGACTCGTCCGGCAACGTGGTTGACCACCTGCGCAACTCGCAGATCGGCGCCTACATCTACCCCGTCGTGGCCCCGGAGTTCTCCAACTGGCGCTCGGAGCAGCGCGCCTGGCGTGAGTCCGCCGTGCTGTTCGACCAGTCGCACCACATGGACAACCTGATCCTGCGCGGCCCGGATGCCATCAAGCTGATCTCGGACACCGCCATCAACTCCGTGGCCAAGTTCCCCGTGAACAAGGCCAAGCAGTACGTCCCCACCACTCCGGCCGGCCACGTCATCGGTGACGGCATCCTGTTCCGGCAGGAAGAGGAGGAGTACGTGTACGTGGGCCGCGCCCCCGTCACCAACTGGATGCTCTTCCAGGCCCAGCGCGGTGACTACCCGAACCTTGAGATCGTCGAGGATCGCCGCTCCCCGTCCCGCCCGATGGGCAAGCCGGTGCAGCGCGAGTACTACCGCTTCCAGATCCAGGGCCCGCGCGCCTGGGAGATCATCGAGAAGCTGCACGGCGGCTCGCTGGAGCAGCTCGGCTTCTTCAACATGTCCTGGATGAACATCGACGGCACCCAGGTCCGCACTCTGCGCCACGGCATGTCCGGTGCCCCGGGCCTGGAGATCTGGGGCCCGTACGCCGACTACGATCGCATCCGCGACGTCATCCTGGCCGCCGGTGCCGAGTTCGGCATGCTCGCGGTCGGTTCGCGTGCGTACCCGTCCAACACCCTGGAGTCCGGCTGGATCCCGTCCCCGCTGCCGGCGATCTACACCGGTGACGGCATGATGGCCGAGTACCGCCAGTGGCTGGGCGCCGATTCCTACGAGGCCAACAACGCCGTGGCCGGTTCCTTCGTCTCGGACAACATCGAGGACTACTACCTCAACCCGTGGGAGCTGGGCTACGGCAACTTCGTGAAGTTCGACCACGAGTTCATCGGCCGCGAGGCCCTCGAGAAGATCGACCCGGCCGCCCAGCGCAAGAAGGTCACCCTGGCCTGGGATCCGGAGGACATCAAGCGTATCCAGTCCTCGCTGTATGACACGGAGGGCACCCCCTTCAAGTACTTCGACCTGCCGCTGGCCAACTACGGCTCCTCGAACTATGACGCCGTGGTGGACGCCGACGGCAACGTGGTCGGCGTGTCCATGTTCACCGGCTACTCCGCCAATGAGAAGCGCGCCCTCTCCCTGGCCACCATCAACCCGGACGTCCCCGAGGGCGCTGAGCTGAAGGTCGTCTGGGGCGAGCCGGACGGTGGCACCCAGAAGACCACCGTCGAGCCGCACGTCCAGACCGAGGTCTCCGCCACGGTCTCGCCGGTGCCGTTCTCCGCCGTGGCCCGCGAGTCCTACCAGGGCGGTTGGCGCACCGGCTACAAGGGCTGATCCTGTGTAGCCACCCCTCCCCGGCCTCGCCGTCGGGGAACATCTGAAGCACGACGCCGGCCCGCACCGTTCTCGGTGCGGGCCGGCTGTGCGTTGGGGCACCGGTGTTGTGACTGCTGCTGGTGCCGACGCCGAGCGCTCACGGATTTCACAGCCGTTTGGTCAATTGATGGCGGAATTCCAGTATGAAATGACCAAAACGGCGTGAGAAGTGAGAGGCCTCGGCGTGGGCCAGCGATCGGCGTGGGCCCGTAGACAGCGCGAACCGGTGAGCTATCCACAAGGGTGGACGCCGCGGCCGCTCGGAACCCGGGTTTTTGATGGGATGTCACCATGCTCCTCGATGCCGATGCCGATGCCGATGCCGATGCCGATCTCGCCCGCGATCTCATGACCACCCGTGACACCGATCCCGACCGGAATCCCGATCCGACCACGAGCGCGCGGCCCACGCGGCCCAAGGTGCGAGCCGCCGTGCCTTTCACGGCGGCCGAGACCTCTGATGCCGTCGAGCTCATGGCCTCTCCCGAGGGCGGGGGGATGCTTCCCCGGCACCCAGTGGTCCGTGGGGCGGATGGGACGGTGGAGGCCTGGTCCATCCGCATGATCCTGGCAGATCCGGAGGGTGGGCCGTCGAAGTCTCCTCGGACGCTGGCCCGCGCCGCAGAACAGGGTCGGTTGTTCCGCATCCGGGCGGGTGTCTATGCAGAACCGGAGAGCTGGAATGCGGCGTTCCCGGCGCAGCGGCACCTGGCGTCGGCCTTCGCCATCGCGGCCACCCGCCGTCGGAATCCGTCCGTGTTCTGCCGTGAGACTGCCCTCCTGTTCCACGGGTTGGGCTTCTGGTCGATACCGACGTCCGTGTGCTCTCGGGCGCGGACGCTCGGGGACTCGGGACATCAGAGGCCGACCAAGCCCGAGGGCATGAGATACGCACAGTTCCAGGAGACCCGTCATCTGAAGCCCAGGCAGTGGAGTCGACTGGCGGAGTCGATGGACGGCGCCGCCTCTCCATGGCCAACCGCCTCGCCATTGCTATGGGGCACGGAGAGGATCGTCCTTGCCGGGGTGACTGTTGTCGTGGAGCGTTTGGCGTTGGCCCTGGCCGATGCCATTCCTCGGATGGACCCCGTGGAGGCCGCGGTCATCCTGGACGCACTCATGAGCGCACGGCGCACCGGTGCCGGCGTTCATGGGAAGGGGCAAACCGCTGCGTGGTCGAAGGAGTCGCTGGACGCCTTGTGGGGGCTGAGCGTTTCGGTGACGTCGGCACAACGGCTCCGGGCCAAGACACGATTCGCCAGCCCCGAGACCGAATCGGCGGGGGAATCAGCCAGCCGCGTGGTCATCAGAGACCTCGGTTTCGAGGTGCCGGAGCTCCAACACAGTGTCTATGACCACCGGGGGCGGCTCATCGGGATCGCAGACTTCTGGTGGAAGGATCGACGTCTGGTCGGGGAGTTCGACGGCCTGACGAAGTATCTGGGACGCGCCAGCTACTCGGGCAGGTCCGCGGAGAAAGTCGTGACGGACGAGAAGATCCGCGAGGATGCCATCCGTGCGCAGGGCAACGGCATGGTCCGCTGGCTGGCGAGCGACGTCCGCACGCCGGCCCTCCTCGAGGCGAAGCTGCGTCAGGCCAAGGTCCCCTATGCGCCGCTGGCCGCCTGACAGCGCCCGGCGCCCCACCTCGGGGAGGTGGGGCGCCGCCGTCGTGGCTGGTGGGGTTTGCCGCGACCCGGAATCACCTTTCACAGTGGTTCGGTCAATTCATGGCGGAATTCCGATATGAAATGACCAAACCACCGTGAGAATCCCGAGAGGTCGGAGCGGAGAGAGCCCATCGGCCGAGGAACCGCCCTAGCCCGAAGCCGTCTGCGATCCGATCATCCGGCCGCCGCTGTTCAGTTGCAGCGCGCACTGCACCTGGCGGTCGCCCTCGGACCAGGACCCCTCGGACGGTGTGTACATGGTGTAGCCGAGATCGGACTCGGCGGGGTCCGCTCCGGTGAAGGCCGCAAACTGCTCCCGGCACCCCGCGTCTGCCAGGGCGTGGACGGCCTCCGCGCCCGGCCAGGTCGGCTCGTCCAGCTGGAACAGCGCGTACATCTGGAGGTCGTGGGCCACCTCGCACGGGACCACGGCCACCTCGTAGAGCCCGTCCTCGGCCGGCCGGTCGAAGCATTGGCCGGGGGCGAGCTGGAAGATACTCGTGGCCTCGGCAGTCACCGCCGCGGACGGCGTCGAGGTGCCGACCAGCTCCTCATTCCCTCCCGGACCGCCACAACCGGCGAGGGCCAGCGCGAGGCCGAGGGCCGCCGTCGTGCCTTGGAGGACACGGCGGAGCGGCACGACGGCGGCCGGCGCCGGGGTGCGCCGGGACGGCTGGGGTGCGGGGCCGGGGTGGGTCACGGGCATGCACCTCACTCTAGGACCGGACGGTGGCGATGCCGGACCCTTGCGCCGAGACGGTGTGAGGCGGAGCCTTGGAGCGGACGGCTCGGACGCCGCGACCATGCCGGCCGCACCGGACCGCGCCGCATCTGGCCGCAGGGAGCGCATGATGACCGCCACCTATACCTGGGATGTCTTCGCCAGCCTGGACGGATACGGCTCCTACGGCCCGCCAGGCGATTGGGGCGGCTACTGGGGCAAGCAGGGGCCCGAACTGCTGGACCACCGGCTGGCGTCCTTCGAGCACGAGCAGCGGATGGTCTTCGGGGCCACGACGTTCCGGGAGTTCGTGGCCATGCTGTCCGGGGCCGGACCGGATGACGACGTCAAGGACCCCTGGGTCACCCGGATGGTGAACATGCCGGCGGTGGTGGTGTCCTCCACGCTGTCCCCGCCGCTCGACTGGCCGAACGCGACGGTGGTGCGCGGCGACGCCGTCGACGTCGTGGCCCGGCTCAAGGTGGAGTCCGAGGTGCCGTTGCGTTCGCACGGCAGCCTCTCGATGAACCGGGCGCTGATGGCCGCCGGTCTGGTCGACCGCATCCAGCTCACCATCTTCCCCGTGATCACCGGCCAGGCCGGGCTGGCTCCGATCTTCCGCGGCGCTGAAGACTTCGACCTCGAGTTGCTCGAGAGCCAGACCCTGGACGGCCGCACCCAGGAGCTGGTCTACCGGCCCACCCGGCACGGCTGATCCGGTTCCGGACCCAACGAACGACGCCGGCCGCGCACCCAGGGTGCGCAGCCGACGTCGTGCTGGGGGAGCGCTGGTGGAGTGTTGGCGGCGGGAAGGGATCAGTGCTTCGCCTGGTAATCCTTGATCCATTCGGCGGTCGTCTTGGTCCCGCCGAAGGTGTAGAAGTGCAGCTTGACGTCACCCTCGGCCGGGGTCAGGCCGGCGTCGAGGTCCTGGATCATCTTGTCCGGGCCGGCGGTGCCCAGCAGGTTGGTGATGGAGAAGCCGTACTTCTTGGCGATGCCCGCGGAGGTGGCGACGCCGAAGCGGGAGGCGTAGGTCAGCAGGCGCTTGATGCCGGCCGGGCCGGGGACGCCGATGCGGATCGGCAGGTCGATGCCGCGGCGGCGGACCTCCTTGATCCAGGCGAACACCGGGTCCACGTCGAAGCCGAACTGGGTGAGGATGGTGCCGTTGAGGCCCTGCTCCTGCAGGGAGGCGTACTTGCTCTCAAGGGCGTCCCAGAGCTGGGCGTCGGAGATGTCCGGGTGACCCTCGGGGTAACCCGCGATCGAGATGTCCGTGAAGCCGTACTCCTTGAGCAGGCCGGAGGTGATCAGGTCCACCGAGGCGCCGTAGGGGCCCATTGGCTCCGAGGGGTCGCCGCCGACGGCGAAGGCATGGGTGGCGCCGACCTGGTCCCGCAGCGCGGTGAGGAACTCCACCAGCTCGGCCTCGGAGGTCAGGCGGCGGGCCGAGATGTGCGGAACCGGGACGTAGCCCAGTTCCTTGGCGGCGGAGGAGGCCTTGACGCGCATGCCGAGGTCCTCGTTGCCCAGGAACGTCACGTTGATGCGGGTGCCGGCCGGGATCAGCGCGGCGGCCTCGCGCAGCGCATCGATGTCCTTGTCCTTGCCGGTCATCTCCAGGGACGGATCGGTGATGACGGAGGGGCTGCCGGAGTCGGTGGGGGTGGGGTTCGGGGAGCTCATGCGGATCCTTCGGATGTTCTGGGGCCGTGGCCCGTGCGGTCCGGTTGCTCCGGGAGGACGGGCCCGACGTCGGCCGGGCTGGCTTGGTGCCGCGTGACCGGTTCCGCTGTGGTCCCGGTCACGCTGACGCAACCGAGCCTAATATAACTATCCCCATAGGTATAGGGGTGGTGGTTGATAAGGTTCGGTCAGCGCCGCGCGCGCCGGTTCAAGGCTCGGTGCTGCGTGCGGCGTTGGGGGCCATCCACCGGCGGCGCAATGAGATCAGACGGAACGCGAACACGGCCATCATCACCAGGGCGGCCGTCAGCCAATTGAAGACATCCAGCGTCCACAGCAGCGAACTCAGGCCGGCGCCGAGGAGCGCGGGCACAGCGTAGAGCCCGTGGCGGTTGAAGATCTCGGGAACCTCGTTGGCCACCACGTCCCTCAGTAGGCCGCCGACCACACCGGTGGCCACTCCCAGCAGGATGGCCATGATCGGCTCGATCCCCGCACTCAGGGCCGTGCGGGTGCCGGTGACGCAGAACAGCGCCAGGCCGGCCGCATCGAAGACGAGCAGCGTGCGGCGCAGGCGGCCCTGGGTGATGAGCCGGAAGTACACGAGTGCCGCGGCCACGGCCGGCGGGATCAGGTACAGCGGGTTGGCGAAGGCGTTGGGGACCCCGTCGTCGATGATGAGATCCCGCACCACGCCGCCGCCGAGCCCGGCCAGGAAGGCCAGGAACACCGAGCCGATGATGTCGAACTGCCGCCGGACGGCCAACAGGCAGCCGGAGACGGCGAAGAAGAACACGCCCCACAGGTCCAGGACCAGCAGCAGCGAATCGAGATAGGCCGGCGCCTCGGGGGCCTCGATCATGTCCGTCCCTCCTTTGACGTCTGTGAGGTGCCGCGGGCAGGGTGCTGTCACTCGGGCCGGCGGTGACCGTGGAGAGGTGTCCGGCATGCAGGACGCCGGAGACCCCGTGGACCCTCAGGATAGGCGTATCCACAAACCCCGTACTATCGACGGATCCGGCGGAGGGCCACGATGAGCAGGCAGACCGCGGCCGTGGCGGACAGCACCGTGGTGCCGGCCACCAGCAGGAGGACCACGGCCGCGAGTCCGGCCAGCACAGCTTGCGCCGCGCGGAAACCCGAGGCCGTGGGCGGCGGCATCCGGCGTTGCTCGCCTGCTGCCAGGGCCCACGCAGCCGCGGTGGTGAGAACGGCGGCGATGCCCAGCCACAGCGGGCGGGTGAGCCACCAGGCGGCGCTGGAAGGTTCGGGCAGCACCACGCCCGTGTCCATTGCCAGCAGTGCCGTGGCGCCGGCCATGGTCAGTAGCACGGGCATGTGCCAGAGGTAGATGGTCATGGTGCGCGGCGTGACGAAGCCCGTGACCGCGGCGATGCGGGGGCGAGTGCTGAGGCGCGTCAGTGTGGGGCGGACGAGTGAGAGCAGGGCGGTCTGCGCCACGCCGACCAGGAGGAGGGCCGGCGTCGGCGGATTCAGGTTCTCGATGAGGTCCGGCGAGAAGATCCCGGTGATGAAGAATCCGGCCAGCAGCGTGACGGCGCCCAAGCCGGTGATGACCACGGTGCGGCGGCCCAGGCTTTCCAGGCATCCGTCGGCCAGGAAGAATCCCAGTTGCTGCAGGGTGAGCCAGACGAAGGCGAGATTGAGGATCCCGATGACCTCCAGTCCGGTGGTTGTGCGCAGCACCTCGACGGCCACTGCGGCTGCGGTGAGCCCGAGGATGCTGCCGAGCGGGGCGCGGTCGTGGGCGGCGACCAGGGCGGGCAACAGCGCTTGGCAGACCAAGAAGACCGCAAGGAACCAGAGCGGCTGGCCATACCGGAATCCCGCTGTCAGCACCAGGTCGGCGGGGACGCCCCCGGCTGCGAGCATCGCCAGGCCCACCCCGGCCGCGCCGATCGAGAACACTGCCGGCAGGAGGAGCCGGTGCACGCGCCCCGCGAGGAAGTCCACGGGCGTGCCACCCCGGTGCCGGAGGCGGCGGTAGGCGATCGAACCGGCGAATCCACCGACCACGAAGAACAGGGGCATGACTTGTACCACCCAGGTCAGGGGTGTGAACCACGCCGCCCCCTCAGCAGTGTTGACGAACTCAGGGCCGGCCCCGCCCACCGTGACACCAGCCATCAGCGCATGCAACAGCACCACCACAACCACGCAGAACGCCCGCACCAGGTCGATGCCGGTATCGCGACCGGCCGGCAGGGGTGCCTCGGCGGTGTGCCCGAGCCGCCGGGGCAGCCGTGACGGGTCGTTGATCAGGGTGAGGTCGTTGATGAGGTTCACCCTGTGAAGGTATGGACGCGGCTTCACCGGCCACATCACCCACAGGTATCGACTGGCCCCCTACCGGGGAGGGGCCTGAGACCGGACCGCTGGCACCCAAGGACCTGGTTCGCCCGGGGGGCGGTGCGGTACCAGGTCAGGTCCGAGCCGGCGCCCGGTCAGACCCCGCGGGCCAACTCCTCGGCCAGGCCGATGTAGGAGGCGGGGGTGAGGGCGATGAGGCGAGCCTCGGCGTCGGGCTCCAGGCCCAAGCCCTGCACGAACTCGCGCATCCGCTCCCCGTCCACGCGGCGGCCGCGGGTGAGCTCCTTGAGGCGCTCGTAGGGGTTGTCCATCCCGTCCACGCCGGCGATTGCCTGCGCGCGCATGACCGTCTGCACGGCCTCGCCGAGGACCTCCCAGTTGTGGTCCAGGTCCTCGGCCAGCACCGCGTCGGCGACCTTGAGCTGGCCCATGCCCTTGGTGACGTTGGACAGGGCGAGCACCGAGTGTCCCAGGGCGTTGCCGATGTTGCGCTGGGAGGTCGAGTCGGTCAGGTCGCGCTGCCAGCGGGACTCCACGAGCGTGGCGCCGAGCGAGTCCAAAAGGGCGTTGGACAGCTCGAGATTGGACTCGGCGTTCTCGAAGCGGATCGGGTTGACCTTGTGCGGCATGGTCGAGGAACCCGTGGCACCGGCCACCGGGATCTGCGCGAAGTAGCCGATGGAGATGTAGCTCCACACGTCCACGCAGAACCCGTGCAGGATGCGGTTGAAGCGCGCGATGTCCGCGTACAGCTCGGCCTGCCAGTCATGCGACTCGATCTGCGTGGTCAGGGGGTTCCAGGTCAGGCCGAGATGCTCCACGAAGGTGCGGGCCACCTCTGGCCAGTTGGCCTCCGGGACGGCGGACAGGTGTGCTGCGTACGTGCCCGTGGCGCCGTTGATCTTGCCCAGGTACTCCTGCTGCTCGATGCGCGTCAGCTGGCGGTCCAGACGGTGCACGAACACCGCCATCTCCTTGCCCAGGGTGGTCGGGGTGGCCGGCTGTCCGTGGGTGCGGGAGAGCATCGGGGTGCCGGCCGCGGTCTCGGCCATCTGGCGGAGGGTCCCGACGGCGGCCCGCGCGGCCGGCAGCCAGACCTCGCGGATCGCGTCTCGCACGCCTACGGCGTAGGACAGGTTGTTGATGTCCTCGGAGGTGCAGGCGAAATGCACCAGCGGGGTGAGGTGTTCCAGCTTCAGGTCCGGCAGCCGTCGGCCGATGTAGTACTCCACGGCCTTGACGTCGTGCACCGTCTTCTTCTCAATAGCCGCCAGCTCGGCGACCCCGTCCCGGTCGAAGCCGGTGACGATCCGGCGGAGGCCCGCCTCCTGTGCCTCATGCAGCGGCGTGAGCCCGGGCAGGACCTGGTGGCGTGCGAGGTGGATGAACCACTCCACCTCCACGTGCAGGCGGTTGCGGTTCAGGGCGGCCTCGGACAGGTGCTCGACCAGCCCGTCCACCGCGGAACGGTATCGACCGTCCAGCGGGCCGAGCGGAATGCCGGCGTCGGCCAGTGACCTGCGTCCTCCGGCGACGAATCCGTAGGAGAAGGACGGGTCCGTGGCAGAGGAGCTCTGGGCTGAAACGGGCTGGGCAGAGGCGGCGGACTGCGGCGCGGGAGACTCAGGCATGTGGCCATTCTTCCACCTCGGCGACCTACTCCGAGTTGTGTGCCAACCCAACTGACGGTGGCGCCCGGGTGGGGAGCATGAGTCATCGGGCGAAGGGCCGGCGTCGGGCACCGTGTGGAGAGGGACGGGGGCACCCGGGGTGCGGGGACGGCGTCGTGCGTTCCCTGGGGCTACCTCTTGCGGTACAGCGCCTTGCGCTGGAACCGGGGCTCCGAGGTGACCAGCATGCCGAGGTTGCGGAAGATGTCCTCGTCCACGGTGCCCAGGATGGTGGTGGTGTGGACGTCGCAACCGGTCAGATTGCGCAGCTGTGCCAGCGCCGCCCGCGCGTTCGGATCCGAGGCGGCGGAGACGGAGAGGGCGATCAGCACCTCGTCCGTGTGCAGTCGCGGGTTCCGGGAGCCCAGGTGCTCGGTCTTGAGGGTCTGGATCGGCTCGATCGCGGCCGGGGAGAGCAGGTGGACGCTGTCCTCGATCCCGGCGAGGTGCTTCAGCGCGTTCAGCAGCATGGCCGCCGAACAGCCCAGCAGACCAGAGGTCTTGCCGGTGACGATGGTCCCGTCGGCCAGCTCGATGGCGGAGCCGGGAGCCTCGGTGGCCTCCTCGATCGCCAGGGCGGGGGCGACGACGGCGCGGTCCTCGGTGCCGCAGCCCGCCCGGGACATCACCATGGCCACGCGCTCGGAGATGTCCGCCTCGCGGTCGTTGCTGCGTTCATCCACCAGGGCCTTGTAGTAGCGGCGCACGATCTCCTGGCGGGAGGCCTCGCGGCACACCTCGTCGTCCACGATGCAGCTGCCGGCCAGGTTCACGCCCATGTCCGTGGGAGAGGCATAGGGGGAGGAGCCGGTGAGCTTCTCCAGCAGGGCCTTCAGGAGCGGGAAGACCTCCACGTCCCGGTTGTAGCTGGTGACCTGCTCTCCATAGGCGTCGAGGTGGAACGGATCGATCAGGTTGATGTCATCCAGGTCCGCGGTGGCGGCCTCGTAGGCGAGGTTCACCGGGTGGTCCAGGGGCAGGTTCCAGATGGGGAACGTCTCGAACTTGGCATAGCCGGACGCGATGCCGCGGGCGTGGTCGTGATACACCTGCGAGAGGCACGTGGCGAGTTTGCCGGAGCCGGGCCCCGGCGCGGTGACCACCACGACGTCCCGGGTGGTCTCGGAGTAGTCGTTCCGTCCGAAGCCCTCCTCGGAGACGATCCGCTTGGTGTCCTGCGGATAGCCAGGGATCACGCGGTGGCGGGCGACCGTCAGCCCCAGCCGCTCGAGGCGCTCACTGAAGGCCTGCGCCACCTGGTTCGAGTCCTCCAGCTGGGTCAGCACCACGTGCTGCACCAGTAAGCCGCGTTCGCGGAACACATCGATCAGCCGGAGGACATCCTCCTCATAGGGGATCCCCAGATCGGCCCGGACCTTCTGGCGTTCCAGGTCCTTGGCGTTGAGGCAGACGAGGATCTCGAGTTCGTCCTTGATCCGCTCGAGCATGGCGATCTTGTTGTCCGGCGTGAACCCGGGCATCACGCGGGAGGCATGGTGGTCGTCGAAGAGCTTCCCGCCCATCTCCAGGTACAGCTTGCCGCCGATCTGCTGGCGGCGCTCCTCGATGTGGCGGGACTGCAGCTCGATGTAGCGGTCCCGGTCGAAACCCGTCCGGTGGCCTGGCAGGCCATTCGCGGTAGGGGACAGTGAACCGCCGGTCACGCCCGCAGAGGCGCCGGGCGCGGAGGCCGAGAGCGTGCTCGGAGCGGGAGATTCAGAGGAATCGGGGGCTGATGGAGCGGAGGGGGAGATCGACGAGGCCACGACGTCAAGCTAGCACCCAGGCCGGACCTCCGCCGGGCTACGCGCCCTGCGGGCGGTCGATGGCCAGCACCTCGCCGAGAGTGCCCCATTCGTTCCGGCCCAGGCGGGTGAGCGGATCCAGCCGGTTGGCCAGGGGAAGGGTGCGGCCGCGGGCGTCCGTGTGGAGGGTGTCCGTGTCCACCGCCACCTGCACCACGCGGCCGAGCACCATGTGGTTCCCGCCGACCTCGATGATGCGTTCCACGGTGCACTCCATGACCGCGGGCGAGCCGGCCACCCGCGGAGGCACGACGACGGCCGAGGGCTCGGCCTCGATCCCGGCGGCCTCGAACTCGCTCACCTCCGGGGCATAACGCGCCGAGGTCTGATTGGCCACCTCGAACTGTGGCCGGGAGACGAGCGAGATGGTGAACTCGCCGGTGGACTCGACATTGGTGAGCGTGTCCTTGCGCGAGGTCGAGGAGAACATCACGATTGGCGGCTCTTCAGAGACCATCGTGAAGAACGAGTGCGGGGCCAGGTTCGCGGTTCCGTGCGCGTCCACCGTTCCCACCCAGGCGATGGGCCTCGGGATGAGGATCGACTTCACCAGCAGGGTCGTCTCGCGGTCGCCGAGGGTGGCCGGATCGAATTCAGTGCGCTGGTTGCTCATGGGGACAGTCTTCCAGCCCCTCCGGTGTAGCGGTGCCGTCCTCCACAACAAGCGCGATGCTCTGGGCTTATCCCCACTAGCACCTGACAGCCACCCAGGATCCGAGGGGCGTGCCTAGCGTCGAGGACAGCAGGAGAGACAGGGCTGTGACCGGCGGAAACCGGAGCAGTGCAGGGCGAGAGGACGGGCATGACAGTACCCAACGGTGGAACGCCGGTGGTCCACGGGCTGGTGGGCGGGACCCTGCCCCTTCCGGTCATCGATCCGGACGTGCTGTGTTCGGCGGTCGGGACGACTTTGGATGTGCTCTTCGGTGACGAGCAGCAGCTTCGCCTCCTGGAGGCGGCGGTGGCCCAGCTGTACCAGGTGGTCGAGGAGCTGCGGCTGGTCGGGACGGGTACCCGCGGGGTGGCCGAGTCAGTCCACAGCCTCTCGGCCCTGGACTGGCGCTCGCCGGCCGGGACCGCGTTCCTGGACCGGAGCGACCGTCTGCGCGGGCGGGCGGCGGACCTGGCCGAGCTGGCGGAGGAATCCGCGGCGCTGGCCCGTGTTGCGATCGACGAGCTGCACGGGAGAATCGGCCAACTGCGGGCCAGCATCAACACCGCCAAGGCCACGGTGGCCAGCGCCGCGACCCTGGGGATGTGCTGAGGTGGCCGGACCGGTGGCCGCGGCTGCGCCCGGTGCTCTGCCAGCGACCCTGACCGCAACCGTGCCCGCGGGCGTCGGTCGTCCCGGTCTCCTGGACGGGGTGGATGGCGTTCCCGGCCGGACGGAGAACGGCCGTGGCGAGGCGCCGCCGTCGTTCTCCATCCGCGGCGGGCCGACCAGCATTCACGCCAACCTGGACGACCTGGAACGGGGCGGCTTCCAGTTAGCTGCGGCTACGGATGAGGCGGCGGTCCTGTCGGTGCGGGCCGCGGGGGCGGGCTCGCTCCTGGCCTTGGCGGCGGCCCAGACCGGAACCGGCCGGGTGCTGGCGGCACGCACGGCAACACTGTCTTCCGGGTTGCTGTCCATCAGCGCAGAGGCCGACGTGCTGTACCTGGGCGTGCGGTCCTCGGCCGAGGCCTACCGGAGTGCGGAGGTCGCCGCCCAGCGCGCTGTCGTCGAGCTGGCCGGCGGTGCCGCCTTCGTCTCCGCCGCGGTGCTGGCCGTCTCCAACCAGCCGATCCCGCAGCCGATCACGGAATTGGCCATCCAGACTGCTCCAGAGGTTATCGTGGGACTGCTCGGGACTCTGTCCCTGGGACTCGGGGTGGGATTCCGGGTGGCCTCGGACGTCGCCGGCCATGCGGCCCGGGATGAAGGCGTCAGCGGTTCCCTGTCCGGGCCGGAACGCCTGTGGCCACTGCTCACGGTGCTGGGTTCGGGCGCCGGGATCGTCCAGATCGGTCCGGTGCGAACCAAGGAGAAGGTCCCCTTGGCCGACGAGTGGGATGAGACGTGGACGCCCGAGGGCGAGGGGGCCATCTCCAACGTCATGTCCCACCTGGACCTGGCCCGCGAGGCCGAGCCAGGGTCCGTGCAGATCACGAAGATCACCCCGAGTGGCCCGGGAAATCCCGAGACAGTATGGCTCGTTTCCCTCCCGGGGACCCAGACCGGGGATTTCAAGGACACGAGCGGCTGGTCCACCAACCCCTGGGACATGGGCGGCAACGCCGAGGCGCTGGCCCTGGACTCCCAGCACGTAACGGCCGCCGTGGACGAGGCACTCCGGGCCGCCGGGGCCGGTCAGGACGATGCGCTGGTGATGACCGGCTACAGCCAGGGCGGCCTGCACGCCGCCCGGATCGCGGCGGATGAGCGGATCGCCGGGTCCTATGACGTGCAGGGCCTGCTCACGATCGGTTCACCGACCGGTGAGATCAGGGTCCCGGACAGCGTCGAGGCGGTCCATCTGGAGCATGACCAGGACCTTCCTGCTGCTGCGGACGGACGGGCCAACCCCCCTGCGGCGAACCGCACCACCCTCACCGTCAGCGGCTATGACGAGGCCCTGTACCCCGAGGGCAAGGACGTGATGTCAGGCCATGTCTTCGAGAACTACGCGTTCCACGCAGCACTGCTGGATCAGGACCCTGACGTGGCGAGGCAGGTGCCGGCCCTCGAACACATCGCGGCACTGACGGCCGGCGGCGGGGTGACCCGGAGCGTGCAGCTCGAACGGGTCCGCCCTGGCAACCCCCGCAATCCGCTCGGCGCCGGGTCGAGTAGTTCCTTCGCCCGTCACCCCAACGGGACGTCGGGCCGGGATACTCGAGGGCCTGTGCCACCGAGGGGGTTCACTGCGGCGCCCTGCCTGCCATGACACCTGCCATTGCGGCCAGTCAGCTGCCGGCCCGGGCCACGCTCGGTCGCGTTGGTGGCGTCAGTCCTGCCTGGAGCGGTTCAGCCCGAAGACGCCATTGGCGATCATGGAGACCACCGAGATGATGACGGCGGCGAAGACCGCCGTCCACCAGAAGGCGTCCACCGTGACCTGCATCGGCAGGTAGGAGGTCAACCAGACGGTCAGCATGAGCATGCCGGCGTTGATGATGATCGTGAACAGGCCCAGGGTCAGGCACGTCAGGGGCAGGGAGAGCAGGGAGATGACCGGCTTGACCACCGCGTTGACGGCGCCGAACACCAGTCCGATGACGAGGTAGGCGATCACCGTGTTCAGGGTGGTGTCGCCCGTGTCGCCGACGGTGTCAGAGGGGATGACCTCCATGCCGGGCAGGATCAGGGTGGCCACCCAGAGGGCCAGGCCGTTGACGATGACGCGGAGTAGGAACTTCACCATGGGGCCATCGTCCCACGCCCACCTGTGGACACGGCCTGTGGACACGGCAGCCATACCCGGCCCGGGGCTAGGCTGGTGAGCCATGAACGAACCGCAGCCCATCCGCCCGCGCCCGGTCCTCAGTCAACTCCCGGCCTATGCAGCGGGCAAGCCCGCCGCCCCGGTGGAGGGGCTCACGCCCTACAAGCTGTCCTCCAACGAGAACCCGTACGGCCCGGTGCCCGCCGTCCGTGCGGTCCTGGAGCGGTTCACGGACATCTGCCGCTACCCGGACCCGCTGTCCACCGCCCTGCGTGAGCGCCTCGGCGAGCACCTCCAGATCTCCCCGCAGGACATCGTCACCGGTGCCGGCTCCCTGGGCGCGCTGACGCAGATCGTCACCACCTATGCAGGCACCCACCCGGACGGCACCCAGGACGAGGTCATCTACGCGTGGCGGTCCTTCGAGGCCTACCCGATTGTCGTGCGGTCGGCCGGGGCCAGGGACATCCAGGTCCCGCTGACCGCCGATTTCCGCCACGATCTGGACGCCATGGCCGCGGCCATCACCGAGCGCACCCGCGTGATCATCGTCTGCACCCCGAACAACCCCACGGGGCCCGCCCTCACTGGTGCCGAGGTCGAGGCGTTCCTGACGAAGGTCCCGCAGGACGTGTTGGTGATCCTCGACGAGGCCTACACCGAGTTCATCACCCAGCCGGACGCCGTCGATGCCCTGGAGGTCTACCGCCGGCACCCGAACGTGGCGGTGTTGCGGACCTTCTCCAAGGCCCACGGGCTGGCCAACCTGCGGGTCGGGTACTCCGTCTCGCACCCGCACGTCACCCAGTACCTGCGCGTGCTGGCCACACCCTTCGCAGTGTCCTCGGTGGCCGAGCAGGCCGCCATCGCCTCACTCGACCACATCGACGAGGTCAATGAGCGCGTGGCGAAGGTCGTCTCCGAGCGTGAGCGCGTGCTGACCGGCCTGGCCGACCTCGGCTGGGACGTCCCCGACTCCCAGGGCAATCTCGTCTGGCTGCCCCTGGGTGACCGCACGCCCGAGTTCCTCGAGGCGGCCGGCCGTCAGGCGCTGGCCGTGCGCGGCTTCGGCACCGAGGGCGTCCGGGTCACCATCGGCGAGGAGGAGGCCAACACGCGCTTCCTCCAGCTCTGCGCGGACTTCCCCGAAGGCCCGACGCCGGCCGCCTAGCCTCCCAGCCCCCACCTTCCGGGTGCGGGCCGCGGGAGCCGACGAAGAAGCGAAAGGTGCTGGCCCGGCGTCGTTCAACGCGCGAGTAGGGCCCGGCGCGACTAGGCTTGACCCCGGACCGGCGCCGGACGTGCCGGGGGAGAAGGAGTTCCACGTGAACGAACCGCAGCCGCCGACCACGGCGACCGAGTTGCCTGACGGTGCCGTCCGCCTGCTGGACGCCGACGGCACCCTGCAGGAGGACACCAGGTTCACGCCCTACCTCGCCGACCTCGACGAGGCGGCCCTGCAGCAGATGTACCGGCTCATGGCCACCGAGCGCCGGGTGGACTCCGAGGGCACCTCCCTCCAGCGGCAGGGCCAACTCGCCCTGTGGGTCCCCGCCATCGGCCAGGAGGGTGCCCAGGCCGGCGCCCTGTCCGCGCTGCACGACTCCGATTGGATCTTCCCGACCTACCGCGAGCACCTCTTCGCCCTGGGCCGCGGCGTCACCCCGGGCCAACTGTTCGAGCTGTTCCGCGGGGCCGCGCATGCCGGCTGGACCGCCGAGGACCACCGCCTCCAGCCCTACACGCTCGTGCTCGCCGCCCAGACGCTGCACGCCACCGGCTACGCGTGGGGCATCCAGCGGGACCAGGCCGGCTGGGACGCCGACCGCCTGAAGCGCGAGGGCCAGATCGCGCTGGCGTGCTTCGGGGACGGTGCCTCATCTGAAGGCGACGTCCACGAGTCCATGGTCTTCGCCGCCAGCTTCAACCTGCCCGTGGTGTTCTTCTGCCAGAACAACCAGTGGGCCATCTCGGTGCCCGCCTCCACCCAGACCCGCGTCCCGCTGGCCCAGCGCGCCGCGGGCTACGGCTTCGAGGGCGTCACCGTGGACGGCAATGACCCGTTGGCCATGTACGCCGTAACGGCGTGGGCCGCGGAACAGGCCCGCACCGGAGCCGGTCCCGTCCTGGTGGAGGCCCACACCTTCCGGGTCGGAGCGCACACCACCGCCGATGACCCCACGAAGTACCGGACGCGGGACGAGGAGGCCGCCTGGGCCGGCGTCGACCCGATGGCCCGCCTGGAGAAATACCTGCGCGCCACCGGCGCTGCCGGTGCCGATCCGGACGCGTTCTTCGCCGACGTCGCCGCCGAGGGCGAGCGGCTGGCCGCCCAGAGCCGCGAGGCCGTGCTGGCCATGACCGGGGACGCCATAGCGCCACTGGAGGCCGTGTTCGACACGGTGTATGCGGAACCGCATCCGCTCGTGGCTGAGGAGAAGGCCTGGCACCGTCAGTGGCAGGCCGGCTTCGCGGACGCAGCAGAGGCAACAGATGCAGCAGATGCAACAGACGAAGGAAGCCGGGCATGAGCGCGGAGAGCACCACCCTGCCGGGCGGCCGGCCCGCATCGACGTCAGCCGAGCGGCCCAGCCAGCCTGCCGGCGGTACGGCCGCCGTCGAGACCCTGACCATCGCCAAAGCCATCAACCGGGCCCTGGCGGATGAACTCGCCGCCGACCCGAAGACCCTGCTCATGGGCGAGGACATCGGCTCCCTGGGCGGCGTCTACCGCGTGACCGAGGGGCTGAAGGCCACCTACGGCGCGGACCGGGTGGTCGATTCGCCGCTGGCCGAATCCGGCATCATCGGCACTTCCATCGGCCTGGCCCTGCGCGGCTACCGGCCCGTCGCCGAGATCCAGTTCGACGGCTTCGTGTTCCCGGGCTTCAACCAGATCACCACCCAGCTGGCCAAGCTGCGTGCCCGCACCCGTGGCACCGCCACCGTCCCGGTGACCATCCGCATCCCCTACGGCGGCGGCATCGGCTCGATCGAGCACCACTCGGAATCGCCCGAGGCGCTGTTCGCCCACACCCCCGGCCTGCGGATCATCACCCCGTCCAACGCGCAGGACGCCTACTGGATGACGCGCCAGGGCATCCAGTCGCAGGACCCGGTCATCATCTTCGAGCCCAAGCGCCGCTACTGGCTCAAGGGCCAGGTCGACCTGGCCGCGGAGGGCCACGGTGGGCTCGGCGCCTTCCAGGCCCAAGTGGTCCGCACCGGCACCGATGCGACGATCGCCGCCTATGGCCCCCTGGTCCCGGTGGCACTGGCCGCCGCGAACGCCGCCGCCGAGGACGGGCGTTCGATCGAGGTCGTGGACCTGCGCTCGCTGTCCCCGATCGACTTCGACACCCTGCAGGCCTCCCTCGAGAAGACCGGCCGCATGGTGATCGCCCACGAGGCGCCCACCTTCGGCGGACTCGGTGGGGAGATCGCCGCCCGCCTGTCCGAGCGGTCCTTCCTGCACCTCGAGGCCCCGATCATCCGCGTCGGCGGCTTCCACCTGCCCTATCCGCCGTCCCGCGTGGAGGAGCAGTACCTGCCGGACCTGGACCGCATCTTCGACGCCGTCGACCGCACCTTCGCGTACTGAACGCCTACTGATTGCCGGGAGGCACCCTTGGAGATCTTCACCCTGCCGGACGTCGGCGAAGGCCTGACCGAAGCCGAGATCACGGAGTGGCGCGTGGCCGTGGGAGACACCGTCGCCGTCAACGACGTCCTCTGCGAGATCGAGACCGCCAAGTCCCTGGTCGAGTTGCCCAGCCCCTACGCCGGCACCGTGGCCGAGCTCATGGCCCCGGCTGGCGAGACCATTGAGGTCGGCACCCCGATCATCGGCATCACCACGGCGGCCTCCCCGGATAGCTCCCCAGAGGGCTCGGCCCCCGCTGCCGTGGAGACCGGGTACACCATGCCTGCTGCGGCAGGGGACAGTGCGGATGCTGGAGTCGGCGAGGAGGCTCCCGTGCCGACCGACGGCGGCGATCCCGCCCACGGAACGCCCGCCGACTCGAATGCGCACAGGGATCGTGCCGAGACACACCGGGAAACGGCAGGCATCAACACGAATGGTGTGCAGGGCAGTGCACGGGGTTCTGGCCCTGCCCTGACCGGCTCGGGGCCGAAGGCCGACTCCGCCCAGCGCCGGCCCCGCAAGCCGTCCTCGGTGACCGCATCCGTGCCGGAGGCCCCGGACTCGGGGACCACCTCGCCCAGGTCAGCCGCTCCGGCGGCGTCCGGCCAGGCCGCCGTCGCACCGTCGTGGAGCCCGTCCCTCCGTGAGGAGACCGGCCGCGCCACGGCAGCCTCGGCCCTCCGCCCCTCCGCCCAGACACCGTCCAGCCCCACCACGCCCGTGCCCGTTGACGGTGCCCCGGCTGCCGTGCCCGCGCCCAGTGCCCCGGCGACGCGCGGGCTGAGGTTGCCGGCCGCCGTCGGGAATCTGGTGGCAGCCGGACGCGAACGCCAGACGGAGGTGGCAGGACTGTTCGAGCGCGTCCTGGCCAAACCGCCGGTGCGGCGGATCGCCAAGGAACTGGGTGTGGACCTGACCAAGGTGCGGGCCACAGGGCAGTTCGGCGAGGTCACGCGGACGGACGTGGAGAACTACCTGGCCGAGCGGGAGACGAACATCGACACGTCCGGCTCGTTCTGGATGCCGGACACCGGTGACAACGTGCGGCGCACTGAGCGGATCCGCGTCAAGGGCGTGCGTAAGGCGACGGCCGCGGCGGTCTCCGCGTCCTACCGGGACGCCCCACACGTCTCGATCTTCGTGGACGTGGACGCCTCGCGGACCATGGAGTTCGTCAAGCGACTCAAGTCCTCCCGTGAGTTCGAGGGCGTCAAGGTCACGCCTCTGCTGATCCTCGCGAAGGCCGTCATCTGGGCTGCGGCGCGCAACCCGCACGTCAACGCCTCGTGGACGGACGACGAGATCCACGTCAAGCACTACATGAACCTCGGGATCGCCGCCGCCACCCCGCGCGGGCTGCTGGTGCCGAACGTCAAGAACGCCAACGAGCTGTCCCTCCGTGACCTGGCCGAGTCCCTCGGGACCCTGGCGAAGCGGGCCCGGGACGGCAAGACGCAGCCGGCGGAGATGGCGGACGGCACCATCTCCATCACGAACATCGGCGCGCTGGGTATCGATACCGGCACGCCGATCATCAACCCTGGCGAGGTGGCCATCGTGGCGTTCGGGACCATCCGGCAGAAGCCCTGGGTGGTCTCCGGGGAGGTCATCCCGCGGTGGATCACCACCCTGGGGGGCTCCTTCGACCACCGCGTGGTGGACGGGGACCTCTCGGCGCGCTTCATGGCGGACGTTGCCGCCATCATGGAGGAGCCGGCCCTCCTACTGGAGTAGCCCCGGATCACCTCACCTCAGAGTGCGGCGAACATGTCCGGCACGGACAGCTCCCCGGTGACCGTCCCGTAGGTGCGGGCGGTCTCGGCCAGCTCCTCCTGCGCCTCCAGGTCGAACTCGGACCGGAACCGTGGGAGCTTCATCGTCTCCAGCACCTCCGGTGGGGTCTGGGTGTAGGTGCCGGTGATCCGGCGGACCTCGTCCGGGTTCTGCTGGGCATACTCCAAGCCGCGGACCAGGGCCTCCCGGAAGGACCGCACCAGGTCCGGATCGTTCTCCAGGGTCTCCTCGCTCGCGAAGTATCCACCGGTGTCGAGCTCAGGGTTGGCCTCCGCATACGGCCACGAGACGGCCACCATGCCGGCTTCCAAAGCCGGGGTGACGAAGGGTTCCACCACGACTCCGGCGTCGAGCTGCCCGTTCTCCAACGCCGCCTGGACGTCCGGGAAGGCCATCTCCATGAACTCCAGGGACCCGCCGTCCCCGCCGGCCTTGTCCATGGCCTGACGGCACGCCGTGTCCCCGATGTTCGCCAGCTGGTTCGAGGACAGGGTCTTGCCCGCCAGATCGCGGATGCTCTCGAATCCGGAGTCCGGGGCCGCGATGAGTGCCACGTTGTCGTTGCCGGGTTCACCCGTGGTGGTGCTGCCGGAGCAGAAGAACTTCAGGCCGATGCCCTGCGAACGCGCCACCATCATGGACACCACGTTGCCGAAGGCGAAGTCGAACTGGCCCGAGGAGACTCCCGGGAAGGAGATGGCACCGCCGGAGGTCGACTCGATCGTGACGTCCAGGCCGGCCTCCTCGAAGAAGCCCTGCTCCTTCGCCAGGTGCAGGGGTGCGACGTCGACGATCGGGATCGCCCCGACCGTCACCGCGCGCAGGTCTCCAGCACCGCCGGCCGACCCGCCAGCTGACTGGGCGTCCCCACCGGTGTCACCGCCGCCGGAGGGATCACCCCGCCCGCAGGCGGCGGCAGTGCCGACCACCACGGCGGCGGTGCCGACGGCCAGCAGCCGTCGGCGAGTCAGGAGGGAAGACGAAGGGATTCGGGTACTCATGGGTTCTCCTCTGGCGTGTGCGGGGGACGAGCACTGTGAGGGCAGAAATGAGTACTCATCTCTGCCCTCACAGTGCTGATGGGGTCTTCGCTTCTCGAGATTCGTTTCTCGTGATTCGTTATTCGCCGTCCGCGAAGCTGTGGGCCAGCACCCAGGAGGGGAAGTCGGCGATCTTCGCGTCGATGAGGATCGGCCGGTCCCGCGGACCGTCGAGCCACTCCTGCACGGCACCCAGGTCGGATTCCTGCCGCACGGTCACCGACGCGCAGCCGAAGCCGGCGGCGATGGCTGCGATGTCCGTCGGCGGGAACTGCACCGTGTCCAGGCGGTCGGTCTCATGGACGAAGTGGTGCACCTCGGCCCCGTAGGCGGCGTCGTTGTAGACCACCACCATCAGCGGCATCCGCAGCCGCACGGCGGTCTCCAGCTCCACGAGGGACATCAGCAGCCCGCCGTCGCCCACGCCGGCGATGGCGATCCGGTCCGGGGAGGCCAACTGGGATCCCATGGCGCTGGACAGGGCCAGACCGATCGACTGGAACGCCAGCGGCACGCAGTACCCCGTGTTGTCCGGCACCCGGAAGTGCATGGCCGGATAGGCGTTGAAGTTGCCGCCGTCCGGGACCACCACGCGCTCCATCGGCACCATCTCATCCAACCGGTTGGTCAGCAGCCGCGGATCGATCCGCCCGCTATCCGGATCATCCGCGACCACGGGCTCGGAGGCGTCCTCGAAGGGCTGGTCGCGCCAGTGCAGCGACTCGGCCACGCGGGCGCGGGTCTCCTCGGTCCGGTAACCGGTGCGGGAGGTCTCGGAGCCCAGCCGTGCGGCCAGGGCGAGGTCCACCGCGGCGGCGGTCAGGCCGGCGTCGCCCAAGATCTCCAGGTCCACCGGGTAGTGGAGGCCGAACGCCCGCGGGGTGTCATCCACCTGGATGACGGTCTTGCCCCGCAGGTGCGTACCGTCCCGGGTGGTCCACCGATTCAGGGCGGCGCCGAACACCAGCATCACGTCGGCCTGGCGTACCAGCTCGGCGGCCCCGTCCGTGGAGAAGCCGCCCATCACGTCCAGGTGCCACGGATCCTCGTGGAACAGCCCGCGACCCACCGCCGAGGTGGTCAGCAACGCACCGGCACGCTCGGCCAGGTCCCGGATGGGCCCGACGCCGGCCGCGGCACCCCGCCCGCCCACGATCACCGGACGCTCGGCGCCGGCCAGCAGCTCGGCGATCCGCTCGACCGCCTCCGGCGAGGCGCCGGCCGGCGTGGGTGGCACGGGCGGGGACACCGATTCCACCAGGGCGCGCTGGCCCTCTGGGATGGTGCCCTCCTGGACGTCCAGCGGCATGGACAGCACCACGGTGCGCCGGTCGTTCACGGCCCGGGTCACGGCGCGGATGGTGTCCGCCACGGCGGAGGCGGGGGAGTGCAGCCGCTCGGCCACGGCACCCATGCCCTCGACCACCTTGTCCTGGTCGATGTAGAAGTTCGAGCCGTACTGACCGCCGGGGGTGTCCCCGGAGATCACGAGCACGGGGGTGCGGGACTTCGCGGCCTCACCGATGCCGGTCAGGGCGTTGGACAGCCCGCAGCCCTGGTGGACGGTGACCACGGAGAGCCGGCCGGTGGAGCGGGAGTAGGCGTCGGCCATACAGGCGGCGCCCATCTCATGCCGGGCCGCCGTGAACGGCACACCGTCCGGGCGCTGGTCACTCGGGGCGATGAGCGCGTTGGTGGCCCGGAAGTTGCCGGAGCCGACCACGCCGAAGACGTGGGCGGCGCCCATGCGGGCGATGATCCGGCCGACGGCCTCACTGACCTTCAGGGCGGCCGGGGGTGTCGGCGTCACGGTCTCGTGCTGTGGTGTAGCGGTGGTCATTCGGTTCCCTCCGGCAGCAGGGCGTCCAGGTCCGGGGCCTCATCGATGACGCCGTACTTCACGGCGGCCTCGCCGAGGGCGGTCATGGCCTCGCGGGAGAAGTCTGCCTTGAAGCGCGGCAGGGTGATGCGCTCCAGGATCTCCGGGTCCGTCTCGGTATACTCGCCGATCACCTCGCGGACCACATCCGGGTTCTCCTGGCTGTACTCCATGGACTTGCGCATGGCGCGGGTGAACGCTTCGACGTCCTCCGGCCGCTGTTCGATGACCTCCTCCGTGGTGAAGTAGCCACCGATGTCCAGGTCCGGATGGGCCTCGGCGTAGGGCCAGGACACGGCCTTCAGGCCGGCGTCGAGGGACTGGGTCAGGTAGGGCTCCAGGACCAGGGCCGCCTCCACCTGGCCGTTCTGCACGGCGGCCGCGGCATCGCCGAAGGCCAGCTCGATGAAATCCATATCCGCACCGTCACCGCCCGCGTTGTCCACGGCGAGGCGGATGGAGGTGTCGCCGATGTTCATCAGGTTGTTCGAGGAGGCGGTCTGTCCCTGCAGGTCCGCGGTCGTCTCCAGCTCGGAGTCCTCCAGCGCGATGACGGCCGCGAAGTCCTTGCCCTCCTCGCCCGTGGTGGTGGTGCCGTTGGCGACGTACTGCAGCGGCAGGCCCTGGTCCCGGGCCACCATGAGGGAGACGGTGTTGCCGAAGGCGAAGTCATAATCACCAGCGACCACGCCCGGCACGGCAATGGCGCCACCGGAGGTGTTCACCACCTCGACGTCCAGGCCCTCCTCCTCGAAGAAACCCTCCTTCACGCCCACGTGGATCGGGGCGACGTCACCGATGGGGATGGCGCCGACGGTGATCGGGATCAGGTCCTCCGAGCCGCTGCCGGCCTCGGTGCCGGCCGACGTCGCCTCCTCCCCGCCGGACGGGGAACCGGAACCGCAGGCGGCCAATCCTAGGGTGACAGTGAGGCTGAGGGTGAGGATCCCGACGCCGGACGTGAGGGACCGGAGGCGGCCGCGGTACGCGAGGGGCCGGCTGAGGTGCCGGGTGGGCGTCGGTGAGGGCGACGGTGACGGATGCGTCTGTGATGGAGGGGTCATAGAGGCACCGTATGACGCGGATCACACGCGGTCCAATGATCGTTCTGCGTGTCAGGCATAGACCTGGTCTATAGCTCTTCGGCCCCGGATCCGGCTCCGCCCGTCGTGCCGAGGTCCCGGAGCTGGCCGACGGCCCACGGGACGAACCAGGCTGTGGCTGAGGTCGGGGGACGTGGTGCCGCGTAGGCGTGCACCGTCACGTCGGTGTCCTCGTAGGGCAGGGGCCATTGCTCGATGTCCCAGGCGTGGAACCACTCCGCGAGGAGGATCTCGGGCACGAAGGCGAGGAGGTCCGTGCCGGCCACCAGGGCGGGGATGGCGGAGAAGCTGGAGACGGCCACGGACCCACCGGCCGGTGGCGGCATGCGGTCCTCGATGAGCGTGTGGCCGGTGGAGCCGCGGATGACCACCCGGGCGGCGCGGGAGATGTCCTCGGCCGTCGGGCGACCTGGCCCAAGGCGGCCGCGGCGGGCGATGCAGACGTAGCGGTCGCGGCGCAGAGGCAGGGCGTGGACCTCACCGCGGGGGCGGGCGGAGGCGATCGCCAGGTCGAGGTCCCCGGCCGCCAGCAGGTCCGCGGCGGTGGTGGTGTCCAGCTGGACCACGTCCAGGCTGCAGCCGGGTGCGGTGGCGGCGAGGGCGGGGACCAGCCGGGGCAGGAACACCAACTGGCCGAGGTCGGTGACGGCGATTCGGAAGGTGGCGGCGGCGTGGGCGGGCTCAAAATCTGCGAGGCTGGCCACCGCCGCGTCGGCTGCGGCGGGCATGGTGGCCACCTCGGCGTAGAGCTGGCGGGCCGCCCGGGTCGGCACCACTCCGCGGCCGGAACGGGCGAACAGCTCATCGCCCGTGGCGCGGCGCAGGCGGTTGACGGAATGCGTGACCGACGGCTGGGTGAGGTTCAGGCGTGCCGCGGCGGCCGTCAGGGTTCCCTCCTCCATGACCGCGACGAAGACCCGGATGAGGTTCAGATCGAGCATGCGTGCCTCCTGGGTGCCAGCACTCCGCCGAGTGAGCCGGCTTCTCTCGGGCGGAAATTCACTTGAAAGTCAATATTGTTGAACTCTTGAACTAAGTCACACTCGTGTCTAGTCTGGTCACAGCCTGTGGGACGGGTCACAATATTGTTGACGAAAATGTCAGCATAGCCGTCCCCAACGACCACCCCCTGTCGCGAGCGGAGCACCTCGATCGATGACTGAACCAACCCCGTCCACCGGCGCGCCGGGCCACCATGGCCCGGGCGGGTCCGGAGACACCCACCGTGAAACGGAGATCGAGCGGTTGCACCGTCTCGAGTCGTCCAGCGGTTCCGACCGCCGCCGCGGAGACATCCGGCGGCACACCGATACGGCCACCGTGGCCGGCCTCGATATCCCCACGCGGCCGGATCCGGCCGCTCCGCGCACGTCAGTGGCGCAGTCCGGGGTGACCGGTCGGCCGACGTCGTCCGGTCCGTCCCGGGCCACGCGCAAACCACGCCGCAACTGGGGCACCAAGTCCCTGGGGCTGGTGGGCCTGCTGGGCTTCCTGGTGATCTGGGAGGTGCTGCCGCGCACCGGGATCGTGAACCCGACGTTCCTGCCCCCGGCCTCGGCGGCCATCGCGGACCTGTTCCGGAACTTCGGTCTGACCGCGTTCTGGCAGGCCGTCGGAGACACGATGTGGCAGTGGCTGCTGGGCATGCTGATCGCGTGCATCGCGGCGACCGTGCTGGGCTTTCTGATCGGCTCATCCACGTTCCTGCGCCGGTTCACGAACTCGACCATCGAGTTCATGCGCCCCGTGCCGTCCGTGGCGTTGATCCCGCTGGCGGTGCTGCTGTTCGGCGTGGAGATCGAGTCGGCCCTGCTGCTGATCGTGTACGCGTCCTTCTGGCAGGTGCTGATCCAGGTCCTGTACGGAGTGGCCGACGTGGACAACGTGGCCATGAACACGGCCCGGTCCTACGGGCTCGGTCCACTGGCGCGGCTACGCTACGTCATCTTCCCCACGGCGTTGCCGTACCTGATGACCGGCGTGCGCCTGGCCTCGGCCGTGGCCCTGATCCTGGCGATCACCGCCCAGCTGATCATCGGCAACCCGGGCCTGGGAGCCGAGATCGCCAAGGCCCAGTCCGGTGGCTCCTACGTAGCGATGTACGCCCTCATCCTGGCGACCGGCCTGCTCGGCGTCATCATCAACCTGGTCATGCGCATGATCGAGCGCAAGGTGCTGTCCTGGCACTCCTCGGTCCGAACGGAGGTCGCCACATGAGCGCCGATGCCCCCCTCGCCACTCCCGTCAACCTGACCAAAGCGGCAGGCGGATCGGGCACCTCCCGGTCGGCGCCGCCGTCGTCCCCCGCCAAGAAGCCCCCGGGCGCCAAGCGTGCCTGGGGCGCGGCCAAGGGCCTGTTCTTCATCGCGGCCCTGCCCGTGATCCTCGTGCTGATCTGGTACATCTCCACCGCGGTGGGGGAGAAGAACTTCTTCGTGCCAACCCCGGCACTGCTGGTCGAGACCTTCTTCGAGACCTGGACCGGGGACCGGATCACCACGGACGTGATCCCCTCGCTGACCCGCCTGCTGTTCGGCATCGCCGGGTCGATCATCATCGGCATCGTCGGCGGCCTTCTGATCGGCTCGGTCCGCTGGCTGCGCGCCCTGACCGAGCCCACGCTCGAGTTCTTCCGCGCGATCCCACCGACCGTGCTGATCCCGGTGCTGATGCTGCTGATCGGCATCGGGGACGACATGAAGGTCGCGGTCATCATCTCCGGCGCGCTCTGGCCGATCCTGCTCAACACGATCGAGGGCGTGCGCTCGATGGACGAGGTCCTGGCAGACACCACGCACACCTACGGAATCAAGGGCTTCAACCGGGTCCGCTACCTGATCCTGCCTTCGGCCATGCCGCAGATCATGGCCGGCATCCGCCAGTCCCTGTCGATCGCGCTGATCCTGATGGTGATCTCCGAGATGTTCGCCGCCTCCTCCGGGCTGGGCTTCACCATCGTGCAGTTCCAGCGGTCCTTCGCGATCCCGGAGATGTGGTCCGGCATCGTGCTGCTGGGCATCATCGGCGTGATCATGTCCTTCATCTTCCAGCTCATCGAGCGCAACGTGCTGCGCTGGTACCACGGCCTGAGGGAGATCGAGAATGCAGCCTGAGCCCACCGAACCCGTCAGCCCCGATTCAGTTCACGCTGATTCATCCCCCGAGTCTCACACCGAAAAGGAAGCCACCATGACTTCTGAACAGACCTCCACCGCAGGCACCGTCGTCTCCCAGGGCGGGGTGGCCGAGACCCCGGACGGACTGATCACCGTCGGCAAGACCATGCCGGACGGCGAGGCCATGCTCTCCGTGCGGAACATGAAGAAGGTGTACCACACCGACGGCGGCGACATCGAGGCCGTCCGGAACCTCACCTTCGACCTGCCCCAGGGCCAGCTGGCCTGCCTGGTCGGGCCCTCCGGCTCGGGCAAGACCACCCTGCTCAAGTGCATCGCGGGGCTGCTGGCCCCCAGCGCCGGGGAGGTCACCCTGCACGGCAAGAAGGTCACTGGTCCGCCGAAGTCCATGGCGGTGGTCTTCCAGGAGTACGGCCGCTCCCTGTTCCCCTGGATGCGGGTCCGGGACAACGTGGAACTGCCCCTGAAGAACGCCGGGATGGACAAGGCCAAGCGGGACGAGCTCGTGGACAACGCCCTCGAGGCCGTCGGCCTGGCCCACGTGCCCAAGTCCTACCCCTGGCAGCTCTCCGGCGGCATGCAGCAGCGCGTGGCCATCGCCCGCGCCGTGGCCTACCAGCCCCAGGTGCTGCTCATGGATGAGCCCTTTGCCGCCGTGGATGCCCAGACCCGCGCTGACCTGGAAGACCTGGTCCGCAGCGTCTGGAAGAAGCTCGGCGTCTCCATCCTGTTCGTCACCCATGACATCGACGAGTCCGTCTACCTCGGCGAACGCGTCATCATCCTGTCCTCCTCACCCACCGTGATCCAGGAAGACGTCCTGATCGACCTGCCGGACGAGCGCGACCAGCTCGAGACCCGCTCCTCCCAGCGCTTCTCCGAACTCCGCCACCACGTCTACGAACAGATCCAGCTCGCCAAGAAGGGCTTCCGCCCCGAAGACGCCATCGCCCGGTAGGGCAACGCCGGCCATACCGCCTCGGACAGGGTGCCTCGGCGGCCGCGACTCACGGGAGTACTGCGGCCGCCGGGGCACCCTGCGTGGTCACTGGTTCCGGACGCCGGTCCCGCTCTCGGCCGGATCGTCGGCCGGCCCCTCAGTCGTCGCGCTGCCACCGGTGAAGACGTCGCCTTCGGCACCCAGGACGAACCGATCGCCGGGCACGGCGTTGTGGAGGACCCGCACGACGGTGTCCGTGTCCGTGGACACGCAACCCCACGACTCCGCCATGCCAGCGTGCAGGAAGATCGCGAAGGAGAGGCCGGGTATGGCCTCGGTGTCTGGCGGCCGGTTGAAGTTGACCACGACGGCCTGCTCGTAGAGCCCTTCCTCCATCAGTTCCCACAGACCCTCGTCCGGCCACTGGCCGTCGCCCTCGAAGTACTGGTTGAAGTGCGGTCCCGGCCGGCCGCCCCAGTGGCTGTCGGGCGACAGTTCGTGGTATTCCAGCTCCGTTCCCGGGTTCTCGCGTCCGAACCCCTCGGTCATCGTGTAGGAGCCCGTCGGGGTCTGCAGGGTATCGACTTCGGTTGTGTCCACGGGGCCGAACCCGCCGGAGCCGATCCTGGCCGGCTGGACCCATTCCTCCGCGTAGCCATCCTGCAGGCGAAGGCAGCTCGTCAGGGTCGCCTCGGTGGTCTCCCGCTGATGCCCGAGGGCGAACACCACGCGTTGGGCCTCGCCGGTGTCGAAGCGAACCTCCCCGGCCGAGAGGCGGTGGCAGGGTCCAGAGGTGGCCGGCGTCGGCTCCAAAGGCTCCCTCGACGCCGTCGCGGTGGGTCCACTAGACGGCCCGCCGGCGGGTGGCGGCGCCACCATGCACCCTGCCATGGCCACGGTCGTGGTGATGGCCACGGCGACCATCACGACTGCTGTCGACGTCGTGACCGATGTGGCGCGCCGGTGCCGGCGCAGGGGGCCCTTCATCCCTTCATTATGGGTTGTCCCTGGGTGCCGCCCCGCCGCCGCCCCGAGCGCGAACGCGTCCTTCGCGACGCCGGCACCACCCGTCTTCCGTCCACATTCCCTCTGACAGGGCACATCCAGGACACGGCAGGTGACCCGACGGATTGATGCGAGGGTTACCCGGTAGTAGACCGCGAGAGTCCACGTGGAGATCGGGTACCGGACAGGTGAAGAACCAGTAGGCCGTATGCATACGGTCATAGAGGCAGTTCGTGCCCACCGGCCGCTATCCCGTAACGCACCTGTTACCGGCCGTTGGGTACGGAGATGCGAGGCACGGGTCTGCATGCCTCAGGACCGTCGAGCGGTCCCGCGACAGGCCGAAGAGACCGGGGATGAGGAATCACCCCATAACGACTCATGGGGGAAAATTGCCGCAGGACCACCGAAATGCCACGTCTCACGACGAACGGACCACGAAGACATCGAGCGTGGGACGTGGTCATGCCGTCCTGACGGCCGAGGGCGATCACAGCGGCGCGCAGGCTCCCTCCCCCACGGACGACCTGGCCTGCTACTCCGGTGGGCAGGCCGCCGCGCCCCGGACCCTCGTCGACATCCTGCGGGAGACCATCGCCAGCTACCCGGGGGCCCAGGCCGTGGACGACGGCACCACCGCCCTCAGTTACGCCGAGTTCGGGGAACGGGTGGACGAGATGGCTCGGCGCCTGTGGTCCATGGACATTGGCGCGGGAGACCGCGTGGGGATCCGCGTGCCCTCCGGCAGCATCGACCTCTACGTGGCGATCCTCGGCACCCTCACGGCCGGTGCCGCCTACGTGCCCGTCGATGCGGACGAGCCGGACGAGCGCGCCGGCACGGTCTGGACGGAGGCCGGGGTCTGCGCCGTTGTGACCGAGGGCCTGACGATCTCGGCGCGGCCGGGAGTGGCCACCGTGGGCGGAGCTCCCGAGCCGCATCCGGAGGACGACGCGTGGATCATCTTCACCTCGGGATCCACGGGCAAGCCCAAGGGCGTGGCCATCACCCACCGGTCCGCTGCTGCCTGGGCCGACGCCGAGGCGCAGATGTTCCTCCAGGGCGAGCCGCTGACGCGGGGCGATCGAGTGTTGGCTGGACTGTCGGTGGCGTTCGATGCCTCCTGTGAGGAGATGTGGCTGGCCTGGCATAGCGGCGCCTGCCTGGTGCCGGCGCCGCGCTCCCTGGTCCGTTCCGGTGCGGACCTCGGCCCCTGGCTGGCGGAGCGGCGCATCACCGCCGTCTCCACGGTGCCCACCCTGGCAGCCATGTGGCCGCAGGAGGCCCTGGACAACATCCGCCTGCTGATCTTCGGCGGCGAGGCCCTGCCGGCCGAACTCGTGACGCGGCTGGCCGGCCCGGGGCGGGAACTGTGGAACACCTATGGCCCGACCGAAGCGACCGTCATCGCCTGCGGCGCCGCGCTGAACGGGAGCGGCCCGGTGTCGATCGGGCTGCCGCTGCGGGGATGGGAGCTGGCCGTCGTCGACCCCCAGGGTAATCCGGTCCAGTGGGGCGAGACCGGGGAACTCATCATCGGCGGCGTCGGGCTGGGGCGGTACCTCGATGCGGCCAAGGACGCCGAGAAGTACGGCCCGATGCCGTCCCTGGGTTGGGATCGCGCCTACCGCAGCGGCGACCTCGTGGTCGCCGAACACGACGGGCTGTTGTTCGCCGGACGCGTGGACGACCAGATCAAGCTCGGCGGCCGCCGCGTTGAACTGGGTGAGATCGATGACACCCTGAGCCGCCTGCCCGGCGTGGCCGCCGGGGCCGCCGCCGTGCAGTCCACCCCGAGCGGGAACAAGGTCCTGGCCGGATATCTGTTGCCTGATCCGGGAACCACCCTGGACCTGGGAGTATTGCGGCGCCGCCTGGCCGAGCAGCTTCCGGCCCAGTTGGTGCCGGCGCTGGCCGTCATGGACGAACTGCCGCTGAAGACCTCCGGCAAGGTGGACCGCAAGGCCCTGCCCTGGCCGGTGCAGTCGGCTGATGGTTCGGGGCACCAGTTGAGCGGGACTGAGGGCTGGATCGCCGACCTGTGGACCGAGCTGCTCGGCCCGCTCCCGCTGGACGGGGACAGCGACTTCTTCGCCTCGGGTGGGGCCAGCCTGGCTGCGGCGCATCTCGTGGGGAAGCTGCGCGGCCAGTATCCGGACGTGTCCATCGCGGACATCTACGCCCGCCCCACCCTGGGAGCGCTCGCTGCGCATCTGGAAGGTCTGGAGTCCGGCGAGGACGAGGAACGCGAGCGTGAACCCACCCCGTGGTGGACGGGGCTGGTCCAGCTCCCCGTCATCCTGGGGCTCTACGGGATCACCGGTCTGCGGTATCTGACCGGCATCGGCATCGTGTGCTGGATCCTGTACAACGTGGTGCCCTTTCCGACCCTGTGGGTACCCAACCCGCCGGTGTGGGCCCTGGTCACCGCGTGGCTCGTGCTGTTCAGCCTGCCCTCGCGGATCGTGTTCGCCGCGGGGGCATCGCGGCTGCTGACCGCCGGGATCGCGCCCGGGACCCACCCGCGGGGCGGAACGGCCCACCTGAGGATCTGGGCCGCCGAACGGATCGTGACCTTCGGCAAGCTGGAGCCGATCATGGGGACACCTTGGGGCATTGCCTACGCCCGTCTGCTCGGCAACAGGATCGGCCGGGACGTCCACCTGGATGCCATGCCGCCGGTCACCGGCCTGATGAGTGTCGGTGACTGCGCATCGATCGAGTACGAAGTCGACCTGGGCGGGCATTGGCTGGACGGCGACCTCCTCCACGTCGGCACGCTGGAGATCGGCACGGGAGCCCGCGTGGGCACCCGATCCGTGCTCATGGACGGGGCCTGCCTCGGGGAGAACGCCGAGGTCGACCCCGGGACCGTGGTCTCCGGCCTGGTCCCGGCCGGTGAACGCTGGGCCGGCTCGCAGATGGAGTACGTCGGCCAGGCCGGTGACGAGTGGCCGGTGTCCGCGCGGCCCCATCACGGGCGCCGTGGGATCCACCTGCTCTTCCCGCTGTCCCTGTTCGGCATGGCCCTGTTGCCGATGGTGTCGGCGGTGCCCGGTTCCCTCGTGGTGATGTGGACCGTTCAGTTCGAGCAACTGGCACTGCTCTCCGACGTGTTGTGGGCCCTGGCCGCGCTGGTCCCCGTGTTCGCCGTCATCACGGTGCTGACCTTCCTGTCCCTGATCGCAGGGTCGGTCCGATTGCTGGCCCGGCTGATCGTTCCAGGACTGCACCCGTTGCAATCGGCGGCCGGCTGGGCGGTGTGGCTCAGCAACCTGTTGTTGGCCAAGACCCTCATCTCGGTCTACCCGCTCTACGCCAGCGTCCTGACCCCGCTGTGGTTCCGGCTCCTCGGTGCCCGGGTGGGACGCCACGTGGAGATCTCGACGCTGGAGTCGATCCCGCACCTGACCGTCCTGGGTGATCGCTCCTTCATGGCCGACCACTCGATGGGCACCTCTGCACGGGTTCGCCGGGGGTGGATGCACGTGGGCCCGTCCTCTGTGGGGAGCCGTTCCTTCGTCGGTAACTCGGCCGTCGTCGGTCCGGACCGCCACGTGCCGGACCGCTCCCTCGTGGCCGTGCTCTCCTCGGCCCCGCGGGACATGCCGGAGGCCTCCAACTTCTTCGGCCGTCCCGCCGTCGAGCTGCCCCGGCCGGTCGACGGCGCAGACTCCGGATTGACCTACGACCCTCCCACGCAGCTCGTTGCCGCCCGTGCGGTCGTGGAGGCCTTCCGCCTCCTGCCGTTCATGATCGCCGCCTGGCTGGCTCTGGCCGCCGTCTGGGTCATCTCCGAGATCCTGGACAACGGAGGGTTCTGGGCCGCGGTGGCCCTGTCCGGGGTGGTGATGCTCGCCAGTAGCACCGTGGCCTGCGCCATTGCGCTGGTGGCCAAGTGGGCCCTGGTCGGTCGGTTCAAGCCCGGCCGGCACGCCCTGTGGACGAGCTTCATCTGGCGGAACGAGCTCGCCGACGTGTTCTCCGAATCCCTGGCCGTACCCGGGCTGGTCAGAATGAGCCTGGGGACGCCGATGCTCAACATCTGGCTGCGGCTCATGGGGGCGAAGGTCGGCCGCCGGGTGTGGTGCGAGACCTGGTGGCTACCGGAGTTCGACGTGATCGAGATCGGGCATGGGGTCAGCATCAATCGGGGCACCGTGCTCCAGACCCATCTGTTCCACGACCGCATCATGCGGATCGATCCCGTCCGGATGGCGGATCGCTCGACCCTGGGACCGAACAGCGTGCTGCTGCCCGGCAGCGTCGTCGAAGACGGCGCGACCGTGGGCCCTGGCTCGTTGGTCATGGCCCAGGAGACCGTCCCGGCCCACGGGCGCTGGGCCGGCAATCCCATCAGCCGCTGGGACCGGAAGTGGACCGCGTCAGCCGGCCCATCCGTGGCCGTTCCCGCGCCGTCGGGCCCCGTCCCGTCCGGTCCATTGCGCACCGACCCGATCAATCGCACCACCATGACTGAAGGGCAAGCACGATGAGTATGGTTCCCGACAGGTTCGACACCGACTCGACCACCGCCAACGCCCCGAACGCGGCCTCTGCTGCGTTCGGCCGGGTCATCACCGCCATGGTGACGCCGTTCGACCACGCCGGCCGGCTGGACGAACGGGGCACGGAACGGCTGGCGGCCTGGCTGACCCGCGACGGCTGGAACGATTCCGTGGTGGTCAACGGCACCACCGGTGAGTCCATCTCCACCACCGACCGGGAGAAGTCCCGCACTATCCGCGCCGCCAAGCAGGGTGCCGCAGCCCACGGCGGCAAAGTGATCGCCGGCGTCGGGACCGGGAGTACAGCGCACAGCATCAAGCTGGCCAAGGAGGCGGCCTCGGCCGGGGCTGACGGGCTGCTTGTGGTGGCACCCTATTACTCCTGCCCCGGCCAGACCGGACTGTTGAAGCACCTGTGGGCCGTGGCCGATGCCACCAAGCTGCCGGTGATGATCTACGACATCCCCAAGCGCACCGGCATCGCGATTGAGACCGAGACAGTCCTGGCCGCCGCACGGCACCCGCGCATCCTGGCCGTCAAGGAGGCCAAGGGTGACCTCGAGGGGGCCACCGAGGTCATGGGGCAGACACACCTGGCGTACTACTCGGGTGACGATTCCCTGAACCTGCCCTGGCTGTCCGTGGGGGCCACCGGTTTCGTGTCGGTGGTCGGCCACGTAGTGGGTGACCAGCTCACCCAGCTGGTGCAGCACCACGTCCACGGCCGGAACGCGGAGGCCCTGGCGCTGCACCGCCACCTCATGCCGCTCTTCCGCGGGATGTTCCGGGCCCCCGGCGCCGCGTCGGCCAAGGCCGCTCTGGGTGACCTGGGGCTACCCGGCGGACCGGTGCGCATGCCACTGGTCGATCTGACCGAGGAGCAGCGGCGCGATCTGCGCCACGTCCTGGCCGGAACGGTGACCGAGATGGGCGGACCGGTGGATCCCACCCGGGTGCCCACCGGCTGGCTTCCCGCAGAGGCCGTCGCAGGACAGGTCCGGCGGTGACTCCGGCGGACGGACCAGCGGATCACCTCGGCACCCAGGATGGGGCCGTGGCCGCCGTGCCACGCCGGTCGAGGCGGATCGTCGGCCTCGACGCCGCCCGCGGACTCGCGTTGATCGGCATGATCGCCATCCACGTCCTGCCCGAGAGTACTGAAGCCGGGGAGACCACCCTGATCTGGGAGGTCGGCTCGGGCGTCTCGGCCGCGTTGTTCACGTTCCTGGCGGGCGTCTCCCTGGCTCTGATGACCGGCGGAAACAAGCCGGCGACCGGCGAGGCTCTGGCGGCCAAGCGGGTCGGCATCGCCGTCAGGGCCGTGGTACTCATCGTCATCGGCCTGATGGTGGCGATCCTTAACCCGCCGGCCGGCATCATTCTGACCTACTACGGTGTCATGTTCCTCATGGCCATACCGTTACTCGGGGCGCCCGCGCCGATGATCGCCACCGTGGCCGGCGTGTTCGCGCTGGCGGGGACGTTGTTCATCCACCTCGTTGGGAACGCGTTGCCGAACCTGGACGGTTACGACCCGTCGCTCGGGTCCCTCGTCGCCCAGCCGGACAGCACGATTGCCGCTCTGCTGGTCACCGGCACCTACCCTGTCCTGGCGTGGTCCTCCTTCCTCTTCGCCGGCCTCGCCGTCGGACGGTTCAACCTGACCCTGCGGGACACCCACCTCAGGCTGATGGTGGTGGGCCTGACCATGGCACTGGTCACCTGGCTGGTCTCGTGGCTGTCCATCGAGGTCCTCGGCGGGTACGACCGGGTCCTCGCGACCACGCCCGGGCTGACGGAGGACGAACTGGTGCGGTCACTGACCTGGGGGCTGGAGTTCACCACCCCGGACATCTCATCGGGCTGGTGGCTGCTGATGCTCTCGCCGTACTCGGAGACCCCCATGGAGGTCCTCAATACCCTGGGCTGGGCCCTGGCCTGCCTGGGGGCCATGCTCTGGCTGGGCCAGCGGATCGGCATGTGGCTTCGTTCGCTGGCCCTGGTCGGCTCCATGACGCTCACGCTCTACGTGGTCCACCTGGTCTTCCTGGCGACCGGACTGCTGCAGGAGGTCCCGTATATCTCGTTCTGGCTGCAGGTGGGCGTTGCCCTGCTGTTCGTGGTGCTCTGGCGCAATGTCACGGAGCGGTCCCAGGGTCCGCTGGAATGGATGACCACCGCGGCTTCGTCCGCTGGCCAGCGGTGGTACCGGAGCCGAAAGGCCTGACGGTCCTGAGCGGAAAGCCTGCCGCAGGGGCTAAAATCGGGGTGTGACCATTGATCTCTCAGCCCGGATGCAGGCTGGCCATGCGCTCTACGAGCAGCGGATGGCGTTGCTGCCTGGACTCGGCCAGCCGCCGGCGCCGGCCTGGGAGGACCTGTCGGACGGCGAACGCGAACGCTGGTGCCGCCACGCCGATGGTCCGGAGCCGGGCCCCAGTCCGACCCGCGCCCGGCCCGTGACGCGGGCACCGGGCGCCACGGTCGACGGCGCGGACGGAGCCCGCGCGGACGACGCGACACTGGCCCGCGGAGCACAGGGCGGACGCCGATCTCGGTAGGCTCACACCATGACGGAGAGCCCTGGAAGCAGGCGGTCAGGAGGGGATAGCACCCTGGACCGGTTGATCCGGATCCTCGGCGCCTTCGATACGGACCGGCCCACCCTGTCCGTCTCCGCCCTCGCCCGCCGCGCCGCCATCCCCCTGCCCAGCGCCTACCGATGGGTGGACCGGCTCACGGCGGCGGGCCTGCTCGAGCGGGCGCCGGGCGGCACCGTGGGGCCTGGGATGAAACTCTGGGAGCTGGCCTCCCGTTCCGCCCCGGGCACCTCCCTGCGGCAGGCGGCCATGCCGTTCATGGACGACGTCCAGGCGGTGCTGCGCCAGCACACCCAGATTGCGGTGCTGGATGCCAACGGCGTGCTCGTGCTCGAGCGGCTCTCCGCCCGCGGGGCCGTTCCCAACCAGGCCACCATCGCCGGCCGCATGCCGACCTTCACCACCTCCCTCGGCCTCGTGCTGCTCGCCTTCTCCCGGCGCCACGTCACCGAGTCCTTCCTGGCAGAGCATGCCGGTGAACTCGGAGCCCCGCTGAAGGGCCCCTGGCACGACGCCGGCCCGGCCACCTCCGGAGGGTCCGGCACCTCGGGCGGGGTCACCCTGCGCGGCAACGCGCAGAACGTGGTCAACCCGACCGAGGGGGAACTCAGGCAGCTCCTCGCCGAGGTGCGCCAACAGGGCTGGGCCTCGGCGGACGGGCAGATCGACTCGGAGTCCACCGGCGTCGCCGTGCCGGTCCTCTCGCCGGAGGGCCATGCCGTGGCGGCCCTCGGTGTGGTGGTGCCCCGCTCCTCGGAATTCCGTCCCGGCCTGGCTCCGATGCTGCTGGCCGCCGCCCGGGGTATCAGCCGCGCGTTGGGCCCCCAGGCGGTCATGCCGGCGTCGGACACGGTGTTCCCGCAGCACCCGCCGGTGGTGCTGCCGGACACCGCAGAGTGACCTGCATCGCGGTCATCCTTCTCACTCGGTGAGAATTGACCCGTCAAACGTCTGTACGCTCCATCACACTGGTGACAGAAGGCCCGTCCCTGCAGCCTGCGGCCTTGACGACATCCCCGCGCGGTGTGGCCCAGCCCGCCCGCGGAGCCCCCTGCACAACGAAGGAGTTGGAATGGCAGCCAGCGCAGATAGAGCAGATAGAGCAGATGCACCCCAGGTCACGCGGACGAAGGTCGGCATCGTCGGAGGCGGCCCCGCCGGGCTCCTGCTCTCCCACCTGCTCTCGAAGCAGGGCATCGAGAACGTGGTCATCGAACTGCGGGACCACGAGACCATCAAGAACACCCACCGCGCGGGAATCCTGGAACAGCAGGCGGTGAAGATGCTGACGGAGTCCGGCGTGGACGGCCGCGTGCTGACCCACGGTGACGAGCACGAGGGCATCGACCTGCGCTTCAACGGCGAGTCCCACCCGCTGAACTTCCCGGACCTCGTGGACGCCACGGTCACCCTGTACGCCCAGAACGAGGTGTTCATCGACCTGGCCGCGGCCCGGAAGCGGGACGGCGGTGACATCCGCTACGAGTCCGAGGTCATCGAGGTGGCGGACCTGAAGTCGGACACCCCGAAGATCCGCTACCGGGACGTCTCCGCCGGTGCCGACCCGGACGCCGTCCATGAGGTCCACTGCGACGTCCTCGTGGGCACTGACGGCTCCCGCTCCTTCTGCCGCCGCGCCGTGGGCCAGGAGCAGGGCCACCAGGACTTCAAGATCGAGTACCCCTTCGCCTGGTTCGGGATCCTCACTGAGGCCCCGAAGTCCTCGCCGGAACTGATCTACGCGAACTCCCCGCACGGCTTCACCCTGATCTCCCAGCGCTCCGCGAACGTCCAGCGGATGTATTTCCAGTGCGATCCGGCGGAGAAGACCGAGGACTGGTCGGACGACCGGATCTGGTCCGAGCTGCAGAAGCGCGTGGACGGCCCGGACGGGTTCCAGCTCAAGACCGGCCCGATCTTTGACAAGACGGTCCTCGGCTTCCGCTCCTTCGTCCGCGAGCCCATGAGCCACGGCAACATGTTCCTGGCCGGGGACGCCGCGCACACCGTCCCGCCGACCGGGGCCAAGGGCCTGAACCTGGCTTTCGCCGACATCAAGGTGCTGTTCGAGGCCCTGGACTCGTTCTACGCCACCGGCTCCCGCGAGCTGCTGGACGGCTACTCCGAGACCGCCCTGAAACGCGTCTGGAAGGCCCAGAACTTCTCCTACTGGATGACGTCCATGCTCCACACCCGCAAGGACGCCCACCCGTTCGAGACCAAGCGCGCGCTCGGTGAGCTCGAGACCGTCACCTCCTCGCGCTACGGCCAGCAGTACCTGGCCGAGTCGTACACCGGCTGGCCGCACGCCTGACCGGTGCCCGACGCCGGCCCGCGGGCCGGCGCTGGAGGGGGCCGGCCGACGTCGGGCCCGGTCTCCTCACCGCACTACCGCACCACCGTCCATCAAACCGCCCACTGCAGAACCAGAACCGTAGAAAGGAGCAGCCCGTGAGCAATGACATCACCGAGAACACCGGACCCGTCGTCGAGGACGACGAGACCTTTGACAACAGCCACGTGCTCGACCCCGCCGCGACGCAGGACTCCCAGGAGACCATCAGCGCCGAGATCAGCCAGATCCACGACTCGGCGTCCGGGGAGACCCAGCCGCGCGTGAACTTCCCGCCGTACCGCAGCTCCCTGCTGCGTCACCCCACCAAGGACATGCACCACACGGACCCGGAGACCATCGAGCTGTGGTCCCCGGCCTTCGGCCACCGGGACGTCCACACCCTGGAGTCCGACCTGACGGTCCAGGGCAACGGTGAGCCGCTGGGCGAGCGCATGGTGGTCCGCGGCCGCGTGCTGGATGGCGACGGCCGCCCGGTGCGCAACCAGCTGGTGGAGATCTGGCAGGCCAACGCCTCCGGCCGTTACGTGCACAAGCGCGATCAGCACCCGGCGCCGTTGGACCCGAACTTCACCGGTGTGGGCCGCACCATCACCGATGACAAGGGCTTCTACGAGTTCACCACCATCAAGCCGGCCCCGTACCCGTGGAAGAACCACCACAACGCGTGGCGTCCGGCGCACATTCACTTCTCGCTGTTCGGCACGGACTTCACCCAACGCATGATCACCCAGATGTACTTCCCGGGCGATCCGCTGTTCAGCCTGGACCCGATCTACCAGTCGATCACGGACCAGAAGGCCCGCGACCGCCTGGTCGCTACGTACGATCACAACGTCTCCACGCACGAGTGGAACACCGGCTACTACTGGGACATCGTCCTGACCGGCAGCAACCGTACCTGGATGGAGGACGAGCACGATGCGCATTGATCAGAACCAGTTGGCCGCGGCACGCGACGGGAGCGAGAAGCTGGTGGCGACCCCGGGCCAGACCATCGGCCCGTTCTTCGGCTACGCCTCCGGATACGAGAACGTGCACATCCCCTTCCGTGACGGCCAGCACCTGGTGAACCCGGCCAGCCCGAAGGCCGTGCGCCTGACCGGAACCATCTACGACGGCTCCGGGGCACCGATCCCGGACGCCATGATCGAGATCTGGCAGGCCGATGAGAACGGTCAGATCCCGCAGGAGACCGGCTCGCTGGTCCGTGACGGCTGGACCTTCACCGGCTGGGGCCGGGCGACCGCGGACAACGTGGGCACCTACACCTTCTCCACCGTGAACCCCGGTGCCACGGAGGAGGGCAAGGCGCCGTTCATCCACGTGGTGGTCTTCGCCCGCGGCCTGATGAACAAGCTGCACACCCGGATCTACCTGCCGGAGGACACCGCCGCCCTCGAGCAGGACGCCCTGCTGTCCTCCGTGGAGGCGGACCGCCGCCAGACGCTGATTGCCGAGCGCGAGGCCGATGGGACCCTGCGGTTCGACATCCACCTGCAGGGCGAGCAGGAGACCGTCTTCCTGCAGTTCCCCGGCATCGAATACCCGGTGCACGACTGATCCGGTTCCGAGGGATGAGTGCCGGCACCACCCGGCACACCGCCGCCTGATGGCCCGGCGGGACCTGCGCCTCCGTGACGAGAACGGACGCAAAGGCCCGCCGGGCCATCGGTGCGGATAGCCTAGAAACAACCCACCACCCCAGGAGAGCGCCCACCGATGTCCACGCCCGCGTCGCCGTCAGAACACCAGGCCACCGCGTCCGGTTCAGCCGGCCCAGCCGGTTCAATTGGTGCGGCTGGCCTGTCCGGAGTGCCGGGCCTGACGGCGCTGGCCATGGAGGCCGACGCCGGCCTGCTGGACCCGCTGTCCTCCGGCACCACCGCGGTGGTGCAGTCCTCGGACGCGAACTACCTGCTCCACCTGCTGCAGGTCGAAGCCGCGTGGGCCGCGGTCCTCGCCGAGCACGGGATGGTCACCGATGCCCAGGCCGAGGCCGCCGCTGAGGCCGCCGACCCGCGCCACCTCGCGGACTATGACCTGATCGAGCTGGCCCACGACGGCCAGAACGGCGGAAACGTCCTCATCCCGGCGCTCAAGGCCATGCGGGCCCGAGCCGCGCAGGCCGCCCCCACCGAACCCGGGGTCTCCGCCGCCATCCACGTGGGTGCCACCAGTCAGGACATCATGGACACCGCCATGATGCGGACGGCCGCCCAGGTCGCCGGGACGATCCTGGCGGACCTGCGCGCCGCCGTCGGATCCCTGGCCGCGATGGCCACCGAACACCGGGCCACCCCCATGGTGGCCCGCTCCCTCGCGCAGCACTCCCTGCCCTCCACCTTCGGCCTGCGGGCCGCCGGCTGGATGGCCGGTCTGGCCCAGGCCGGCCGCCGGCTCGAGGACGCCACTGCGGAACTGCCGATCCAGTGGGGCGGCGCCGCGGGCACCATGGCCGCGCTGGCCGGCCGGCTGGACCGCGCCCGCACCGCCGGCACTCTCGCCGACGGGGTGGACTCCTTCACCCTGGTGGAGGAGCTCGCCGTCCGCCTCGGACTGGCCGCACCGGCCGGACCCTGGCACACCAACCGGATGCCCGTCACGGGCGTCGCCACTGCCCTCGCCGAGGTCGTGGCCGCCTGCGGGAAGATCGCCAACGACGTGCTGATCTCCGCCCGGATCGAGAACGGCGAGCTGGGGGAGCCCCTGGCCGCCGGACGCGGGGGCTCCTCGGCCATGCCGCACAAGCAGAACCCCGTGCTGTCCGTGATGATCCACGCCGGAGCCCTGTCAGCGCCCGGCGCCCTCGCCACGGTCCTGACGGGCGCGGGCGCGGCCAACGAGGAGCGCCCGGACGGCGGCTGGCACGCCGAGTGGCCCGCGCTGCGCCAGCTGATGCGCACCGCCGGGGGAGCGGCCGCCCGGACCGCCGAGCTGGTCGGCGGCCTGCGCGTCAACACCGAGCGGATGGCCGCCAACCTGAACCTCGCGGGGCCGATGCTGGTCTCCGAGCGGCTCATGGCCGAGCTGGCCCCCGTCCTCGAGCAGCAGCCCGGTGCGGAGCCGGGATCCGGCAAGGCGCGCCTGCAGGCCATCGTGGACCGGTCCCTGACCGGTGAGGCCGGAGGGGCCGGCGGGGACACCGACTTCCGCACGCTGCTGCGGGCCGAGCTTCCCCCGTCCCTCACCGACGAGCAGCTCGACGGGCTGTTGGACCCGGCGAACTACACCGGAGAGGCCGCCACCCTGGTGGACCGACTGGTGGACGAATACCGCAATTTCGCAGAATGGAGCACCACGTGAGCACACCCGAGATCACCGCGATCCGCCTCTCCGGAGAGGGCGAGTCAGGCGCGGACAAGGACGTCCTGTTCGTCGGCGCCGGCCTCGGCACGGGCGTCCAGGCCCTGTGGGCGGACGCCGCCAACGTGCTGGCCGACCGCTTCCAGGTCATCGGCTGGGACCTGCCCGGCCACGGCGAGTCCCCGGCCCACAATGAGCCGCTCGCCATGGCGGACCTGGCCAACGCCGTGGCCGACCTGGTGAAGGCCCAGCATGCGGCCGGGACCATCCCGGCCGGGGCCAAGGTCTACTACGCCGGCGTCTCCATCAACGGGGCGGTCGCCCTGCAGCTCGGCCTGGACCACGGTGACCTGTTCGACGGGATCGCCGTGATCTGCTCCGCCGCGAAGATCGGCCAGACCGAGGCCTGGCAGGAGCGCGCCACCTTCGTGGAGGCCGCCGGCACCCCGTCCATGGTGGCCGGCTCCGCCGAGAAGTGGTTCGCCCCGGGATTCATCGAGCAGCACGCCGCGCGCACCACCCGCCTGCTGCACACCCTGCAGGAGGCCGACCGCTTCTCCTATGCCCGGCTGTGCGAGGCCCTTGGCGGCTTCGACGTGCGCGAGCGACTGGGGGAGATCACCGTCCCGATCGTGGCGCTCCACGGGGCCGAGGACGGGGTCTGCCCGCCGGCCGACGGAGAGGCGATCGCGGCCGGCGTCGCCTCCGGCCAGGCCCATGTGCTGGAGAACGTGGCGCACCAGGCGCCGATCGAGAAGCCCGCCGAGACCGCCGCCATCCTGAAGGAGGCCTTCACCGCATGAGCGAGAACCAGACCGGTCAGCCGGTGGGACACCAGATGGACCGCACCTCCCAGGAGGTCTACGACGCCGGCATGGCCGTGCGCCGAGAGGTCCTCGGCACCGCCCACGTGGACCGGGCCGAGGCCAACAAGGACGAGACCACCGAGGACTTCCAGAACCTCATCACGCGCTACGCCTGGGGGACCATCTGGACCCGCCCGGGCCTGGACCGCAGGATGCGTTCGGCCGTCACCATCTCCGCGATGGTCTCGGGCGGATACTGGGAGGAGGCCGCCATGCACCTCCGCGCGGCCCTGCGCAACGGCCTGACGCGGGAGGAGATCAAGGAGATCCTGCTGCAGACCGCCATCTACTCCTCCGTCCCGGCCGCCAACATCGCCTTCAAGCTGGCTCAGGAGGTCTTCGCCCAAGTGGACGAGGACCTGGCCGCCGGCAAGGACCTCTGAAAGGACCCCACATGAGCACCCAGTACCAGGACGCCTACCTCTACGATGCCGTCCGTACCCCCTTCGGCAAGGTCGGCGGGGCGCTGGCCAAGACCCGCCCGGACGACCTCGCCGCCCTCGTGGTGGCCGAGTCCGTCAAGCGCGCCCCGAAGCTGGCCGCCGCAGGCGCGTCCGGCGCCGAGGAGATCGACGAGGTCGTCTTCGGCAACGCCAACGGTGCCGGCGAGGAGAACCGCAACGTCGCCCGCATGGCCACCCTGCTGGCCGGCCTGCCCACCTCGATTCCCGGTACCACCGTGAACCGCCTGTGCGGCTCCTCGCTGGACGCCGCCATCATCGCCTCCCGCCAGATCAACGTGGGCGAGGCGGACGTCATGCTCATCGGTGGCGTCGAGTCCATGTCCCGCGCTCCGTGGGTGCTGCCCAAGACCGAGCGCCCGTTCCCCATGCACAACCTCGAGTTGGCCAACACCACCCTCGGCTGGCGCCTGATCAACAAGAACATGCCGAAGGAATGGACTGTCTCTCTCGGCGAGGCCACCGAGCAGCTGCGGGAGAAGTACGGCATCACCCGTGAGCGGATGGACGAGTTCGCCGCGAACTCGCACCAGCTGGCCGCGAAGGCCTGGGACGAAGGCAAGTATGACAACCTGACCGTGCAGGTCCCGGACGTGGACCTGACCCGGGACGAGACCATCCGGCCCGACTCCACCGCCGAGTCCCTGTCCAGCCTGCGCACCGTGTTCCGCAAGGAGAACGGCATGGTCACCGCCGGCAACGCCTCCCCGATGAACGACGGCGCCTCCGCGGCCTGGCTCGGCTCGGAGAAGGCCTCGGACATCCTCGGCCTGCAGCCGCTGGCCCGCATTGCCGGCCGTGCCGCCGCCGCCAACGAGCCGCAGTACTTCGGCTACGCGCCGGTGGACGCGGTCAACCAGGCGATCGAGCGCGCCGGTATCACGTGGAAGGACATCGCGGCCGTGGAGCTCAACGAGGCCTTCGCCGCCCAGTCGCTGGCCTGCACCGACGCCTGGGGCGTGGACACCTCGATCGTGAACACGTGGGGCGGGGCCATCGCCATCGGCCACCCACTCGGAGCCTCCGGCGCCCGCGTGCTCGGCACCCTGGCCCGCCGCCTCGAGGCCTCCGGTGACCGCTGGGGCGTCGCCGCCCTGTGCATCGGCGTCGGCCAGGGCCTCGCCGTGGTCCTCGAGAACGTCAACGCCCGCTGACTCCACCTCCCCCTGCGTTTTCCGTCGACGTGGGGTGGGTCTGGGAGCCCAACACCGACCCCACGTCGACTGAAGACCACACCCGCCGGCACGACGCCGGACCGGCACCTTCCGCGCGGAGGGCACCGGCCGGCGTCGTGGGCCCGGCCCGGACCGGTCCACGCAGACCAGACCGGACAGAAGAACCCCCCTCATCCCCGCTACAAGGAGGAACGATGCTTGAGTTCGTGGACTCGGCCGCCCAGGCCGTCTCCCGGATCACCGACGGCGCCACGGTGCTGATCGGTGGATTCGGCAATGCCGGCCAGCCGATGGAGCTGATCGACGCCCTGATGGATTCCGGCGCCACCGGACTGACCGTGGTGAACAACAACGCCGGTCAGGCCGACGCCGGCCTGGCTCTGCTGATCAAGGAACGGCGGGTCGCCAAGATCATCTGCTCGTTCCCGCGCCAGTCCGACTCCTGGCACTTCGACGAGGCCTACCGCGCCGGCGAGATCGAGCTCGAGCTCGTCCCGCAGGGCAACCTGGCCGAGCGTATGCGGGCCGCCGGCGCCGGCATCGGCGGCTTCTTCAGCCCCACCGGCTACGGCACCCAGCTGGCCGAGGGCAAGGAGGTCCGCGAGATCGACGGCAGGCACTACGTGCTGGAGTCTCCGATCCGCGGTGACTTCGCCCTGATCAAGGCCTACGCGGCGGACCCGGCCGGCAACCTCGTGTACCGCAAGACCGCCCGCAACTTCGGCCCCGTGATGGCCACCGCCGCCGCGCACACGATCGTGCAGGTGGACGAGGTCCTGGATGAGCCGCTGAACCCGGAGCACGTGGTGACCCCGGGCATCTACGTGGACACCGTCGTCGGGATCCCGACCGAGTCCGGGGTGAAGGAGCGCGAGGAGCGCGCAGCCCTCGCCGCCGGCCAGCCCAAGCCCTGCCTGGCCACCAAGACCGCGGCCGAGCTGGCCGCCGAGAAATGAGGATGAGCGAGATGAGCGAGTTCCGCAGCACCGACGCCCCGTTGACCCAGGACGAACTGGCCCAGGTCATCGCCGAGGACATCCAGCCAGGGTCCTTCGTGAACCTCGGCATCGGCCAGCCGACCACCGTGTCCAACTACCTCTCCCCGGAGAAGAAGGTCACGCTGCACACCGAGAACGGCATGCTCGGCTTCGGCCCGCAGGCCACCGGGGACCAGATCGACCCGGACCTGATCAACGCCGGCAAGATCCCCGTGACCGAGCTGCCGGGCGCGAGCTATTTCCACCACGCCGACTCCTTCGCCATGATGCGCGGCGGCCACCTGGACGTCTGCGTGCTGGGCGCCTACCAGGTCTCCGCCCGGGGAGACCTGGCGAACTGGTCCACCGGCAAGCCCGGCGCCATCCCGGCCGTGGGCGGGGCCATGGACCTGGCGATCGGTGCCAAGGACACCTACGTGATGATGGACCTCTTCACCAAGAAGGGCGACGTCAAGCTGCTGCCCGAGTGCACCTTCCCCCTGACGGGCGTGGGCTGCGTGTCCCGCATCTACTCGGACCAGGCCGTGCTCTTGCTGGACCCGTCCGGTGTGGTCACGGTCCGCGAGCTCCACGGGATCACCTTCGAGGCGTTGCAGGAGGCCCACCCGGAGGTCACCTTCGAGAAGGTCTCCTGACCCTCGCCACCTCGCCCCCCCCTCAAAGTGACATAGCACGAGGTCGGCCGCGCACCTCGGGTGCGCGGCCGACCTCGTGCAGGGGATCTGGTGCCGTCCGCCGGGTCGGCTGCGGACTGGCACCGTCGACGGCCGGATGCCCGGACTTCACGGTGACTTCACCTGCGGTGCAGGTTTCGGCCAACCCTCCGGGACATCGTGGGGTGGACACGAGCCCGGTCCGGCCCTGGCGGCCTGCCTCGGCGCTGGCCCGGGCGCACACCGGAAGGCCACTAGTGAACCAGAACGCCACTCATCGCCGCCCCGCCCGCCGACTGGCCGCGGCCGTCACCGCCGCCGCAGCGCTCTCGGCAGCCATGCTCGCCGTCGGTCCGGCCGCCGCAGCCCCAGCCCCGGAAGACGCCCCCGTCTTGATCGGGCACCGCGGGGCCGCCGGGACCGCACCGGAGAACACCATCGCCGCGTTCAAGGACGGCCGGGCCTCGGGAGTCGACTTCTTCGAGATCGACGTCCAGCTTTCCGCCGATGGCGTCCCGTTCCTGTTCCATGACAACACGCCGGCGCGCACCACCAACGTCGAGGAGGTCTTCCCGGGCCGTGAGGACGATCCCATCACGTCCTTCACCTGGGAGGAGCTGCAGCAGCTGGACACCGGTGCCTACTTCTCGGAGCGGTACGCGGGAGAGAAGATCCCGCACTTCGACGCCGCCGCCGAGATCGCCACGCGCAACACCGGCGTGTTCATCGAGATCAAGTCCCCGGTGAACTCGCCGGGCATCGAGCAGGTCGTCGCGGACAACCTCAGCGAGGACAAGAACTGGAACCGCCTGCTGGAGGCGGGCAAGATCGAGGTGCTCAGCTTCGACGAGACCTCCAACCGGCGCTTCGCAGAGATCGCCCCGGACGTCCCGCTGCAGCAGTTGACCGGCACGGTGCCCGATGCGGCCACCTTGGAGCGCTACGCCACCTTCGCGGACTCCTTCGGCACCAACTACCGCACCCTGGACGAGGCGGGTGCCCAGCGCGTCAAGGACGCCGGGCTCGGGCTGGGCGTCTACACCGTGAACTCCACCGAGGCCTACGAGCAGTCCGTGGACCTCGGCGTGGACCGGGTGACCGGCGACTTCCCCATCCAGTTCTCCCGGTACGAACGCGGCTTGAAGGTCTTCCCGCAGAACGTCGGCGTGCGGATTGCGGATTCGGTGAACGACGTCCCCGGTGCGGATCTGCAGCCGGAGACGGGTGAGCACGTGATCCTGGAGAACACGGGGAACACCACCGTGGACGTGTCAGGCTGGCTCCTCCGGGACGCCGCCAACAACATCCTGCGGGTCGGCGAGGGGTATGAGATTCCCGCAGGCGGCCAGCTGCGTGTCTACACCGGCCCCGGAACGGATGCCGAGGACGCCTATTACAACGACGGCACCGCCAACGTCCTGAACAACGGCGGCGATTCCGTGGCTCTGTGGACGGACAGCGGTTCCCTGCAGGACACCTTCGCCAACTGACCCCAAGACCCCTCCCGGGCTGCACGCCAGGCTCCACAAGAAACGTGACTCAACAGGAGGCCACGCACAGCACGACGGCGGCCACGCACCTCGGGTGCGCGGCCGCCGTCGCCCTGGTGTTTGCTAAAGTAAGCAACTTGAGTGCGCCCAGCCTGGGCGCCGCACCCTGGGTGGTGGGTCAGTGAAGGCCGGCGCGGAACGTCGGTGCGGCCGCCGCTCAGGGTGGATGTGAGGATCCGGTGTTGAGGCCGAGGCGCGCCGACGTGGCGCCCGAGTTCGATGTGCTTCCGCCGGCTCCCGTCGAGGAATGAGCATGGCCGTCGCCGGCCGGAAGGGAAGTTGTGGCTAGAGAGCGCATCGCGATCATTGGAGCAGGACCGAGCGGCATGGCAGCACTGCGGGCGTTCGAGTCCGCGGAACGGGCGGGGGCAGAGATCCCGGAGGTCATCGCCTTCGAGAAGCAGGACGACTGGGGCGGTCAGTGGAACTTTGACTGGCGTTCGGGCATCGACCAGTACGGCGAGCCCGTGCACTCCTCCATGTACCGCAACCTGTGGTCGAACGGCCCGAAGGAGGCCCTCGAGTTCGCCGAGTACACCTTCGACGAGCACTTCGGCCGCCCGATCTCCTCCTACCCTCCGCGCGAGGTCCTGTGGGACTACATCGACGGCCGGGTCCGCACGACGAACGTCAAGGACAAGGTCCGGTTCTCCACGGCGGTCCGCTGGGTCGAGCACCATGAGGACCGGGACATCTTCACGGTCACGGTGGAGGACCTGAAGAACCACCAGACCACATCCTCCGAGTTCGACCGCGTCATCGTGGCCACCGGACACTTCTCCTTCCCGCATGTCCCGGAGTTCCAGGGCATCGAGACGTTCCCCGGCACTCTGCACCACGCCCATGACTTCCGCGGCGCCGAGAAGCTGGCGGACCAGCGCGTGCTGCTGATCGGTGCGTCCTACTCGGCCGAGGACATCGGCGTGCAGGCGTTCAAGATGGGTGCCCGCTCCGTGACCATGTCCTACCGGTCCGGCCCCATGGGCTACGACTGGCCGGAGGGCATGGAGGAGCTGCCGCTCCTCGAACGCTTCGAAGGGGCCACGGTGTCCTTCTCCAACGGCGAGACCCGCGAGTTCGACGCGGTGATCCTGTGCACCGGCTACCTGCACAAGTATCCGTTCCTGCCCTCGGACCTCGCTCTGCAGTCGGGCAACACCATCTACCCGGCGGGTCTGTACCGGGGCGTGGTGTGGCAGGGGAGCCCGAAGGTCTACTACCTGGGTGCCCAGGACCAGTGGTTCACCTTCAACATGTTCGACGCGCAGGCCTGGTACGTCCGTGACCTCATCATGGGCCGCGCCGAGCTGCCCACCGCCGCGGAGCGCACCGAGCACCTGCAGGACTGGCACCAGCGTTTCCAGGGGGTCGGGGGAGACGCCGACGCCGTGCGTTTCCAGGCCGAGTACATCCGGGACCTGATCGGGGCCACGGACTATCCGATGTTCGACCTGGTCGAGGTGGTGCGGATCTTCCTGGCCTGGAAGGACGACAAGAAGAAGAACATCTTGACCTACCGCGACAAGCCCTACCGCTCTGTGATGACCGGTTCCCTGGCCGCCGAGCACCACACCACGTGGCTGCAGGAACTCGATGACTCCCTCGAGCGCTACCTCTCGACCCCGGAGGAGACGGACGTCGAGAAGGCCGTGCGCGGCGTGGACACCCCGGATGCCCCAGCACCCGGGAACGTCCGGGGTGAGGAAACCCCGACCGCCTGACTGAGCTTTCGTTGTGAGGGCAGAAATGTGTGCTGATCTCTGCCCTCACAGCGGTTCAGTGTTCGTGGGTGGTGAGGTCGTGGTCCTTGGATTCGCGGGTCAGCACGAGGGCGATGATGGAGACCACGGCCATGGCGCCGAGGAACACGGTCACGGGGACGATCGAGGTGCCGCCACCGGGGCCCGCGTACAGGGTGGCCAGGATGGTGGGCGTGAAGCCGGCGCCGAGCAGGGTGGCCAACTGGTAGCCCAGGGAGGCTCCGGTGTAGCGCGATCCGGTGCCGAACTGCTCGGCGATGAAGGCGGCCAGCGGGCCGTAGATCATGCCGTGCAGGCCCAGGGCGATGGTGAAGGCCAGCAGCAGCACGAGCCAGCTGGTGGAGCTCAGCATCCCGAAGAACGGGAACAGGAAGCCGACGAACAGGATCAGTCCGGCGATCATGACCGGACGCCGGCCGAAGCGGTCGGAGAGGTGCCCGAACCAGATCACGAAGAAGATCGAGAAGATCGATGCCAGGGCGAAGGCGTAGAGCACGGACGAGCGTTCGGTGCCGGCATCCGTGGAGTACTGGACGGCGAAGGTGGACAGCAGCACCTGCAGGCCGAAGCCACTGGCGCCGGCGAACATGGTCAGCAACAGGGCCTTGGGGCGGCGCATGACCTCCCAGATCGGCAGCTTCCGCTTCTCACCGGAGGCCTCGGCCTGGGCGGCGGCGGCCTCGAAGATCGGGGACTCGCTGATCTTGGCGCGGACGACCATGCCGACGATCAGCAGGGCGAAGGACAGCAGGAACGGCACACGCCAACCCCAGGCGAGGAACTGATCCTGCGGGAGGAGAGCGGAGAACGTGCCGAGGATGAAGGTGCCCAGGGCGGCGCCGGTGGGGGCGCCGGCGTTGGTGAAGGAGGCTGCGAAGCCGCGCTTGCCACCCTCGGAGTGCTCCAAGGCCATCAGGGCGGCGCCGCCCCACTCACCGCCGACCGCGATGCCCTGGCAGACGCGCAGGAAGACGAGCATGACCGCGCCCCAACCGCCGATCGTCGCGGCGCCGGGCACCAGGCCGATCAGGGTGGAGGCCACGCCCATGATGAGCATGGACAACACCAACATCTTCTTGCGGCCGAGCTTGTCCCCGAAGTGGCCGAAGATCGCCCCGCCGAGAGGGCGGGCGAGATACCCGGCGGCGAAGGTGCCGTAGGAGGCGATGGCGCCGGCCAACGGGTCCAGGCCGGTGAAGAAGACCGTGGGGAACACCAGCGCCGAGGCGGAGGCGTAGAGCAGGAAGTCGTAGAACTCGATCGTCGAGCCGAGGTAGCTCGAGAGGATGACGCGGCGGGACTCTCGGCGCTTGGTGGCCGGGTCGAGCGACGCCAGGTCCGGCGCGGCGGCCGTGGTGGTGTCGGTGGACATGGGGGTGCTCCAGTCTGGACGGGGAAATGCGGTTCGTGCTGGACAGTGTCCCGACCCTGCTGTGACATGCAACACGATACGTATATGAAACACATTACTCTTGAGAAAGTCAACCATTGAGTTGTTCATGCCTGAGGGTGCTGAGGTCTCGGCCCTGGCTCGCCGGGAGGCGCGCCCAGGACGACGCCGGCCGCGCACCCGGGTGCGCAGCCGACGTCGTGCGGTGGAGAAAGGGATGGGGCGGTGGCCCTGCGGGGCTGGCGGCCCCGGAAGGGGCGCTAGAAGGCGATCTTGAGCAACAGGGAGCGCAACTGCTTGCGCTCACGCGGGGACAGGGTGGAGAGGGTGTAGTCCTCCGAGTCCTCCAAAATCTGCAGGGCCCGGGCATGGAGATCCCGGCCGGCATCCGTGGCGACGATGATCTTGGAGCGCCGGTCCCGAGGGTCGGTCTCCCGCAGGACGGCGCCGCGCTGCTCCAGGTTGTCCACGAGGGCGACGATCTGGCTGGGGTCCAGGGCCAGGAACTCGCCCATCTCACGCTGGGACGGGTTCTGCCCGCTTGCGGCCAGGGACAGCACGGAGAACTGGCGGACCTTCAGGTCCAGCCCCTCCAGTTGGTGATTGGCGTGGCTGATGCCGCGGCCACGGGCGCGTGAGGTCAGGAAGTGGATCTGCTCAGCCACGTCGGAGCACAGGAAGCGCTCTATCCCGTCCGTCACCTCGCCAGTGGTATCGCCGGCTCCACTGGCAGTCACGGGCGTGGATGCAGTGGGGGCGGAGGTTGCGGCGGCGGCGCTAGCCGTAGCGGCAGAGCCGTGGGAAGCCTTGTCAGTGGAAGTAGACATGCGTTTCTCGCAACCGTTCGTCACATCGTTGATTTGTTCAAGTGTAGCGGCGCAACCCCAGTGGCGGCCGGATTCACAGTGTTTCTAGTGAATGTACATCATTGACTTTCTCAACGGTATGGGCTGTCATGGACTCCAGAAGCGCCTACGGGCACTTGCACCCCAGTATTCGAGCATCGTTCCGATCCACCGATCTGAACCCCCATCACGCAAGGAGAACCCATGTCCCTGAACGGCAAGGTAGCCATCGTCACCGGATCCGGAGCAGGCCTCGGCCTCGCCTACGCGCAGGAACTGGCTCGCCAGGGCGCGTCGGTCATCATCAATGATGTGAACCAGGAGATCGCCGACTCCGCCGTCGCCTCGATCACCGAGGCCGGAGGCAAGGCTGCGGCTGTGGTGGCTCCGGTCGGCTCCTCCGAGACCGCCGACCTGCTGGTCAAGACCGCGGTGGACACCTTCGGTGGCCTGGACATCCTGGTCACCAACGCCGGCATCCTGCGGGACAAGTCCCTGCTGAAGATGACCGACGAGGACTTCGACCTGGTCATCAACGTGCACGTCAAGGGCACCTTCACGTGCGTCCGCTCAGCCTACGCCTACTTCAAGGAGAACGGCGTCGCCGGCCGCATCGTCACCATCGGCTCCCCGACCGGCCAGCGCGGCAACTTCGGCCAGACCAACTACGCCGCCGCCAAGGCCGGGATCGTGGGCATGGTCCGCACCTGGGCGATGGAGATGAAGAAGGCCGGCGTCTCCGTCAACGCCGTCATCCCCGTGGCCGCCACCGCCATGACCAAGACCATCCCGTTCTTCAAGGCGGCCGTCGAGGCGGACGAGCGCGGCGAGGCCATGCCGGAGTTCTTCCGCAAGGAACTCGGCTTCGGGCCGGCCCAGGACGTGGCCGGCGTCATCGCCTTCCTGTCCTCGGAGGAGGCGGCCGGCATCACCGGCCAGGCCATCGGCGTCGGCGGTGACCGCCTGCAGGTCTGGTCCCACCCGGAGTCCGTGGCCACCGAATTCCACGATGGCGGCTGGGACTACGCGACCATGCTCGCCGAGGGCAAGGCGCTCCTCGAGGCCAACCTGCAGTCTGTTGGTGAGAAGATGCCGGAGCTGCCCGCCGAGCTGCAGCCCGAGACCGCGAAGTGAGCGCCGGCATGAGCGCCAACGCCGAGAACGCCGGTGACACCGGGAACACCGTTCGCTATGAGTGCCGGGTGGACGTCGAGGCGGTGACCGCCATCGACATGCACGTGCACCTGGAGGTGGATGGCCATGGCCACGTGTCCATGCCGGAGGACATCATGGAGGCCTCCTCGAAGTACTTCAAGGCCGAGGAGCGCACCCCGTCGATCGACCGGATCGGTGAGATCTACCGCGAGCAGAAGATGGCCGCGGTGGTCTTCACCGTGGATGCCAGCACCCAGATGGACCACGCTCCGAACTCCATCGACGATCTGGTGGCCGGCTGCGCACGGAACAATGACGTGCTGATCCCGTTCGGCTCCGTGGATCCCCGCAAGGGGCCGGCTGCGCTGGTCGAGGCCCGTCGCCAGGCTGACGTGCTGGGGGTGCGCGGCTTCAAGTTCCACCCCTCCGTCCAGGGCTTCGACCCCTCGGACGAGCAGTTCCGCCCCCTGTGGGCCGAGCTGGAGCAGATCGGGCTGCCGTGCATCTTCCACACCGGTCAGAACGGGATGGGCGCCGGGTTGCCGGGAGGCCGCGGCATCAAGCTCAAGTACTCGAACCCGTTGCTGCTGGACGAGGTGGCGGCGGACCACCCGAACCTGCCGATCATCATGGCCCACCCCTCGGTGCCGTGGCAGGACGAAGCCAACTCGATCGCCACCCACAAGGCGAACGTGTACATCGACCTCTCCGGCTGGTCGCCGAAGTACTTCCCGGAGTCGCTCGTGCGCCAGTCCAACAACGTGCTCTCCCGCAAGGTCCTCTTCGGCACCGATTTCCCGCTCATCACGGCGGAGAAGTGGATGAAGGCCTTCGCGGATCTGCCCCTGAAGGACGAGGTCCGGCCGCTGATCCTCAAGGAGAACGCCGTTCGGCTGCTCGGCCTGGGCTCCACCTCAGGCTCCACCCCGGGTGCCCGGGATGCGTGAACCCGTGACGGGGGCCGTGACCCCCTCTGACCTGTACGGCTTCGCCGAGCGCCTCACCGAGGCGGAGCGGTCCGTATTGTCAGAGTTGGTCACCGTCCTCGACGAGCAGGTCAAGCCGCACCTCAACGAGCACTGGGATGCGGCGACGTTCCCGGACGAGATCCGCCAGCCGTTGCGTGACCTGAAGCTGATGGACCCGCCTGCGCTGAAGGCCGCCGGCGAGCCCATCCGGGACATCCTCACGGGCTTCCGCAACTTCGAGCTCGCGCGCACAGACCTGAACGTCTGCACCTACTTCAACGCGCAGGCCGGGCTGTTCCGCACCGCGGTGCGCCTGGGCGGCTCTGCGGAGCAGGTGGCGGAGCTGGACCCGAAGATCGTGGACTACTCCCTGACCGGTGTCTTCGCCCTCACTGAGCCGGACCACGGTTCGGATGTGGCCGGCGGGCTGGCCACGTCGGCGCGGCGCCAGCAGGACGGGTCCTGGCTGATCAACGGCGCCAAGCGCTGGATCGGCGGGGCCTTCGAGTCCGACGTGATGGCCACCTTCGCCCGGGACGAGGCGGACGGTGAGGTCAAGTGCTTCCTCGTCCCGCGTGAGGCCGAGGGCGTGAAGCTGGAGCTGATCCGGAACAAGGCCAGCCTGCGCATCATGCAGAACGCGCACATCACCTACACGGATGTGCGGGTGGAGGAGGTGGACCGGCTCCAGGGAATCAACTCCTTCAAGGACGTCAGCCGATGCCTGCGCAGCATGCGTTCGGATGTCGCCTGGATGGCCACCGGTGCCCAGGCCGGCGCCTTCGAGGCCGCCCTGCGCTATGTCCGCTCGCGGGAGCAGTTCGGCCGGCCGATCGCCGGATTCCAGTTGGTCCAGGAGAAGTTGGCGACGATGCTCGGCAATCTCACCGCCTCGCTGGGCATGGTGGTGCAGTTGACCGAACAGCAGGCCGCCGGCACCTACAGGGACGAGAACTCGGCACTGGCCAAGATGTTCACCGCCCTGCGGCTGCGGGAGACCGTGGCGCTGGCCCGCGAGGTCTGCGGCGGCAACGGCATCACCCTGGACACCGACGTCGCCCGTTTCCACGCGGATGCGGAGGCCGTCTATTCCTACGAGGGCACCCATGAGATCAATGCCCTGATCGTCGGGCGCGCCGTCACCGGCGTCGGCGCCTTCGTCTAGCAGCCGCGCCCTCGGGCGCAGGGTCACGAAATCATCACCGATGGGTCGAGACCATTGCACTTTCCAACTATTGTGATGTATAACACAGTTCAAAGGAGAAAAACACCATGAGCGAAACCACCACCGCCAAGACCGTCGTCCCCTTCGGCGAGGTCAAGAACCTCGCCGGGACGGACCTGGGTGTCACCGAGTGGCGCGAGGTCACCCAGCAGATGATCGACACCTTCGCCGATGCCACCGATGACCACCAGTGGATCCACACCGATCCCGAGCGTGCCAAGGACGGTCCCTTCGGTGCCCCGATCGCCCACGGCTTCCTCACCCTGTCCCTGATCATCCCGTTCTGGTCCGAGCTGTTCGACGTCACCGGCGTCAAGACCAAGGTCAACTACGGCCTCGACAAGGTCCGCTTCACCTCCCCGGTGACGGTCGGTTCCCGCATCCGCATGCAGATCACCGTCAAGGAGGTCTCCGAGGTCAAGGGCAACGGCCTGCACCTGGTGGCTGACGGCACCATCGAGATCGAAGGCCAGGAGCGCCCCGCGGTCGTCGCGACGTTCCTGTCCCGCTTCTACGCCTGAGGCACCCGCACTCAGGTTCTCGCAGCCCGGCACCCCCCGCCGTGCACGAACCCAGGAGAAATCCATGAACAAGAAGTTCGCATCCCTCATGGCCACCGCCGCCGTGGCGGGCCTGGCCCTCACCGGCTGTGGTTCGGGCTCGCCGACCGGTGAGGGTGGCGGCTCTACGTCGGCCGGCGCCTCCGAAGGCGGGGCCGCCTCCGGAGAGCTCACCCCGGTGACGGTCGGCGTGCTGCCGATCGCCCCGTCGGTCGGTGTGCAGTACGGCATCGAGAACGGCATCTTCGAGGAGCACGGCTTCGAGGTCGAGCTCTCGACCCAGAATGCCGGCGCCGCCATGCTGCCCGCCGTCTCCAACCAGCAGATCACGTTCGGTGTGGGCAACCCGCTGTCGGTCATGACCGCTGTGGATCAAGGCCTGGATATGCGCATCGCTGCCGGGTATTCCAACTCGTTGGCCGAGGGCGATGACATCGCCGGAGTGGTCACGCGGGCGGATAGCGGCATCGAAGGCTATGCGGACCTCGAGGGCAAGGTCACCTCCGTCAACGCCCTGCGCACGCTGGGGGACCTGACCATCATGAATGATGCGGAGGAGGCCGGGGCGGACCCGGAGGCCCTGGACTTCTCCGAGATGCCGTTCCCTGACATGCCGGCTCAGTTGGAGCAGGGCAACGTGGACGCCATCTGGGTTCCCGAGCCGTTCCTGAGCAACGTTCTCGCGGATGATGCCAACTCACTCGTCGGCTACTCCTTCCAGGACGCCATCCCCGGCATGCCCACCATGGTGACCTTCACCTCCGGGGCCTATGCCGAGGAGAATCCGGAGGTCGTGGCGGAGTTCGCGGCCGCGATGACCGAGGCCCTGGCCGCCTCGGAGGAGGACCCGGAGGGCACCCGAGCCCTTCTGCCGGAGTTCATCGACCTGCCGGAGGAGGTCGCCCAGAACCTCAAGATGGAGGAGCTCAGCGGCGAGATCCGCACCGATCAGCTCAACAAGACGGCCGAGCTGGCCGTGAAGTACGGCTTCATCGACGAGGCGCCGGATCCGGCCAGCCTGTACATCCAGTAACACCCGAGAGGGCCCGACGCCGGCCCCCGCCGTCGCTGCGCAGCGCCCCGGACCGTGTGGTCCGGGGCGCTGCGTCGTGCGGCGAGGTTGGAGTGGGTATGCCTCAGGCGGAGTGCTCGGTGAGGACCCGCTCCAGCAGGACCATCAACTGGTCGCCCTCGCCCTTGGTCAGTGGCGTGAAGAGCCGGCGGTTGACCTCCAGGGCCGGCCCGTACATCTCCTGGAGCAGGTCATGCCCGGCGTCGGTCAGGGTGGCCACGCGGCGGCGGCCATCCCGGGCATCGCGGTGCACGCTGACCAATCCGCGCGAGGCCATACGGCTGACGAGCTCGGTCAGGGAGGCCTTGTCCACGGCGAGCTGGGCGGCGATCTCGGTCTGGCTGAGGCCGGAGTCGGAGCGGGCCAGGCAGAGCAGGAGCCCGAACTGGATGCTCGTGTTCTCCGTGGAGACGTGCTCGGCCCAGAGCTGGCCGTGCAGGCTCAGCAGACGGCGCACGGCGAGGCTGCGGAACACCTGGGGAGGCGCCAGCTCGGTCTCGGTTCCGTTCACCTTCGAGGCTCCTGACACGCGACGATCTGGGTGGCAAACAATATTGTTGACAAAATCATGAAAATCTCTTGTCTGCCGGGATCACGGCTGACTAGGCTGTGTCTCACATTACAGGTATCCGTCCACCCCCGGCCGGTGCCATCTCGCACTTTGCCTTCCAGGAGCACCATCATGATGAGGAAACTTCGCGTGGCTGCCGTCAGCGCTGCCGCCCTACTGGCCTTGACCGCCTGTGGTTCGGGGTCCCCGACCGAGGGCGGCACCACTACCGCCCCCGCGGAGGGATCCGAGCCGGCCGCTGCTGGCGAGCTGACCCCCATCGAGGTCGGGGTCATCCCGATTGTCGACGTCGCCCCGATCTACCTGGGCGTGGAGGAGGGCATCTTCGAGGAGCACGGTCTCGACGTCACCCTGACCCTGGCCCAGGGCGGTGCCGCGATCGTGCCGGCGGTCCAGTCGGGGCAGATGGACTTCGGCTTCTCCAACGTCACCTCCCTGATCATCGGGCGCGACGCCGGCCTGCCGCTGAAGATCGTGGCGACCGGCCCGCAGACCACCGGTGACGGCGACGACGACTTTGCTCACATCGTGGTCCCGGCCGATTCCGAGGCGACCAGCCTGGCCGACTTGGAGGGCAAGCGGATTGCCGTGAACACCCTGAACAACATCAATGACTCCGTGATCTCCGAGGGTATGCGGCAGGAGGGTGGTGACCCGGAGTCCATCGAGTACGTCGAGATGGCCTTCCCGGACATGGTCGCCCAGCTGGAGGCCGGCAACGTGGACGCCATCGGTGCCGTGGAGCCGTTCGTGACACTGGCCGAGGCGGCCGGTGGTCAGCGCGTCTACGGGCAGTATGCCGAGCCGGTGCCGGACCTCTCGATCGCCGCCTACTTCACCACGGACCAGAAGATCGAGCAGGATCCGGAGCTGGTGGAGGCCTTCACCGCCGCCATGAAGGAGTCCCAGCAGTTCGCCACGGACAATCCGGAGGCGGCCAAGGCTGTGCTGCCGAGCTACACCTCGCTCGAGCAGGACGTGATCGACGAGCTGACGATGCCGCGCTTCCCGCAGGAGCATGACGTCGCCTCCCTCGAGAAGATCGCCGAGTTGTCCCTGGACTCCGGCCTGATTGACGCCATCCCGGCGACCGAAGACCTGATCGTCCAGTAACGTCTGTCCACCACCACACCGGCCGGGCCCCGCCGTGGGCCCGGCCGGTCCTTTGTTCGCACAGGAGAAGGCGCATCATGGTCACCAGAAGACTCCGTACCGTAGCGGTCACCGCAGCCGCCCTTTTCGCCCTGACCGCCTGCGGTTCCGGCTCCCCCTCGGAGGAGGCTGGTGATGGATCCGCTCCCGCCACTGACGGTGGCTCCGCGGCCGCCGGCGAGCTGACCCCCATTGAGGTCGGGGTCATCCCGATCGTGGACGTCGCCTCCATCTATCTCGGTGTGGAGGAGGGCATCTTCGAGAAGCACGGCTTGGATGTCACGCTGACCCTGGCCCAGGGTGGCGCGGCGATCGTGCCAGCCGTGCAGTCCGGGCAGATGGACTTCGGCTTCTCCAATGTGGCCTCGCTGATCATCGGGCGTGACGCCGGCCTGCCGCTGAAGATCGTGGCCACCGGACCGCAGTCCACCGGCAACGGCGAAGACGACGCGGCCGGAATCATGGTCCCGGCTGACTCCGACATCCAGGCGGTGGAGGACCTGGAGGGAAAGCGCGTCGCCGTGAACACCCTCAACAACATCAATCACGCCACCACCTACGAGGGCATCAAGCAAGCCGGCGGGAACGTGGAGACCGTGGATTTCGTCGAGGTGGGCTTCCCGGACATGCAGGCCCAGCTCGAGGCCGGCAATGTGGATGCCATCACCGCCGTCGAACCTTTCGTGACCATGGCCGAGCAGGGCGGTGCCCGGAATATCCACGGGTTCTTTGCCGAGCCGGTGCAGGACTTGTCCGTCTCCGGCTATTTCACCACGGACCAGATGATGGAGCAGGAGCCCGAGCTGGTGGAGCAGTTCACCGAGGCCATGAAGGAGTCCCAGCAGTACGCCACGGACCACCCGGATGAGGCCAAGGCCGTCCTGTCCAGCTACACCTCGATCGACTCCGAGACCGTGGAGGAACTGACCATGCCGAAGTTCCCGCAACTGCACAACGTCGCCTCTCTGGAGCGCATGGCCGAGATCCTCCAGGAGATGGGCTTGATCGACGAGATCCCCGCGACCAGTGACCTCATGGTGGAGGGCGCCGGCCAGTGAGAGGCCCGGTGCCACGAATGTTGTCCACAATCGTTGAATTACTCAATGGAATGGCGCACAATGAGAGTGAGTGTGGTCCGCCGCACAACAGCCGTACGCCATACCGCCGCGAGGAGTAGGAACGCATGATCAACCGTGGAATCGGAGACTGGATCCACCGCCGCCGCATCAAGTCCGCCGGGAACGTCGCCGTCATCAGCGCCGCCGGCGAGTTGACGTATGACGACTGGGCCGACCGCATCGACCGGCTGGCCGACGCGCTCTCGCAGCGCGGCGTGCGGCAGGGTGACCGCGTGGCCTACCTCGGCGAGAACTACCCCTCGTTCCTCGAGTCGCTGTTCGCCGTCGGCTCCCTCGGTGCGGTGTTCGTGCCCCTCAACACCCGCCTGGCGCCGCCGGAGATCGCCTTCGCCCTCAACGACTCGGGTTCCACCGTTCTCCTGGCCTCGGCGACCATGGAACCACTGGCGGTCTCGGGAAGCCGGGGGACCGACGTCGGGCTCCTGGCCCTGGTCCAGGACGGCACGCCGGTGCCGGCCGAGCGCCAGGACGGCGATCTTGAGGCGGTCGACTACGAGCAGCTCTTGGCCGGCGGCGAACCCGTCCGCCCGGACGTGGCCGTGGGTCTCGACGACCTGGCGCTCATCCTCTACACCTCCGGCACCACCGGCAAGCCCAAGGGCGCCATGCTCACCCACGGCAACCTGACGTGGAACAGCTTCAACGTCATCACGGACATGGACATCATGTCCGACTCGGTGTCCCTGATGATCGCCCCGATGTTCCACGTGGCCTCGCTGGGCATGGGCGCGCTGCCGACCCTGCTCAAGGGCGGCACCCTGGTCCTGGAGCCGCGGTTCGAGCCCGGCCGCGTCCTCGAGCTGATCGAGAAACACCGGGCCACCTTCATCTCGGGGGTGCCGACCACGTACCAGCTGCTGGCCGAGCACCCGAACTGGGAGTCGGCGGACATCTCCTCGCTGCGCAACCTGACCTGTGGTGGTTCCGCCGTGCCGCTGCGCGTGCTGGAGGCCTACGAGAAGAAGGGGTTGTCCTTCACCAACGGTTACGGGATGACCGAGACGTCCCCGGGGGCCACCACCCTGCCGGCCCGGTACTCTCGGCCCAAGCAGGGTTCCTCCGGGCTGCAGCAATTCCACACCTTCGTGCGGATCGTCGATCCGATGGGGGAGGTCTGCGCTCCCGGGGAGGTCGGCGAGATCCAGGTTCAGGGCCCCAATGTCATCAAGGCCTATTGGAACCGTGAGGACGCCACCGCCGATTCCTTCGTGGAGGCCGAGGATGGCAGTTGGTTGAAGACCGGGGACATGGGTTACCGCGATGAGGAGGGGTTCGTGTTCATCTCCGACCGCCTCAAGGACATGATCATCTCCGGCGGCGAGAACATCTATCCCGCCCAGGTGGAGCAGGAGATCTCCCAGCTGGAGGCGGTGTCAGCGGTGGCCGTGATCGGCGTCCCGGACGAGAAGTGGGGCGAGGTGCCCAAGGCCGTGATCGTGGTCCGTGAGGGGCACGAACTGACCGAGGAGCAGGTCATCGGGCACCTCAACGGCAAGCTGGCCCGCTACAAGATCCCCAAGTCCGTGGTGTTCACCGAGGAGATGCCCCGCACCGCCTCCGGCAAGATCCGCAAACCGGACCTGCGCAAGCAGTTCGGCTGACCCCCGCGGCCCCGAGCGGGCAACGTACCAGTTCGGGGCCGTTCTTCCTTTCAAGGGGAACGCTGGTTCCGCTGACCGGCCGTGGTGTCTAGGTTGGACGCACCGGCCTCGTGGATCCCCTGATGACTGTCCGAGGGATCGAGGCCCGTCCCGATCGGGAGGATCATCACCATGTCACAGACCGAAGCCACTGAATCACTCGCCCAGGCCATCGAACGGACCGGAAGCCCCGTCGAGTTCCTGCGCAATCAGGACTGGCCGTCCATCACCTTTCCCATCACCCCCGAGTTTACGAACTGGCGGGACGAGCAGCGCGCGTGGCGCACCACCGTGGGGCTGATGGACCAGTCGCACCACATGACCCAGCTGTTCCTCGGCGGTGCCGACCTCATCCCGCTGCTCGAGTCCCTCTCCCCGAATACCTTTGCCACGTTCCGCCCGGGGGTGGCCAAGCAGCTGATCACCGTGAACGAGGACGGCTACTTGATCGGCGACGGCATCCTGTTCTACAACGCCGACGAGCGTGAAGGCCTGGTCCTGGTGGGTCACCACATCCAGATCGATTGGATCCGATTCAACGTGGAGAAGGCCCAGGAGGCCGGGAAGGACGTGCACCAGCGGCTGGACCCGAACTCGAACATGCGCCCCGGTCCGCCCAGCTTCTACCGGTACGAGTTGCAGGGGCCGGAAGCCGACCGGGTCATGGAGAAGGTCTTCGGCGGCCCGGTGCCGGACGTGAAGTTTTTCCACATCGCCGACGTGAGGATCGCCGGAAAGGACGTCAAGGCCTTGCGTCACGGCATGGCCGGCCAGCCCGGCTTCGAGTTCTACGGGCCGTGGGAGGAGCACGAGGCCGTCCACGGCGCCCTGCTGGAAGCTGGGACGGAGCACGGTATCCGGCAGGTCGGCGCCAAGGCCTACTCCAGTTCGCCGCTGGAATCCGGCTGGGTCCCCACACCGCTGCCGGCCATCTTCGGCGAGGACTTCGCCGAATACCGGCAGTGGCTGCCCGCGGCCCGGGCCGGGTCGATCGGCGGCTCTCTGTACTCCGAGAACGTGGAGGACTACTACGCCACGCCCTATGACTTCGGGCTGGGCCGCTCGGTGCGGTTCGACCACGACTTCCACGGCCGCGAGGCCCTGGAGCGGCATGCCGAGAATCAGACCCGGCGCAAGGTCACGCTGCTGTGGAACGCGGACGACGTGGCCGGCGTCGTGAAATCCCAGCTGGAGGAGGGGACCCCGGCCAAGTACCTGGACTTCCCGAAGGCACGGTATGGCTTCTACCAGATGGACGAGGTGGTGCGGGGCTCGCAGCGGGTGGGCATCTCCACGGACGCCGGCTACGTGGCCTTCCCTCAGCTGTACATGTCCCTGGCCACCCTGGACGCGACCATCGCGGACGGGGAGGAGGTCGAGGTCGTCTGGGGCGAGGACCCGGTCTCCCGCAAGCCCCAGGTGGACCAGGGCCACCGGCAGGTGAGGATTCGTGCCACCGTGGCCCCGGCCCCCTATCAGGAGTACGCGCGGACCCAGTACCGGGACAACGGCTGAGGGGTTCCCGGCGCCGGCCCGTCACCGCCGGTCATCCAGTCCACGCTGCGGTGGTTACGCGTCCTGGGTGCTCAGGGTGCCCAGTTCGTCCTGCGCATCCAGGCCATCCAACTCGTCCAGGAGCTTCAGCCCCCGCTCGGCCCAGGCGATCTCCACGTCCGCGCGGTCCACGAGTCCCTCGTAGGTGAACTTCTTGAAGGCGGTGGTGCGGCGGTGCTGGGAGGCGGGGACGGTCTCGAGCCGGCGGTTGAGGGTCTCCGAGGTGCCGGCGACGACCTCGTCGATCTGCTGCTGCCACTGCCCACGGAGCTGCAGGATGTGCTCCCGGTAGGCCGTCAACTGGGCGCGGGCGCGGTCCGGGGTGGCGTATTCGAAGTAGGCGGCCCGCAGGTGCATGGGGTCTCGGTCACGGGTCCACTGCAGGTCTGAGTCCATCCACTCGCCGAAGGCCGCCCGACCCTGCTCGGTGATGGTGTACTCGATCTTCCGTCCCTTGCGACCCCAGGGGACTTCCTCGGACTCCAGTAGTCCGTCCTGCAGCATCCGGCGCAGTTCCGGGTAGATCTGGGAATCGGGGGCATGCCACACATTGCCCACGGAGGAGCCGAAGCGCTTGGCCAGGTCATATCCGGTCATGGGCTCCACGGTGAGCAGGGCCAGCAGCGCGTTGCGCAGGGACATGTGGTCACCCTTCCTGCCGGACGCCCGGCTGTGGTCTGCTGCCCCGGGCTGCCGCCCCGGACGAATACGGTGATCCGCACCACTGTAACGGGGCGCAAGCCATATACCTATGACGATAGGGCCCCTGGGTACAACGTGACGCCCTGGCGTCACAACGGTGAGGGTCACGGTGCGCTGCGGGGGCTTTGGTCACGGGAGGCCCGGCAGGGCTCCGTTGAGCACCGGGGCCAGTCGGCGTACGCCCTCGCGCAGCGTCTCCGGTGCCACGAAGGAGAAGGCGAGCCGGAAGTGGGGGTGAGGGCCGGCGTCGGGCGTGAAGGCGCCGCCCGGAACGAACACGACTCCAGCCTCCGCCGCCGCGTGCATCAGGGGCAGCGTGTCCAGCCCGTCCGGCATCCGCGACCAGACGAAGAAGCCGCCAGCCGGCCGGGTCCAGGTCACGCGCGGGTCCAGGGATTGCTGCATCTCGTCCACCAGGGCGTCGCAGCGCAGGGCGTACTCGGCGGCGCAGCGGGCTACGTGGGCCTGCCAGTCGAACCGGGTGAGGAACGCCGTGGAGAGCATCTGGCTGAACACCGGCGGGCAGACGAAGGCCGATTCCGCCGACAGGTAGAACTCGCGCAGCAGCGCCGGCGGCACCAGCGCCCAGCCGATGCGCACGCCGGGGGAGAAGATCTTCGAGACGGTGCCGAGGTAGATGACCTGGTCGCGGTGGGCCGCGGCGATCGGAGCCACGGGGCCGTCCTGGAAGCCGAGCTGGCCGTAGGCGTTGTCCTCCACGATGAGGACGTCCTCCTCGCGGCAGATCCGGGCGACCTCCTCGCGCCGCTCGGCCGGCATGAGCGCCCCGGAGGGGTTCGCATAGGAGGGGATCGTGTAGAGGAACGCGACCCGGCGCCCGGCGGCGCGCAGTCGCTGCAGGGTGGTGCGCAGCAGCGCGGGGATCAGGCCCTCCTCATCGGTGGGGGTGGACACGGCGTCCAGTTCCCACGTGTTGAAGGTGTTCAGGGCACCCACGAACGTGGGGTCCTCCACCACGACGACGTCCCCCGGGTTGCCGAGCATGCGTGCCGCGGTGTCGATGGCCGCCTGGGAGCCGGGCGTGATGACCACGTGCTCCGGATCCGCGCCCGCGATCCCGTCCGCGGCCATCACGGAACAGACCGCATCCCGCAGTTCAGGGGTGCCCTGGCCGGCGCCGTACTGCAGGCTGAGGTGACCCTGCCGGGCGACGAGCTCCTCGGCGATGGTGCCGAGATCGGCCAAGGGGAGGTCGTCGAGCCAGGGGTTGCCTCCGGCCAGGGAGATGATCCCGGGGGTCATGGCGAGGTCGAAGACATCCCGCACCGCCGACTGCTTCACGCCGCGCGCGCGGTCTGAAAGGAATGCTGAAGGGTCGGCCATGGGGCCGATGCTAACAACGGGTCGAGCTACGGCGGAAGGGATGGCCGCACCCTGGGGTTGTCCCGAAGCGGCCCCGGATCAGCCCTGGTTGCCGTTGAGCTGGTTGGGGTCGCCGATCTCGTCCAACTCGTCGGTCTCGCCGGTTCCGCCCTCAGGGGCGGCGCCCTCCGTGCTGTCTGTGCCCTCGCCGGGGGCTGGCTCATCCGCCGGAGTGGTGAACTCCTCGCCCAACTCCAGCTCGGGCAGGCCGAGGATCTCCTCGAGCCGGACGCCGTCCACCAGGATCTCCGCGTTCTCCACTCCGGCCGCTGCGGCCGCCGTGCGGTTGAGCTGGGCTCGGATGCGGAACGACTCGCACTGGCTGCGGGTCACCACGTCCCCGGTCAGCTCCACCGTCACGGTGTCACCCTCCACGCGGCTGGAGGAGTAGAGCAGGCCGTCCTCGGACGGGTCCACGGAGTTCGTGATGGCCGGATCGCCGTGGCTGTACTGCTCGTCGTCGATCAGGAAACCGACCGCGGAACCCACCCGGTCCTCGGTCTTGACCGGAACGGACGAGGCGCGGACCAGCAGATCCTGGCAGGCGACGTCCCGGCCCGTGGTCGCCGGTGGGAAGTCCCCGCTCAGGGCCACGAAGTACAGCGGCAGTTCCGCATAGCCGCTCGCGTTCGCCTCGGGGAGGGCCGTACCATCCTGGTCGGTCGGTGCCTCGTTGGGGAAAGGGAAGATCGAGCACCCGGCCAGTACGACGGTGGCCAGGGCGGCGGTCAGCCCCGCGGCGGTCCGGCGCAGGGCCGGGTGGCCGGACGCGTGGTCCGGTCGGCGTCGCGAGGTCATGGATCTCCTGAACGGCAGGGCTACGGCGGGGAATCCTGACTATCGTACTCCGCCGCCTCTGCCGTCCCCGGCGTTCCCACCTCGCCGCTGCCACGTTGCCGAACCCACGCGAGGACGTCATCGGGGTGGATCCGCCGGTGCGTCCCCCGGTACGTCACGGGGATCTCGCCACGGTCCGCCAACTGGCGCAGGTAGGTGTTGGAGACCCCGGCCAACCGTGCCGCCTGGGAGGTGTTCAGCCACCGGTCCTGCTCGGATACCGTCACCGCCGCGCCCGAGGCGAGCCGGCCGAGCAGCTCGAGCACCGCCGCGGTGGCCGCCGGGCCGAGCCGCACCGTGGTGCCGTCCAGCACCACGGTGGCGTCCGGCGTCGTGCCCGGCTGTCCGGCGGGTGCGGGCGCACCGGTTGCCGTGAGTCCGGGAAGGCGGGAGAGGATCTCCCGCTCGTCCTCGTCGAGGGGCCCGACGGTCAAGCTGCGGGTGAGGATGGGGATCTCTTCGGCCATGAGCCCAACCCTAGTCAGGCTTTCCCGGGGCGTCCGGTGCGCGGGTAGGCTGGGATCCATGCCCTTGCGTAACCGTCGTGCCGCCGCCCTGCCCGCCAAGTTGAGCCGTTCCTGGCTGCTGGTGAACGCGGCGAAGCCGGAGGATTTCGCCCCCGGGCTCGCCTCCGAGGCGGACTCGGTGCTGTTCGACATGGAAGCCGCCGTCCCGGCCGAGAAGAAGGACGCCGCGCGCGCCAACGTGGTGGAGGCCCTCAATGGCGGCATGTCCGCCTGGGTCAGGATCAACGGGATCGACACCGATGACTGGCAGCAGGACCTGGAGGCCCTGTCCGGCACCGAGGGGCTGCGCGGCGTGATGCTGGCCCTGGCCGAGGAGCCCGAGCAGGTCACGCTGACCGCCATGCGCCTGCGCGCCGGGACCCCCGTGATTGCCCTGATCGAGACGGCCGTCGGGCTGGACAACGCCACCGCCGTGGCCAAGGCCCCCGGGACGTTCCGCCTGGCCTTCGGCACCAATGACTTCCGCAAGGACACCGGCATCTCGGACGACCCGATGGCCATGGCCTATGCGCGCTCGCGGCTGGTTATCGCCTCCCGCGTGGGCAAGCTTCCCGGCGCGATCGACGGCCCTCCCGGCGCGGCGGACAACAACGCCACGGTGGTCGAGTCCTCCCGCATCACCCAGTCCATGGGCATGACCGGGCGACTGTGCCTCAACCGCGAGCAGGTCGAATCCATCAACCTGGCCCTGTCCCCGTCCGAGGACGAGGTCTCCTGGGCCGTGGACATGCTGCAGGCCCACCAGGCCGGGGCCTCCGTGGGCGATGGCTCCTACCTGCCCCGCCTGGCCCGCGCGCAGAAGATCGCCGACCTGGCCGATTCGTACGGGCTCTGGAACGCTTGAGACCTCCGACCGGAGGTCACGCTTCGTCACCGGCTAACATCGAACACCCCGCACCCGGTCCTGGGGCGGGTAGATTCTTTCCCGAGAGCACCGGTGTGATCCCCTCCACCCCGGCCGGCCGCACCCGCAAAGGAACACCATGAACAACACCCCTGAATCCACTGAGCCCACCGAGTCCTCCATCGGTTCGTACACCTCAGACCCCTCCACCCCGGCCCCGGGCTCCATTGCCGATTCCGGACAGGGCTCGGCCCGCACCGGCACCGCCCGCGTGAAGCGCGGCCTGGCGGACATGCTCAAGGGCGGCGTGATCATGGATGTGGTCACCGCCGAGCAGGCCAAGATCGCCGAGGACGCCGGCGCCGTGGCCGTCATGGCCCTCGAGCGCGTCCCCGCGGACATCCGCGCCCAGGGCGGGGTGGCCCGCATGTCCGATCCAGACCTGATCGACGGAATCATCGAGGCCGTCTCCATCCCCGTCATGGCCAAGGCCCGCATCGGCCACTTCGTGGAGGCCCAGGTCCTGGAGGCGCTCAAGGTCGACTACATCGACGAGTCCGAGGTCCTCTCCCCGGCCGACTACATCAACCACATCGACAAGTGGGACTACACCGTCCCCTTCGTCTGTGGCGCCACCAACCTCGGCGAGGCCCTGCGCCGCATCACCGAGGGTGCGGCCATGATCCGCTCCAAGGGCGAGGCCGGCACCGGTGACGTCTCCGAGGCCGTCAAGCACATCCGCACCATCCGCGGCGAGATCGCGAAGCTGTCCGCGTTGAGCAAGGACGAGCTGTACGTGGCCGCCAAGGAGCTCCAGGCGCCTTACGAGCTGGTGGCCGAGGTCGCCCGGGAGGGCAAGCTGCCCGTGGTGCTCTTCACCGCCGGCGGCGTGGCCACGCCCGCCGATGCCGCGCTGATGATGCAGCTCGGTGCGGACGGCGTCTTCGTGGGCTCGGGCATCTTCAAGTCCGGCAACCCCGCGGCCCGCGCCGCCGCGATCGTGCGCGCCACGGCGCAGTTCAACGACGCCGGCGCGGTCGCCGCGGCCTCCCGCGGTCTCGGCGAGGCGATGGTCGGCATCAACGTCGGCGACCTGCCCGCCCCGCACCGCCTCGCCGACCGCGGTTGGTGACAGCGGGCCCCGCCTCCGTCGGCGTCTTCGCCCTCCAGGGAGATGTGGCCGAACACGTACGGGTGCTGACCGCCCTCGGGGCGAGCGTCCGGCCGGTGCGTTCCGCCGCGGACCTGACCGGGCTGGACGGCCTGGTCATCCCCGGCGGGGAGTCCTCCGTAATGGACAAACTCTCCCGGCTGCTCGGTGTGGCCCCGGCCATCCGTCAGGCGATCGGGGAGGGCCTGCCGGTCTACGGCACCTGCGCCGGGATGATCATGCTGGCCGAGTCGATTGCCAACCCGATCGCGGGGCAGCAGAGCTTCGGCGGGCTGAACATCACCGTGCAACGCAATGCCTTCGGCTCCCAGGTGGAGTCCTTCGAGACGGCCCTCGAGGTGCCGGAGGTCTCCGGGGACCCCGTGCACGCCGTCTTCATCAGGGCCCCCGCGGTGCTGCGAGCGGAAACGGACGTGCAGGTGCTGGCGAGCGTGCCGGCGTCGTGCCTGGAAAATCCGGAGAACCCGGCCGGGGACATCCCCGTGGCCGTCCGGCAGGGCCGTCTGCTGGCCACGAGTTTCCACCCGGAGGTCACCGGCGACTGGTCCTTCCACCGCTACTTCCTGGAGCACGTGATCCACTGACCTGAGCCCACCTCTCAGTCTCGGTCGGATAGAGTACTTCGCGTTCCAGCAGAGTCGGAGAAGTCGTGTCACCAGGTTCCCCAGAGCATCACCCCGGCACCCGGTTCCGGTCCGATATCCAGGGGCTCCGTGCCCTGGCGGTGCTGCTCGTCCTCCTCTACCACGCTGGCCTGCCGTTCGCTCCCGGTGGTTACGTGGGCGTGGACATCTTCTTCGTCATCTCCGGATACCTGATCACGTCCGGGCTGCTCGCCCGCATCCGGGAGCACGGCCGGCTGGACCTCGTGGACTTCTACGGACGGCGGGTCCGGCGCATCCTCCCGGCGGCCCTGGTGGCGCTGATCGGCACGGTGCTGCTGACCCTGGCGATCCTGCCGCGCTCCCGCTGGGATGCGATCGCCACCGAGGCCACGGGCAGTGTGCTGTTCGTGGTCAACTGGATCCTCGGTCAGGGGTCCACGGACTATCTGCGCCAGGACGAGGCCGCCAGTCCGCTGCAGCACTACTGGTCGATCGCCGTGGAGGAGCAGTTCTACCTGCTCTGGCCCCTGGTGCTCATCCTCGTCCTGGTGATCGCCCGCCGCCGTCACGCTCGCCAGGAGCGGCCCGACGCAGGCGGGTCCCGGCACCGTGCTGCGTCCAGTCTCGCGGTGATCCAGCGGCAGTGGATCGTGGGGGCCGCGGTGGTCCTGTTCATCGGCTCACTGGTGCACTCCCTGCACCTCACGGCGGTGAATCCGGGGATGGCGTACTTCGCCACCACCACACGTATCCACGAGCTCGGGGTGGGCGTGCTTCTGGCCCTGTTCGCCACCCGCCTGGCGAACCTGCCCCGACGGTGGGCCCTGGCCTTGGGCTGGGCCGGGCTGGCCGCCATGATCGGGGCCGGAGTGTCCTTCAGCGGAGCGACGTCCTTTCCTGGCACGGCAGCCCTGGTGCCGACCCTCGGTGCTGCGGCCGTGATCGTCTCCGGTCTGAACTCCCGGGAGCGTTCAGGCGTCGGCTCGCTGTTGTCCCTGCGTCCTATGACGGCTGTCGGGGACCTCTCCTACTCGCTGTACTTGTGGCACTGGCCGCTGATCGTCATGGCCACGTTCCTCTTCGGCGGGCTGCCCTGGTACGTCGGGACGGCGGTCGCGGCCCTGTCTTTCCTGCCGGCCTGGGCCAGCTACCGGTGGGTGGAGAAGCCGTTCCAGCGTTGGACCGTCGTCAGGCCCCCCTGGAAGGCGATCCAGGTCGGGCTCGCCGCCTCGCTCGCGGTCATCGTCGGGACGGCGTCCCTGGACCTCGCCACGTCCCGAACCGGCCCCCAGGGCTGGCAGCCGCCCACCTATGCGGAGGCGTTGGATGAGGCTGCATCGGAGCAGTCGGACCCGACCGAGGGAGACGAAGGCGGTCAGGGCGGCGAAGGCACCGAGGCGGGGCCCGTGCTGCTCGGGGGTGAGCTGCTGCAGGCGGACCCGCAGGCCGCCCTGGGCCACACGCCGGTCGAGGCGCTGCTGCCCGGGGCGGACACGGTGGACCTCGACCTGCCGGAGGCGTACGCCCAGGACTGCGTGCAGAGTGATCGGGAGACTGAGCCGCTCGCCTGTACCTACGGTCCTGACGACTCCGAGTTCCGCGTGGCCCTGACCGGCGACTCCCACGCGGCCCATTGGCAGGCCGCCGTGAACCGGCTGGCCGCCGAGAACGGCTGGCAGGTCAGCACCTACCTGAAGTCCTCCTGCCCCCTCACTGCCGGCCAGGTGCTGCTGGAGGAGGACGTGTTCTCTGAGTGCGAGCGGTGGAACGCCGGGGTGATGGAGAAATTGCGGGCCGGGGACTATGACCTCGTCCTGACGTCCTCCTTCATCTACGAGGCGCCCGAGGACCAGACCTCCGTGCCGGAAGGCCAGGCCGCGGCGTGGAACGCGCTGGAGGAGAGCGGGATCCCGGTCGGCGTGATCATCGACCCGCCGATTCCCGGTTACAACATCCCGGAGTGCATCGAGACTCGCCCGGACACCTATGTCCAGGAGTGTGGCTTCGCCGCGAACGAGGCCGAGCCCTCGGGGGCCGACCAGCAGCGTGTGGCCCTGGAGCGTGCCGCGGCAGCGGTTCCCGTGGACCTGGTCGGCGGCATCTGCCCGGACGGCACCTGCCCCGCGGTCATCGGGACGGTGGTGGTGTGGCGGGACAAGAACCACCTCACCTCGACGTATGCCGAGTCGATGGCCCCCTGGCTCGGTGAGGTGCTGGAAAGTCAGGACCTGATCCCGGCACTCCAGTAGGAAGAAGCACCGGGCGTTCGGCCTGAGGCGGCTCAGGCGCCCTTCTGGCTCATGGCCTCCTGGATCGGGGTGCCGTCGAGGAGGATCTGGGCGGCGTAGACGCCGGCGTTGGCCAGGGCGGTGTTCTCCAGCTGGGCGATGATGCGCGGATCATCGCAGGTGCCGGAGGAGATCGGGGTGCCGGTCAGGTCCACGGTCACGGTGTCGCCGGAGATGGAGACCTCCGTGACCTCGAGTTCGGACTGGTAGAGCGAGTTGGTCAGGCCGGAACCGACCTCGTACTCGGACTGGTCCAGCAGCACCTGGAGGCCGGCTTCCACGAAGGACGGGTCACCCACGTCTCCGACGCCCGAGACCGGGGCGGTGGACTCCATCAGGCTGCTGTCCCCACACCCCGGGAACTCGATGCCCTCGAGGTTGTCCATCGCCACCCAGTACACGGTGGCCTCGGTGGCGCCCTGTGCGGTCTCCGATGCGGACGCAGAACCCGACGCAGAACCGGACGCTGAGGCGGAGGGGGAACCGGACGGGGCCGAGCTGGCCGAAGGGGACGCGGTGGCAGAATCGCTTGGCGTCGCTGACTCCGTTGCCGGCATCGACTCGGTGGCCGACGCGCTGGCGCTGGCGGTGTCACTCGGGGAGGTGGTGGGACTCTCGGAGGCCTCGCCGCCGCCCGTTCCACAGGCGGTCAGGCCGAGGGACAGCACGGCGGTCAGGGCCGCCGTGACAAGGAATGGGCGTCGGGCGGTTCGCGTCTGGCTCATACCCTGAGCCTAGACGAGGTCGGCGCCTAGACTTGCCCCATGATGGACTGGATCGCCTCCCTGCCGCTGGTCTGGGCCATCCTCCTGTTCTGGGGCGGCGCCCTGTGCCGCTCCACCGCCACATACGTCCTCGGCCGGGGGATCGCCGCCGGGGCCGAGCACACCGCCCTGCGCCGCTACATGTCCGGCCCGGTCTACCTGCGCGCCATGGGGTTCATCGACCGCTGGGGGCCCTGGGCCATTCCATTCTGCTTCCTCACGGTCGGCATCCAGACCGCCGTCATCGGCACAGCTGGAGTGACGCGCATGCGGTGGCGCCGGTTCATCCCCGCCGCCCTGCTCGGATCCCTGATCTGGGGCATCATCTACGGGACCGTCGGCATGGCCGTCGTCTGGGCGGTCATCACCACAGCACTAGCGAGCCCGGTGGCGCTGCTCGCGCTGGTCCTGGTGCTGGCCGGCGTCGTGGTGTTGATCCTGTGGCGCACGGGCGGCCTCGCCCGGTTGCGGGCCTCGCGCGCCCAGCGCAGGGCCCGCCAGGCGGCCCGGCATCAGCCGGCGACCACGTCCGACGCCGGCCGGTAGTCCAGTTGCGGGTCCAGCCCCAGCGGTCCGGCCACGGCGTCGGTGACCCCCTGGTGGGTGAGGACGCCCTCGTGGGCGTTCAGCCCGGACAGCAGCCCTTCGTCCGCGGCGAGGGCCTCACGCCAGCCGTGATCGGCGATCCGCAGGATGTAGGGCAGCGTGGCGTTGGTGAGGGCCGCCGTCGAGGTCTGGGGGACGGCCCCGGGGATGTTGGCCACGCAGTAGTAGATCTGCTCACCCACCCGGAAGGTCGGTTCCTGGTGGGTGGTGGGCCGGGAGTTCTCGAAGCAGCCGCCCTGGTCGATCGCGATGTCCACGAGTACTGAGCCGGGGCGCATGGACGCCACCATGTCCGCGGTGACCAGCTTGGGGGCTGCCGCGCCGGGGATGAGTACCGAGCCGATCACCAGGTCGGCATTCGCCACGGTCTCGGCGATGTGCATCTTCGAGGAGGCCAGCGTGTGCAACCGCCCCTGGTGCGCGGTGTCCAGTTCGGTGAGACGGCTGAGGTTGATGTCCAGGACGGTCACATCGGCACCCATGCCGGCGGCGACCACGGCAGCCGCCTCGCCGGCGACGCCGGCCCCGATCACGGCCACGCGGGCCTGCCGGGTTCCGGGTACGCCGCTCATGAGGATGCCGGAGCCGCCCTGGGCCTGGGTCAGGTGGTAGGCGCCGGCCAGGGGAGCGAGGCGTCCGGCGACTTGGCTCATGGGGGCCAGTAGCGGCAGGGCGTGCCCGCGGGTGACGGTCTCGTAGGCGATGGCCGTGGTACCGGACTCGAGCACGGCGTGGGTGAGCTTCGGATCGGCGGCGAGGTGCAGATAGGTGAACAGAATCTGCCCCCGGCGCATCAGCTGCCATTCGGGGCCCACCGGCTCCTTGACCTTGAGCACCAGGGCGGCCTGGTCCCAGATCTCCTCGGCCGAGGACACGATGCGGGCTCCGGCTTGCCGGTAGTCCTCATCCGAAGTGCCCGAGCCGAGCCCGGCCCCAGACTGGACCATGACCTCGTGCTGGTGGTGGACGAGTTCCGTGACGCCGACGGGGGTGAGGCCGACGCGGAATTCGTTGTTCTTGATTTCAGTGGGGACGCCGATGAGCATGATTCGACGTTAGCCTGCTGGACCCGTTTCAGGGAGGAGCGATTCCGGCACCATACTGGGCATGTGGACTACGAGATCATCACCACCGTCATCGCCGGGCTGCTGTTGGTGGTGGCCGTGCTCGGCACCATCATCCCGATCCTGCCCGGTTCCATCCTGACCGTCCTCACGCTCATCGGCTGGGCGTGGATCCTCGGCTCGCCTGCCGCCTGGACCGCCGCGATCATCGGGGCCGGTCTGGCCATCGCCGGCCTGAGCGCGTCAGCAGTACTGACCGGCCGGAAGATGAAGCGCGAGCAGATTCCGAGCGGCCCAGTCCTGGTGGGCGTGGTGTGCGCGATCGTGGGCATGTTCGTGATCCCCGTGGTCGGGCTATTCGTCGGCTTCGCCGTGGGCCTGCTGGCCGCGGAGTTCGCCCGGCGCCGGGACCTGAAGGCCGCCGCGCGATCCTCCTGGGAGGCGCTGAAGTCCATGGGACTCGGCATCCTCGTGGAGTTCGGCTGTGCCTCGCTGGCCGCCTCGTCCTTCGCGATCGGGGTGCTCGTCCACTTCCTCAACCGCTGAGGCGCTCAGGCCGGAAGCGCCGGCTCTCGCAGGTCCTGGCTGGCCGGCTCCGCATGATCAAAGGCCAGGACAACGACGACGGCGCGTCACCTTCGCAAGGTGACGCGCCGCCGTCGTTGGTGGGGGTGGGGACCCGATCAGATGATCGGGCGGCCCGCCTTCTTGGACTCCGAGACGTCGCGGAAGAAGCCGCGCGCGATGAAGAACAGGACGGCGGCCACGATCACGGGCCACATCAGTACGTACACAGTCAGCAGAAGTGTTGTCATGGTGGTTCCTTTCTGGTTCGTCGCGGCCGGTCAGTCGCGCTGGGAGTCGGCCGAGGAAGATCCCCCGGACGTCTCCGATGCCTTGGCGGCGGCAGCGGCCGCCACGATCTGCTCGGCCGTCTGCGGGCTGTCCGGGTCGAAGTCGCCGGTGATGTCCTTGATGACGTCGAAGTCGAAGTTCTGCTTCGACCGGACCGACATCAGATAGCAGACCAGGAAGGAGACCGCGTAGGCGACCAGCGAGGCGGAGAGCACCGTGTAGTCACGCAGGCCGTCGGTGAAGATCCCGGCAAACGTGAACGGCGCGGCCGCCACGGTGGCGATCCCGCCGACCCAGATCGCCGGCTTCAGTCCGAAGAACCCGAAGGACATGATGCCCAGCACCACGCCGATGCCGACCGTGGCCAACAGCTCGACGCTGAAGCCGAGGACGCCGGTGAACGGGATCCATTCGAAGCGCACCGGCAGGAAGGCCACGAGGGCGGCGAGCACCGAGACGGAGAAGGCCGCGTTGGTGACCTTCGGCCAGTAGAACGAGGCGATGACCGGGAACACCAGGCAGCCCCACAGGGCACCGACGAACACCAACAGATCGAGGATGTTGAATTGCGCCGTGGCGAAATACAATCCCGCGCCCGTGGCCACGATCATGCTGATGCGGCCGACCAGCAGCATGGTCTTCGGGTTGGCCTTCTTCTTGCCGACGGACTGGCCGTAGATGTCCGCCATGACGATGGAGGACAGGGCGGCCAGATCGGAGTCAGCGGTGGAGGACAGGGCGCCGATGATCATGATGAACGCCAGGCCCAACAGGATCGGGCCGAGGTAGGTGCCGGCCATCTGCGGGATGAGGTTGTTGACGTCACCGTTCATGGGCTCCACGCCCAGGTACAGCGCCATCACACCGAGCATGCCGATGCCGATCACCGAGCCGCCGTAGCCGATGGTGGCGGTCACGAAAGTCGGCTTGATGAGATCCTCCCGCACTGCGAACAGACGCTGCGCGATGGTCTGGTTGCCGATCGCGTAGGCCAGGACGGCCGCGATGTACGGGGCGCCCTGGTTCATGAAGGCCTCGGAGGAGAAGAAGTTCTCCTGCTGTGGGGTGACGTTGCCGGCAGCCACGCCGGCCTCGAACATGCCCGGCCCGCCGGCCACGAAGAAGATCACGGGGATGATGATGGCGGCCGCGCCGAGCATGAACATCACCTGGGCGAAGTCGGTCAGCACCGAGGCGCGGAAGCCGGACCACAAGGTGTACATCAACACGCCCGCGGCCACGATCACGATGCCCGCGCCGAAACTCAGCGGGGACAGCATCGAGATGAGGGCGCCGCCGGCGATGAAGTTGGAGGTCAACGAGATCAGTGAGCCCAGGACGTTGGATCCGGCCAGCATCAGCTGGGAGGACCGTCCGTGCCGCGCGTACATGACCTCGGCCAAGGTGTGGGCCTTCGGGGCAACCTTGCGGATGCGCTTGCCGAAGGGGTAGATGAAGAGGATCATCAGGGCTCCCCAGAGCCCGTAGTGGATGGGGCCGGAGATGCCGTATGTGTAGCCCGCGGTGGCGGAGGCGTACATGGACGAGGCCCAGATCCAGGTGGCGGTCATCGATGCCGCGGAGATGCCGAATCCGATGTTGTTGCCGGCGGTCATGTAGCCGTCGGCATTCTCCTTCTTCCGGCTGATGCCCACGGACATCCACATGGTTCCGCCGTAGAAGAGGACCAGCAGCAACACCACTGCCATGATTCCTAGTTGATTGATCTCCTGAGCGGGTGGCATCCCGATCCTTTCATCTCGGCGACAATGACAGCGGCCCACGGGGCTGGCGTTCAGTCCCCGCGGACCGTGGTACGTAGCCGTCTCCGGCTACCAGCGGCCCCCTCGGGCCGCTTGCGATGGCCCCGTTCGGGCCCCGCGACAGCTCTTCAGGCTGCCTCCGGCGGGAGCCATTTCAGCGGGTCTGCATGTCGTGTCCATGCACCCTGCTGGGCTCTCTCACACCGGCGTTGGCAATGAAGCCAACCGCTGAAGTCTCTCATGTTTGCAACCGCAATACCAGTTCGGATGGCTGATCTTGAAGGAAAGTGCCTTGTCAGAAAGGGGTTTCCAGGATCTTCACAGGCGGCCATGGGCGGGCTCTGGGCAAGTCCGTGAGGATGTGGGAGCGCGGGGGACACCTGCGAATTCGAAGGGTGGCCAGTGAGCGAGTATGATGGCTGAGCGCCTTCCGGCGATGCGTCGGGATCCGCGGGGCCTTAGCTCAGTTGGTAGAGCGTTTCGTTCGCAATGAAGAGGTCAGGGGTTCGATTCCCCTAGGCTCCACAATGTGATGAGTCGGGACAGGGGTTACACCTGAGTCGCGTCATCGGTGACAGTTGAACGGGAGTCCGGCCATCGGCCGGGCTCCCGTTTCTCATGTCTTGAGCACCTCAAGCCCGCGCTTGGGCGGACGGCGAACTGGTCAGGAATCGAGAAGCGCCCCGGTTGGCGCCGCCGTTAGTGTGGTCGGCACCAACCAGGTGAGACCGAGGAGAAGCGACGATGACGACTCACGGCGATTCCGCAGGTGGATTCTCTGCACAGGAGAAAGCCTCCATGAAGGAGCGTGCCGCCGAGCTGAAGGCAGACGCCAAGCGGGCCAAGGGAGCGAAGAAGGCGGCTGCGGAAGAGGCGGACCTTCTCGCGAAGATCGCGCAGATGCCCGAGGGGGACCGGGAGATGGCCGAACGGCTGCACTCGATCGTCACCACGGTGGCGCCCGACCTGGCGCCGAAGCTCTACTACGGTCAGCCCGGATATAACCGGGACGGAAAGGTCGTGGTCTTCTTCCGCAGTGGGCAGATGGACCAGGAGCGATACTCGACCTTCGGTGTCAGCTCGAAGGCGGCCCTCGACGAGGCTGATGGCTTCTGGCCGACCTCGTACGCCCTCATCGATCCGACCGAGAAGGCCTGGGAGCGGCTCGCAGACGTCGTCCGACGCGCGGCGGGAGCGGAGTAGCGGGCGCTACTTCGCGGCCAGCTCCGGGTGGAACTTCTCAGTGACCTTCGGGTGCGCGCGGACGAAGCCCTTGAGCATGTTGGAGCCGAACGAGGCCAGCATGGGGTTGTCCGGATCGTCGGAGACGCCGCGGGCCTCTGCGGCCAGCTCGGCCGGCAGGTCCACGGGCTCGATCACGGCGTCCAGGCGCGGGGAATAGAAGAACGGCACGGAATAGCGGTCCACGCCCTCGTCCGGGGCGACGGCCCGGTGGATGGTGGCCATGAGGTATCCGTTGGTGGCCACCTCGAGCATCTCGCCCAGGTTGACGACCAGGGCGCCGTGGATCGGCTCGACGGGCAGCCAGTGCTCCTGGCCATAGGGGCGTACCTCGAGGCCGCCCACCAGGTCCTGCAGCAGCAGGGTGATGAAGCCGTAGTCGGCATGCAGGCCGACGCCCTGAGTACCGGCCTCCTTCACGCCGCCGACATAGTGGGCCAGCTTGCCCATCCAGGCGCGGTCGCCACTGAACGGCTCCGCGAAGTGGTCCTCGTCCAAGCCGATGGAGACGCACAGGGCCTTCAGCAGATCCTCGCCGACGCGGTCCATCAGCGCCGTCCAGTCCATGGCGGCCCGCTCGAGTTCCGGCATGTCCGCAGGCCACTGGTTGGGGCCCTGCAGGTGCCAGTACTCCTCGCCCGGTGTGATCTGCTCGGCCGGGACCGGGGCGCGGTCCGGGGAGAAGTCGATCTGCTCACGCGAGTCCGGGCGTCCCTGGGTGCGCTCGGAGCCTACCGAGGAGTAGCCGCGGTAGTGCGGGGAGTTCTGGTTGTGCAGGGCCAGCTTCTCCTCGTCCGGCCGGGCGAAGAAGTCGGCGGTGACGCGGAACAGGTCATCCACCTGGCCGGCCGCGGCGCCGTAGTTGACGATCTGGAAGAAGCCCACGTGGTGGGCGGCATGGCGCAACCGGTCCAGGAAATCCGGGGCGAACGAGCCGTCGACGGCCCGCATGGTGGACAGGTCCAGGACCGGGATGTCCAACGGGGCCCCGGTGGTGATGGAGTCGTCAGAGAGCGCAGAAGTCATGGAACCAGTCAACGACGCCGGCCGGCGCCCGTGCTTCTACGTTGCCTTGCGCTACCCCGGGTGACGGCATTTCGTCACATGGTGGCGTTCGGTGCCCCAGTGGTCTTTAATGCCCACTCCAGGAAGGCCTGCCCGGCTTCCTCGTGCCGCGCCTCGGACGTCCCGAAACCATGGGCGGCCAGGTCCTCACTGGTCATCACCCGGTACGGGGTCTCCGGGACGCCGTCCTCGTGCCGGACATCCACGTGCACCACCGGCGCCCCGCGCGCTTGCAGCCAGTCCGCCATGGCGTAGTCCGTGCGGGAGTCCCCGCAGGTGAACCAGCGCATCGGCAGTTCCCCGTCGGCAGCGATCAGGGCCCAGGAGCGTTCCGCGCCCAGGTCCTTGCCACTGGAGACGTGCTCGACGTCCGAGGAGATGATGGTCGAGTCCAGCTGGAAAGCCTCGGCGGAACGATCCTCGGCGAGGAGGTCCGCCACACGGTCCTCGAAGTCGCGCTGAGCTGCGCGGTAGCGCTCCGGGGACTCGCCCACGTTCATCTCGGCCGAGAACATGGCCAGCTTCGTGTCGTCGTAGAACATGGTGTCCGTGTAGTCGCCCACCAGTCGGACCAAGCGGGACTCCAGGTCCGCTGGGAGCCGCATGCGGGCGTCGACCCCCATCCAGGCGGGCACCCCGTGGCCGCGCGTGGCCCGGGGCAGGCCGGCGTCGGGATCCCCGCCAGTGCCGCCCTGACCCGCTCCGCCCTGACCGGTGCCGCCGTCCCCGGCGTTACGGGCTGCCGTTTCGGTCAGAGAAGCGAAGGAGAAGTGGACCGCGCCCTTCTCGCACACCGCATGGAATCGGGCGTCGCCCGGTAGGCCGGCGGCCAGGAGTGGGGTGGCCACGTGCTGCAGAACGAAGTCGGCGGACCGGCCGGTGTTGAAGACCACGGGGATGCCTCGGCCCGCCAGGGAGACCAGTGCCGTGACGATGCCGTCCGGCACCCGGCGGGTCTCGGGCGAGGCGATGGGGCCGTCGACGTCCAGGAGCAGTCCAAGCGGGGGCACAGTGCGCATGTCACCAGATTACGGGCGGACCGGATGCCAGACCGTGGCCCGTCGCCTAATGTGGTGCGGACTACTGTCCACGCGCATCGAAGGGGGTCCCGTGTCCCACCCTCAGATGCCTCCGGACGTGGACCCGCGCCAGGAGCCGGACGGACGGCGGATCTTCACGGAGCACGACCTCGGCCGGTATTTCGGGGTGGTGGACCCGAAGGTCCTGCAGCGGGACCGCCGCCGGCGTCACCGCCGGCACGCGATCGTCCTGCTGATCGTGGCCCTCCTCGTCTCCGGGGTGACCGTCACGGCGTATCAGGTGCTGCAGGGGGCCTGGAGCATCCCGGGGTGGGAGGCGGCCCCGCCGGAGGAGCCGCTCCTGTGCCCGGCGGGGGAGTTCGACTACTCGACCGAGGCCACGGTGACCGTCTACAACGGCACCACCATCGGCGGGCTGGCCGGGGACGTGGCCAACGCCCTCGAGGACCGCGAGTTCGTGATCGGTGGGGTCGGCAACAAGGGGTTCACCACCTCCAATATGGTGGCCGTCATCATTTCCGGCCCGGACGGACGGGACACGTCCCTGGCGGTGCAGCGGAACATCGAGGGCTCGGTCTACCTCCCGGACGCCCGCGAGGAGGCCACAGTGGACGTCATCATGGGCACCCAGTACGAGGGCCTCGTGCCGGCGGACGGGGTCAACACCGCATCCGGACCGCTGGACTGCCAGCGGCTCGAGACAGAGGCCCCGACGGCGGCGCTGGGCTGAGCGATCGCCTCAGCCGCCCAGTGCGCCGTCGTCAGATCACATCCCGCCGGGGAAGACCAGCGGGACCAGCGTGTACATCACGAGCATGATCAAGCCGATGGAGACGAGGTTGAGCCAGACACCGGCGCGCACCATCTGCTTGATGGTCACCTCGCCCGAACCGAACGCCACGGCGTTGGACGGCGTGGCCACCGGCAGCATGTAGGCCGAGCAGACCGCCAGGGTCACGGCGACGGTCATGAACAGCGGATCCATGCCCAGGCCCACGGCCACGGCGCCGAAGATCGGGAAGAACGCGGCGGCTGTTGCGGTGTTCGAGGTGAGCTCGGTCAGGGCCAAGGCCACGAGGATCACGATCAGCAGCACCAGCCACGTGGGGACACCGCTGAGGGCGCCCACCTGGCTGCCCAGCCACTCCGAGAAGCCGGTGGCCGTGAACATCGCGGAGAGGGACAGCCCGCCGCCGAAGAGCAGCAGCAGGCCCCACGGGATCTCCTTGGCCGCGGACCAGCGCAGCAGGGCGGTGCCGCTCGGGTCCACGGAGCGCTTCTCGGCGGGAACGATGAAGCAGGCGATGGCGGCGGCCATGGCGACCTGGGTGTCCGAGATGGTGCCTAGAAACGGCACTGCTTCGGCCACGGCCGGGATGTCCGCGATGAAGGGGACGAAGACCCAGAAGAAGATCGCCAGCAGGAAGATGATGCCCACGCGGCGCTCCGGGGTGGTCAGCCGGCCGAGCTTGGCCAGCTCGTCCTTGATCATCTGCTTGCCGCCCGGGATCTCGGAGACCTCGGCGCGGAACACGAGCTTGGTCAGCACCAGCCAGGCGATCCCGATCATGACGATGGCCCAGGGCACCCCGACCAGCATCCAGTGGCCGAACTGCAGGTCGAAGCCGTGCGACTCCATGAGGTAGCCCTTCATGAGGGCCATCGGCGGCTGCCCGATCAGGGTGGCGGTGGAGCCGATCGTCACGCCGTAGGCGACGCCAAGGAGCATGGACGCAGCGAACCGCTTGCCGCCTGCCTCCGGGTCGACCCGGCGCACCAGCTGCAGGATCGAGACGGCGATCGGCACCATGATGACGGCGGTGGCGGTGTTGGATACCCAGGCGGAGATGAAGGCCGAGGCCGCCATCAGGCCGAACACGATCTGCGCGGGCTTGGTGCCCACCATGCGGATGGTCAACAGGGCTACGCGCAGGTGCAGGTTGGACCGTTCCGTGGCCAGCCCCAGGATCACGCCGCCCATCACGAGGAAGACGACCGAATCGGCGTACGGCGCGGCCACGTCCTTCATGGGCGCCATCCCGAACAGCGGGAACAGCACGAGCGGCAGCAGGGACGTCACCGGGATGGGGGCGGCCTCGGTCATCCACCAGATCGCCATCCACAGGGCGCAGCCGGCTACTGCGCGGCCTTCGAAGGACAACGACGCCGGCAGCACCAGGGCCAGCACCAGGCCGGCTGCCGGCCCCAGGGCCAGCAACCACCAATTGCGCTTGCCGCCGGAGTCGAGCGCGTCTGACTGGGGTTCGGGTTGTCCCGGTGCGGTGGCCGCGCGGGCTTCGGAAGAGGTCTGGGTCATCTCGGGTGGTCCTCGGGGATCTGATGGAGCGGGTTGCGCAGAGTGGGCGGTGGCGTCGAGCGGTTCCTTCACCAGAACCGTCTGAATCTGTGACCCGTAACACCGTACGCGGATCAATGACAGGACAGAAGTACACATTCGACCTGTATTGATATGTCCAGAGTTCTAATATGGTCGGAACTGGTCTTTCACTTGTGAGTCATGCCATCCCTACGCTGGATCGACCATGCCGCGCTCACCGAGCGCGGCGCAGAGCGGGCCGGCCCGGCCCAGGATGGCATCGGAAAGGGGGTGGCGTGGTGGACCTGCGCCAGATGCGTTATTTCGTGGCCGTGGCCGAGGAGCGGCATTTCGGGCGGGCGGCCGAGCGGCTGCACATGGCCCAGCCGCCGCTTTCCCAGCAGATCAAGCAGCTGGAGACCACCCTGGGCACCAAGCTCTTCGAGCGGACCACCCGCCGGGTGGACCTCACCGATGCCGGGCAGCTCATGCTGGAGCGGGCCCGGCAGATCCTGGCCGACGTCGAGGCCCTGGCCAAAGATGTGCGTGAGGTCGGCGCTGGCGCGGCGGGCGTGCTGCGCGTCGGCTTCGTCGGCTCGGCCACCTACCGGGTCATGCCGGCGGTGGTGCAACTGGCCCGGCGTGAGCTGCCCGGGGTCCGCCTGCACGTGATGGGGGAGATGCTCACCCCGCAGATCGAACAGGGGCTGCTGGAGAACCGGCTCGACATCGCCGTCCTGCGACCGCCGGTGCAGTCCTCGGAATTGCTGCTCCACGCCCTCGAGGGGGACAGCCTCGTGCTCGCCCTCCCGGCTCACCACCGGCTGGCCACCGCCGGTGGCCCCGTGCCCCTGGCCGAGCTCGCCGGGGAGGACTTCGTGAGCTACCCGCAGGGCTCCGCCGTCGCCACCATCACGTCCGAGGCCTGCCGGCAGGCGGGCTTCCGCCCGCGCGTCGTGCAGGAGGCCACGGAGACCTCGACCCTGCTGGCCTTCGTGGGTGCCGGCATGGGCCTGGCCCTGGTGCCCGACGGCGCCCGGCGGGCCGCGGCGTCCCCCATCGCCTACCGCGAACTCGAGAATGCGCCCGAAGTCGGGCTCGCCATCGCCTGGAAGAACGGCAGCCGCTCCGGACTCATCCCGCCCTTCCGGGCGCTCGCCCACCGTGCCGTGGGCGACGTGCGCCACGACCAGCCAAGCCTCGTCCACCCTCCGTCCTCTGACCAGCAGGAGCGTCCATGAAGATCACCGGCATCGAAGCCATCCCCTATGCCATCCCGTACCACCACCCGTTGAAGTTCGCCTCCGGTGCCGTGGACACCGCGGACCACGTGCTAGTGCGGATCCACACCGATGAGGGGATCACGGGGGTGGCCGATGCCCCGCCGCGGCCTTACACCTACGGTGAGACGCAGGTGTCCATCAAGAACATTGTCGAGGAGGTCTTCGCCCCGCAGGTCATCGGGCTGGACCCCTTCGACCGGGAGAAGGTCCACGCCGTGATGCGCCGGACCATCAACAACCAGGTCGCCAAGGGCACCGTGGACATCGCCCTGTGGGACCTGGCCGGTAGGACGCTGGGACGGCCGGTGCACCAGCTGCTCGGTGGGTGGACCGATTCGATGCGGGTCTCCCACATGCTCGGCTTCAAGCCGGCCCAGGAGCTGCTGGACGAGGCGCTGCGTTTCGGCGAGGAATACGGCATCACCACCTTCAAGCTGAAGGTCGGCCGCCGCCCGCTGTCCCTGGACATCGAGGCCTGCCACGTGCTCCGCGAGGGCCTGGGGGCGGACGTGGAGCTCTACCTGGACGCCAATCGCGGCTGGACCGCCAATGAGGCCATGCAGGTGCTCCAGCAGACGGACGGCCTGGGCCTGACCCTGTTGGAGGAGCCGTGCGACGCCAAGGAGGCCATGAGCCGCCGGCGCCTGGTCGAGAAGTCGCCGATCCCCGTGGTGGGGGACGAGTCCGTTCCCACGGCCGGAGATGCCTCCCGTGAGCTGCTCTCGGGTGGCTGCAATGCGATCTGCATCAAGACGGCCCGGTCCGGGTTCACGGAGGCCACCGAGATCCTGGGGCTGTGCACCGGGTTGGGAGTGGACGTGACCATGGGCAATCAGATCGACACCCAGGTCGGTTCACTCGCCACCGTGACCTTCGGCGCGGCCCACGAGGCGACCAGCCGCCGGGCCGGGGAGCTGTCCAATTTCCTGGACATGTCCGACGACCTGCTGGCCGAGCCGATCGCCATCGCCAACGGACGGATCTCCGTGCGGGACGTGCCGGGCGTCGGTGCGGAGATCGACGGCGAGAAGCTGTCGAGGTACCGCACCGACCGCTGAGGTCAGTTGCCGCTCACGAGTGGTCGGATGCCGCACAGGCGCATGGCCTGGCCGTAGGTCTCGACCATCTGATCCTCGAGTTCCTCCGGCGTGAACTTTCGGTTGGCGCTCTGGGCGTGCAGCGCGGGGGCGTTGAAGACCTTGATGGCCTTCGCCGAGAGCACAGAACCACCGATGGTGGAGGAGAACGCCTTGATGAGCTTCTGGGACTCGCCACCGTGGGCGATGATGGCCACCACGCGGGGGACGCGCTTGAGGAAGCGGTTGAAGGGCTTCACGCCCGTGGCGATCCGCTCCTTCGTGAGGTTCAGGGCGTAGTCCTCCTGGGTCCAGGGGTGGACCAGCCAGGGGATGGTGTACTTGGGGTCCAGGCCCGCCGAGGAGAAGACGCGGAGCAGACGCTCGGAGGCGTCGTCGTCGTTCTCATGGGACAGGAAACCGGACGCGGTGCCGGGTCCCGGGGCGGAGGTGAGGACCAGGATGCGGGCCTCGTCCACGTCAAGGGCGGGGTCGACGTAGGGGATGGGGCCCTTGTCCGTGGCCTCCAGTGAATCGCAGAGCTGGGTGATCGGTTCGATGTTCTCGCCGTGGAGGCGGTCTTGGCTTTCGGAGACGTAGGCGGGATCGGACATTCGGCGCATGGGTGCTGTCCCTCAGTGTTGATGTGTGGTGCTCCGGTCAGTTCAGACCGGCCTGCTACCCCCAGTCTACGAGGCGGTTCTCACCCGCACGGAGGACCACTCCCCGGACAGCGGGATGTTGGCGTTCAGCGTGTGCCCCCGGGCCTCGATGTCCTTCCAGATGGTGTCCCGATTGATGTCCGACCGGCCCCCCTTCGGATAGCCGATCCACAGCACCCGGGCGCCGAGCGCCGGTTCCAGCCAATCGTTCAGGACGCCGTCCAGGGACCTCTGGTCCTGGGCGAAGAGCACGACGGCGGTGGCCTCCGTGATCTTGTCCGTCAGGGTGACGCCCTCGGGCAGGGGATCCAGGAGCGCGTGCAGGCCCTGGTGCCCGCCGGCCAGGTGCAGGGTGTCGGTGGGCTTGATGAAGAGCTTCTGCGCGGTGGTCTTCTGGGGCGCGGCGGGGGCGGCAGGCGCGGTAGAGGCGGCGGGGGTGGCGGGCTGTTCCGGGGTCGTGGCCATGGCACCATTCTGCCCCCACCGTGACGGGGGAACGACGTCGGCCCGGCATCTTCCACAGGATTTCCGGGGAAGGTGCCGGGTCGGCTTCGAAGTCCGTGGAGCCCGTCATCTCCAGTGGCCGGGACCGCGGTCCCCTGCCGCTCGCCTATGCTGCTGTGGTCATCATGCGGAGGGGCACGCACAGAGGACTCGATGGTCATGGCTGGTTTGTGGGCAAGGTCATCAGTGACCGCCAAGGTGATCACCGGGGTGGCCGTGGTGGCCGTGGCGGCAGGCGCCACCGGCGTCGCGGTGGCGCAATCTGGTGGTTCGGACGACCGCGACCAGGCGACCGTGGTCCGGGTGATCGACGGTGACACCATCGACGCGGAGGTCAACGGAGAGGTTCAACGTGTCCGGCTGTTGAATGTGGATACGCCGGAGACCAAGCACCCGGAGAAGCCCGTTCAGTGCCTGGGCCCGGAAGCCACAGCATTCCTGGAGGAATTGCTGGCCCCGGGTGAAGAGATCGATCTCGTCTATGACGTCGAGCGCACTGACCGGTATGACCGAACCTTGGCCGGTGTCTACAAGGGCGATTCGTTGGTGAATGCGGACCTGGCCGAAGCCGGACTGGGTGTGGCCGTCCTGTATGAGCCGAATGATCGCTTCTATTCGGAGGTTCTCGAGGCGCAGGAGCGCGCCGAGGAGGCCGGCGAGGGCCTGCACGGCCCGGCCGTTGAGTGCACCATCCCAGCCCTGGCCGAGGCCCTTCCACCCTTGGAAGATCTGCCTGCGGCCATCCCCGCAGACGCCGCCGGAGTGGCCGCGGCGCTCGCAGCGGCTGCCCCGGTGATCGCCGCCGGTGAGGCCTTGGGATCTGCTCTGGATCTGGTCGAGTCCGGTAGCCATGTGGTTCTCTCCAAGGCCTATGGTGATCTGGCGCTGACATTGCGGAAGAGAAGCGATGTGGCATGGCCGGCCGCGGTGGCCTATCAACAGGACCTGCTGGCCAAGGAGGCGGAACTGGTGGAGGCCGCCCGAGTGGCTGCAGAGCAGAAGGCAGCGGAGGAGAAGTTGGCTGCCGAGAAGGCCGCCGCGGAGAAGAAGGCGGCGGAGGAGCGAGAGGCTGCGGAGCAGAAGGCCGCGGAGGAACGAGCGGCTGAAGAAGCTCGTCAAGCGGAACAGGCTCGCGAGGCAGAAGCAGAGCGGCAGCAGGCAGAAGCTGAGCGGCAGGCAGACAGAGCCCGCGAACAAGAGGAAGCTCGCCAGGCAGAGCGCAACCGTTCGAATGAGAGGCAGCAGGAGGCTCCACGCCGTCAGCAGCCGTCGAATAGTGGTTACGGAACGGACGCTGACTTCCCGGGCTACACGGGCCCCCGCTGCTATGCCCCGGGTGGCCAGTTCTACAAGCCCTGCTGAAAACACGCGTTCTGTGGGACAGGGATAAGTAGTCGTCTCTGGCCGCCCCAAAAGTAGGGAACGACGCCGGCCCGGCACCTGGGTGCGATGGTTCGCATCAGGTGCCGGGCCGGCGTCGGGCTCGGTGTGTTCCGCCGGGCCTGATGCGCTCGGGCCGAGCGGGCACTACGACCGGGGCCGTGGCTGAGGCCGGGTGCCGGGACGGGTCAGTACTTGATGTGCTGGCCGCCGTCGATCGGGATGACGGTGCCGTTGATGAATCCGGCGTTGTTGAAGAAGCCGTCGATCGCGCCGAACGTCGCCACGTGCTGATCCACGTAGTGCTGGACGTGCTCCTCGTCGGTGACGTTGGCGGTGACCAGGAGGATCGGGGCGTCTGGCACGGTCTGGAGGATCTGCTCCTGGGTGGCCTTCAGCCCGTCCTCGTTGAGGTCCACCAGGGTCTGGCGGCCGCCCTGCTGGGCGATCGTGAGGGCGGCTGCGGCGCCGAGGCCGGATCCGTCGTCGGTGTCAGCCCGCGCGGTCCGCCGTGCCGTAGGTCAGGCGCAACACCCGGCCATCAGACTCGAGCATGTCCCGCATCTTCTTGGCCTTGTGGACCCTGGCGGTGTCCCGTGGAGGCAACTGGATGGCCATCTCGGCCGGTATTCCGGCCAGCAACTGCCGGGCCCTGGCCACCTCGGCGTCCACGTACGCGCCGAACAACAGCACGATGTTGAAGACCCACAATACGACCAGCAGGGCCATGACCGTGCCGATGGCGCCGTAGGAGCTGTACCCGGCGAACTGGCTCAGGTAGATGGACAGGGCCACCGCGGCGAAGCCGATCCCGAGGATGGCGAGGACCGAACCACTGCGCAGCCAGCCCGACTTGGGCTTCTTCACGTTGGGGGTGACCAGGTAGAGCACCGCGATCATGCAGATCATCAGCGCCAGAACGAACGGCCACCTCAACCACGCCCACAGCGGCAGGAACGTCTCCGTGAGGAAGGTCAGGGTGTCGGTCAGCCCGAGGGGATCTGCGATCGGCCCGAGCACGCCGTTGACGAGCGACTGGTTCAGGGCCAGAGACACCAAGATCAGCACGACGCCGATGAGCAGGACCAGTGTTGTCAGGAGCATCGTAGCGATCTGCCGAACGAACCCGCGGCCCTCCTGGACCCCGTAGACGGTGTTCATACACCGGGAGAAGGCCCTGACATAGATCGAGGCCGACCATAGCGCGGTGGCGATGCCGATGGCGAGCGCGATGGCACCGCCCGAGGAGGCGCTGATGATCGTGTCCACCAAGTCGACGACGAGTCCTCGGTAGTCGGTGGGCACGTACTCGACGACCACGTCGTTCACCAACTGCTGCACCGTCTCGGCGTTGTTCGCCAGGACGAGCGAGATGATGGAGAAGACCGCCAGAAGTGCCGGGGCCAGGGAGAGCACCATGAAGTAGGTCAGCGTGGCGGACAGGTCTATGCCCCCGGTGGCGACGAACTCCTTGATGGCACGGGTGAAGGCGTACTTCCGTCCCGGTCCGTTGAGCCGGCCGGGGGAGGGCGGCCGGCCTCCGTGGTGCCGTTCCGACCGGTCCGCCGCTGCCAGGGTCGCCTCAATGGGGTCTGTGATGGGCACGTCGGGGGTCCTCTCCTCGTCCACGCCCTCTGGCCGTGGCCTCGTCGCGACCGTGGGCCCGTGACGCCCGGAGCTCCCCGGTCCTGTACCCGAGACTATCGCCGTGCCTCGGCAGCGTGACTGCCGTGGAGAGGCTGACGCGCCCGGATGCCGTCCCGTCAGCGCCGGTCGACGATCAAGACCCCCGCCCGGACGCTGTGTCGCTGTAGGCGAGGCGCAATACGCGGCCCTCGGCTTCCAGCTTGTCCCGGCCTTCCCTCAACTTCTCCACCTTGGAGATGTCCCGCGGGGGGAGCTGGATCATCTCCTCCGCCGGGATGCCGGCCTGCAGCTGCCGGGCGCGTTCGACCTCGGCATCGATCTCCGCGCCGAGCAGCAGGACGATGTTGAAGATCCACAGGGCGAACAGCAGCGCCATCACGGTGCCGATCGCGCCGTAGGAGCTGTAACCGGCGAACTGCGAGAGATAGATGGACAGGGCCACGCCCGCAATGGCGATGCCGATGATCGCCACGACCGAGCCGATACCGACCCAGGTGAACTTGGGCTGCTTCACGTTGGGCGTGAAGTAGTACAGCACGGCGATCATGGCGATGATGAGGGCCAGGATGACCGGCCACTTGACCCAGACCCAGATCGGCAGGAACGTCTCGGACAGGAAGGACAGGGTGCCGCCCATCCCGAGGGGTTCGGCGATCGGGCCCAGGACCCCTTCGACCAGCGCTTGGTTCAACGCGAGCGAGACCAGGATGAGCACCACGCCGACGATCAGGGCGAGGGTGACCAGCAACATGGTCCCGAGCTGCTTCACCAGGCCGCGGCCCTCCTCCACCCCGTAGATGGCGTTCATGGAGCGCGAGAAGGCCTTGACGTAGGCAGAAGCCGACCACAGGGCGGTGGCGATACCGATGATCAAGGCGATGATGCCCCCGGTGGAGGAACTGATCATCGTGTCCACGAGATCGACCACGAGGCTCTGGTAGTCGGCCGGTACGTACTGCTTGACCACGTCATCCGCCAGGGTGGTGACCGTGTCGGCGTTGTTGGCGAGCACCAGCGTGATGATCGAGAAGATGGCCAGCAGGGCCGGCGCCAGGGACAGCACCATGAAGTAGGTCAGCCGGGCGGCCAAGTCGGTGCCGCTGTCGGTGCCGAACTCCTTGAGAGCACGCTTGAAGGCGTACTTCCAGCTCGCGCCCTTGAGCTTGGGCGGATCATCGGGTTTCTCGCCGTGATCCGGAGACGGGGCGTCCGCCGCCTCGAGCGTGGCGTCAATGGGATCTTTGATGGGCACGATCTTGTCCTCTCGTCTGCGGTCTGGCCTGTCTGACTGCCATCCTGTCCTGTTCGCGGCGGATCTGAAAGCACCGCATCGCGACGAGTCACCGACGCTACAGTCGAGGTGTTGTCTCCTGGGGAAAGGAAGGTCGCGTGGCCGGATCGCTGACAGTGCGTCAAGGAGCCCTGGCCGGCCACTTGACCGCGACCGCGGGGTTCGTGGACGGGCTCGCCTTCATCCACCTCGGCGGTTACTTCGTCTCCTTCATGTCCGGCAACTCCACCCGGGCCGGGGCGGACCTGGCCACGGGGGACCTGCTGGGCTGGGTGAAGGCCATGGGGCTGGTGCTCTTCTTCGTGGTCGGCGTCGTGGCGTCATCCCTGGCCGTGCATATGCGGGCCTCCCGGTCTGGGCGCACCCCGCCGTATGGTCCGCGCTCCACTGCGGTGTGGGTGTCCCTCATCCTCCTGTTGTCCGCCGCCGTCTGCGCCTCGGTCCCCGTGCTGCAGATCGCCGTCGCGCCCGCCATCGCGGCCAGCATGGGGGCAGTCAACGGCACGTTCACCCGTGGTGGGGAGGTCACCGTGGGGCTGACCTACATGACGGGGACTCTGGTCAAGATGGGACAGCACCTGGCCCACGCGGTCACCGGGGGCAACCGCACCATCTGGCTGCGATACCTGGTGTTGTGGTGCGCCATCGCCGTGGGAGCCATCGCGGGGGCTGTGGCCTACCAGGTGCTGGGGCTGGGCGCGTTGTGGATCGCCGTCCTCCTGCTGCTCGTTCCGGCGGTGGTCTTGAGCCTTCGGGGGCCGCGCGCCGCCTGGTCCTCCCAGACCTGAGGCCGCGCCTTCCCCTCCGCACGTCAGGCGTCGGTTAGGTTCGATGCATGATCAAGTACCTGGGCTCCAAGCGGTTGTTGGTGCCCGTGCTGGGTGCCATGGCGTCAGCGGCCGGTGCCCGCACCGCCGTCGACCTCTTCTCCGGCACCACCCGGGTGGCCCAGGAATTCAAGCGCCGAGGCATCCACACCACGGCCTCGGACCGGGCCACCTACACCGGCGTGCTCGCCGGCTGCTACATCGCCACCGACGCGCGGTCCACAGACCGCGCGGAGCTCGCCGAGATCCTGGTGGACCTTCAGGGCACGACGCCGACCCGCGGCTATGTGACGGCGACGTTCTGCGAGCAGGCACGCTACTTCCAACCCCAGAACGGCATGCGGATCGACGCGATCCGGCAGCGCATCGAAGACGAGTACGCCGGCACCCCCTGGTATCCGATCCTGCTGACCTCCCTGCTGGAAGCCGCTGATCGCGTGGATTCCACCACGGGCATCCAGATGGCCTACCTGAAGTCCTGGGCCCGGCGTTCGGGGCGGGACCTGGAACTGCGGATGCCTGCGTTGCTGGACGGGCCGGGGGCCGTGGTGGTCGGGGACGTGATGGACACGGTGGACACCCTGCCGCCGGCCGACCTCTACTACGTGGACCCGCCCTACAACCAGCACCGCTACTACGCCAACTACCACGTGTGGGAGACCTTGGTCCGCTGGGACGAGCCGGAGCACTACGGGGTGGCCTGCAAGCGGGTGGACGTCCGTGACGAGGACACCCGCAGCGTCTTCAACTCCAAGCGCACGATGCCGGCGGCGCTCGCGGACGTGCTCACCCGGATCCGGTCCGAGGTGGTCGTCGTGTCCTACAACGACGAATCATGGATCACCGCAGACGCCATGGAGCAGTCCCTGCGGGAGGCCGGCCATGAGACGGTGGCCGTGCTGGGCTTCGACTCGAAGCGGTACGTCGGGGCGAGCATCGGCATCCACTCGCCCACGGGGGAGAAGGTGGGAAAGGTGTCCCACCTGCGCAACACGGAGCTGGTCTTCGTGGCCGGGCCGGCCGAGAAGGTCGCGGCGGCGCAGGCCGCGGCCGGAGCGGCCATCAGCGGAGGACACTTTTCCCTGGGCAGCGCAGGCAGGACGGGCAGTACGAGCACGACAAGGAAGAAGGGGGACGCGGGTCATGTCTGCACCCTATGAATTCGAGATGGACCTGCGGTGGTCTGACCAGGACCTGCAGGGGCACGTGAACAATGCCAAGGTGGTCACCCTCGCCGAAGAGGCGCGCGTGCGGTTCCAGTCCTTCCTGGACTCTGCGACGACCGGGCCGCCCGAGGCGAACCGCGTGGTGGCCCGGCAGGAGATCGACTACCACGCTCAGACTCGGTACGCGCCGAGCCTCACCATGCAGGTGGGGGTCCGGAGGATCGGCACGAAGTCATTCACGTTGCGTCATCGCGGGATCCAGGACGGCGCACCGGTGTTCACGGTGGACGCGATCATGGTCAATGTGGAGGGGTCGGGCCGGTCCCGGGCATTGACCGAGGAGGAGCGTGCCCAGCTCGAGGAGTGGAGGTGGGCAGACTGAGCCGGTCTTGATCCGCTGCACTGCGAACGCCCCGCTGAACCCACTGGGCGCCCTGTCTCCCCGCGGTCTCGTGGGGGAGGCGGGGAGACAGGCGGTGGTGATCCCGGGATTCAGTAATTGGATGGCGGGTCCGAGGCAGGGAAGGACTCGTTCTCCCATTCCTCGGCCAGTTCCTCATCGTGGCGGTGTGCGGCCGTCTCCACAGGGTCGTCGGCGACGGGCGGTTCGGCCAGGGCCTCGTCCCCCGAGAGTTGAGGTTGCGGCTCGTCGAGGCGGTCTTCCTCAGGCATTTCCGGATTCACGTGGTCCATGGCGACTCTTTCATCCGACGGTAGGGAACCCCAGTGTGGCAACCCTGCAGGGTGCGGGCAAGTGTGCGGTCCGCCGCTCACTGTCCAGGGCGCCCAGGGTGCGGTCGCCGGAGGGTCCTGGGGGCCCGGGCGAGCTGTCCGTGGGACCCGTGGGACGGCCCCGCAGGGGACTCAGCGCGGCGGCATCTGCTGCAACGACCAGGTGTTGCCATCCGGATCAGCGAAGTACACGAACCGGCCCCAGTCCTGTTCGTCCACGCCGCTGCACTCCACCCCGCGACCGGACAGTTCCGCGTGGGCGGCATCCGCATCGTCGATCACCATCTGTACGCCTTTTTGCGAACCCGGAGCCATCTCGGTGATTCCCACGCCCAGGACCACCGAGCAGGCCGATCCCGGCGGCGTGAGCTGGACGAATCGCAGCTCGGGGGAAAGGACGTAGTCGTGGTCCGCGTGGAAACCGACCTGGTCTACGTAGAAGGATTTCGCCCGGTCCACGTCGGTGACCGGAATGGCAACCAGCTCGATCTTCATATCCATGACCGTCACCGTAAAACCGCGGCGGTGCCAGGAACAGGTCCTGGCACCGCCGCGATCGAATCTCAGACTGAGGTGCCCGCCAGTGCTTGGCGTGCCGGAGCCTGGGCCGAGAGGAACTTCCGATAGGCCGGAAGAGTGAGGAAGTCCGGGTACTCCTCGGCCAGGGCGGAACCGGAGAAGACCTCCAGGGCGTCGTCGAAGCGGTCGCCCTCGGTCCGTCCGGTTGCCAGGATGCGGGCGAACTCCTCGTCCATCAGCCCCTGGACCCACTCGCGGGTCACGGTGCGGGTGCCGCCCCCGGTCAGCTCGGCGGAAGACCCGGCGTTGATCCACTGCCAGATCTGGGATCGGGAGATCTCCGCGGTGGCGGCGTCCTCCATGAGGTTGTGGATGGCGGCGGCGCCGTTGCCCCGCAGCCAGGATTCCACATAGCGGATGCCGACCTCGATGTTCATCCGTACGCCTGCTTCCGTGATGGACCCCGGGGTCTCGGATACGGCCAGCAGGGCTGCGGCGTCGGGCGTCACGTCCTCGCGGCGGTTGGCACGGATCTGGTTCTGGCGGTCGGCCAGGACCGCGTCGAAGACCTCCATGGCCACCGGCACCAGGTCCGGGTGGGCCACCCAGGACCCGTCGAAGCCATCGCCGGCTTCGCGGGTCTTGTCCGCACGGACCTTCTCCAGCGCGGTGGCGTTGGCCTCGGGATCGCGGCGGTTCGGGATGAAGGCCGCCATGCCGCCGATCGCCGAGGCGCCGCGCCGGTGGCAGGCGCGCACGAGCTGATCGGTGTAGGCCCGCATCATCGGGGCGGTCATGGTCACGTCGGCACGGTCAGGCAGCACGAACTGATCGCCGCGGTCCCGGAAGTTCTTGATGATGGAGAAGATGTAGTCCCACCGCCCGGCGTTCAGGCCCGCGGCATGGTTGCGCAGCTGGTAGAGGATCTCCTCCATCTCGAAGGCCGCGGTGATCGTCTCGATCAGCACGGTGGCGCGCACGGTGCCCTGCGGGATCCCGAGGTGGTCCTGGGCCACCACGAAGATGCAGTTCCACAGGCGGGCCTCGAGGTGGTTCTCGGTCTTCGGCAGGTAGAAGTATGGTCCGCGGCCGCGGCGCAGCAGTTCCTTGGCGTTGTGGAAGAAGTACAGGCCGAAGTCCACCAGGGCGCCGGCCATCGGCTCGCCGTCCACCACCAGGTGGTCCTCCTCGAGGTGCCAGCCGCGGGGCCGGACGATGATGGTCGGGCGGTCCACGAGCTGCACGCCGCCGAGCGCGTAGTCCTTGCCTTCGGGGGAGGTGAAGTCGATCTGGCGGCGGATGGCATCCCGCAGGTTCACCTGACCGTTCAGCATGTTCTCCCAGGACGGTGAGGAGGAGTCCTCGAAGTCGGCCAGCCAGCACTTGGCACCGGAGTTCATCGCGTTGATGGTCATCTTCCGGTCTACCGGCCCGGTGATCTCCACGCGGCGGTCCTTCAGGCCCGGCGCGAGCGGGGCCACGCGCCAGGAGCCGTCCTCGCGGATGGTGCGGGTCTCCGGCAGGAAGTCCAGGGTGGCTCCGTCGGAGATCCGCTGGCGGGTCTCCTCCCGCTTGGTCAGCAGCTCGCGGCGGCGGCCGTTGAACTGCCGGTGCAGGGTGGCCAGGAAGTCGAGGGCGTCGGGGGTGAGGATCTCCTCCTGCCGGGGCAGGTGCGGTCCGGTGATCGTCACGCCGTTGAGGGTGATGGGCTGGTCGGTGGGGTACATGGGAGCCTCCTCGGGGAGTCGTCCGCGCCCGCCCTGATGGCGGTGACGCGGTGCGCGTTGCGAAGAACGCGCGGTGTCAGGAAAGTCGATGGAAGAGCCCCAGGGTGTGTGCGGGGTGAAAAAAAGGGGCGACGCCGGCCGTCCGGTTGGGGGCCGGCGTCGCGGTGATCCGGTGGGATCAGAACTGGCCGGCCTCCGTGGACCCGCTGAGGGCCAGGGTGGAGGCGTCCGGGTTGAGGGCGGTGGAGATGGCATCGAAGTAGCCGGTGCCGACCTCGCGCTGGTGCTTGGTGGCGGTGTAGCCGCGGGCCTCGTCGGCGAACTCGCGCTCCTGGAGCTCCACGTAGGCGGACATCTGGCGCTCCTGGTAGCCCTTGGCCAGGTCGAACATGGAGTGGTTCAGGGCGTGGAAGCCGGCCAGGGTGATGAACTGGAAGGTGTAGCCCATGGCGCCGAGTTCGCGCTGGAACTTGGCGATGGTGGCATCGTCCAGGTTCTTCCTCCAGTTGAAGGACGGCGAGCAGTTGTAGGAGAGCATCTGGTCCGGGAACTCGGACTTGACGGCCTCGGCGAACTGCTTGGCCAGCTCCAGGTCCGGGGTGCCGGTCTCCATCCAGATGAGGTCGGAGTACGGGGCATAGGCCTTGGCGCGGGCGATGCAGGGCTCGATCCCGTTGCGGACCTTGTAGAAGCCCTCGGCGGTGCGCTCGCCCGTGATGAAGTCAGAATCGCGCTCGTCCACATCGGAGGTGATCAGGGTGGCGGCCTCGGCATCGGTGCGGGCGATGACCACGGAGGGGACATCGGCGACGTCGGCCGCGAGGCGCGCGGCGTTCAGCGTGCGGATGTGCTGGCCGGTCGGGATGAGGACCTTGCCGCCCAAGTGGCCGCACTTCTTCTCGGAGGCCAGCTGGTCCTCCCAGTGCACGCCGGAGGCGCCCGAGGAGATCATGGACTTCATCAGCTCATAGGCGTTCAGCGGACCGCCGAAGCCGGCCTCGGCATCGGCGACGATCGGGACCAGGTAGTCGTCCACAGTCTGGACTCCCTCGGCGAACTCGATCTGGTCGGCGCGCATCAGCGCGTTGTTGATGCGGCGGACGACCTGCGGGACCGAGTTGGCCGGGTACAGGGACTGGTCCGGGTAGGTGTGGCCGGAGAGGTTGGCGTCGGCGGCGACCTGCCAGCCGGAGAGGTAGATGGCGCGCAGCCCGGCCTTGACCTGCTGGACGGCCTGGTTGCCGGTGAGGGCGCCCAGGGCGTTGGTGTAGGAACCCTCGGCGTGCTCACTGGTCAGCTGCTCCCACAGCTTCTCCGAGCCGCGGCGGGCCAGCGTGTGCTCCTCCTGGACGCGGCCGCGGAGCTTGACGACGTCTTCGGCGGTGTAGGTACGCTCAGTGGTGGCCCAGCGGGAGTTGTGGTCCCAGTCGTGCTGGATCTGCTCGGCGCTGGCCGGGGTGTGCTGGGTGTTCTGCTCGGTCATGGCAGTCTCCTTCGGGGGTCTGCGCGGCGTCCTGACTGGTCACCGCGCCCACCGTGATGGTGCTGATCTGGGATCTCGAAGTGATGTGTATCGCTTCGTTGAGATCCAGTCTTGACGCTCCGATGGTGATTTCGGTGGGAATCCCAGAGAAAATAGCCATCATTTGTAGCTTTGGTCAGAAAGTTCGTTCTTTGACGCTTGAAATGCCATGAGGTAGGGAGCCTGGCCAGCCAATCGAAAATCGAGGATCTTCTTGACCATTGACGGCCGGAGTCATTCCCCGGTCGGCGGCCATCCTGTGGCCAGCTCCAGGGCATACGTCTCCGCATCGGCGAATCCGATGACCTGGCGGGGTGATCCGGCGACGACGGTGGGCTGGACCGCTTCGAATGTCCCTGCGGGGGCTAGGGCCTCGGCCACCGATCGGGCCGGGAGCAGTGCCCGGAACTGTGCCCAGGTCGGCGGCATCAGCCGGTGCCGGCCGGCCTGGAAGTCGGCCAGGGCCTCGGCCGCCGTCGTCCACCGGCTGGCGATGCCCTCAAAGGACAGCGTTCCCGGCCGTTGACCGTCCGGCAGGGCTGCGGCGAAGAAGTACGTGTCGTACCGTCGCGGCGGGCCCTCGGGGGTGATCCACCGGGAGAGGGGTCGCAGGCCGTGGACGTCGGGCCGCAGTCCGTGCTCGGACAGGAGGCCGCCGAAGTCCAGCTCGAGCCGTTCGACGCGCTCGCGGGTGTCGGTCGGCAGGTTCGTCAGCAGCTCGGGGTCCACCGGGGTGCCGTCCCGGTGCCGGGCCAGCAGGATGCCGGTCTCCTCGAAGGTCTCCCGCACGACGCCGGCCAGCACCTTCCCGGCCCCGTCCGGTTCCAGCCCCAGCAGCCGCCCCCAGGCGTGCAGGTCCGTACCGTCCCAGAGGGCCGGGTCCAGGTCGTCCGTGTCATCGATGCGTCCGCCCGGAAAGGCCGAGACCCCGGCGCTGAAGTCCAGGGCGGTGGAGCGGGTGATGGTGAAGATCTCCGGCGCGTGTCCGGCCGGCCCCTCGCGGAGCAGCAGGACGGTGGCCGCCTGCGGGACGGGCTGGACAGGGGGAGAGATCATGCCGATGCTCCGTTGCGGTCGAGGGAAATGGTGTGCCGGTGTCGAATTCGGCGCCGGTCCGGTTGGCGATGCCGCTGGCCGGTGGCGGCGTTCCTATCCGATCAGGGAGCGAAGGGCCATGCCGGCCAGGATATCCCCGGCGCGCTGGCCGTCCGCGGCCCCGGGGGTGCGGAGTGGCGCCGAGTCGGCGCTGTGGGGCGTGGAGTTCAGCAGGCCGAAGGTGCCCAAAAGGCGGACCTGGCGCTCGCCGTCGTCGAGCTCGGGGCGCAGCGAGGCAAGCACTCCGTCCCAGAGCTGGACGTACTCACGCTGCAGCCGGCGCACGGCCTGGTTGTCCTCGGGGATGAGGGAAGGCAGCTCGCGGTCCTGGATGCGGATGACATCCGGGTCCGTGGTGGCGAACTCCAGGTGGAAGCGGACCAGTCGTTCCAGGGTCTGGGCCGGGTCTGCCGTCGAGCTCTCGGGCCCGGCCTCCGCCAGGATGGCGCGGCATCCCGCCAGGAGCCGCTCCGAGGCGTCCACGAGGATCTCGGCCAGCAGGGCATCCTTGCTCGCGAAGTGCTTGTAGAGCGCGGGGCCGCTCATGCCCACGGCCTCGCCCAGGTCCGTGGTTGAGACTGCGGCGAAGCCGCGCTCGGCGAAGAGCCGTGCCGCTGATTCCATCAGCGCCGTGCGTCGATTGGCCTTCTGGGTCGCTCGCCACGTTGCCGTCATCGTGCTCCGTCCCGGTCTCTCTGCTGACTACTGAAGCAAGCATAGACAATTTCGGTTACTGACCGATAACCTGTTTTTAGTTACTGATTGCTAACCCAAAGGACGGCGCTGTCGATGTCGACAACATACCCAGACCTGATTGCCGAACTGCGTGAGCGGCGGGCCACCGCCGCCCTCGGCGGCCCGGAGCGATCCCGCCTCAAGCACACGGAACGCGGCAAGATGCTGGCCAGGGACCGCGTGGATACCCTGTTGGATGAGGGAAGCCCCTTCCTTGAGGTGGCACCGCTGGCCGGCTTCGAGCTGTACGGCGGAGACGCTCCGGCAGCCGGGGTGGTGGCCGGCATCGGGCTCGTCGAGGGCCGCCAGGTGATGATCGTGGCCAATGACGCCACAGTGAAGGGCGGGACCTACTACCCCATCACCGTGAAGAAGCACCTGCGCGCCCAGGAGATTGCGGCTGAGAACCGGCTGCCCTGCATCTACCTCGTCGACTCCGGGGGTGCCTTCCTGCCGATGCAGGACGAAGTCTTCCCGGACCGGGACCACTTCGGCCGCATCTTCTACAACCAGGCAAGGATGTCCCGGGATGGCATCCCCCAGATTGCCGCCGTCATGGGCTCCTCCACCGCTGGCGGGGCCTATGTCCCGGCCATGAGCGATGAGACCGTGATCGTGCGGAACCAGGGCACCATCTTCCTCGGGGGACCGCCGCTGGTGAAGGCCGCCACCGGCGAGATCGTCACGGCCGAAGACCTGGGTGGCGGCGAGGTGCACTCCAAGGTCTCCGGCGTCACAGACCACCTCGCGGAGAACGATGAGCACGCTTTGCAGATCGTCCGGGACATCGTCGCCACCCTCCCGGACACTCCGGCGCTTCCCTACGTCCCGGCGGCCGTGGTGGAGCCCGAGCAGGCGCCGGAGACCCTCACCGATGTGGTCCCCGTTTCCCTCACCATCCCCTATGACGCCCGGGAGATCATCGCCCGCACCATCGACGCGGACAGCTTCCACGAATTCAAGGCCGAGTACGGCACCACCCTGGTCACCGGCTTCGCCCGAATCCATGGCCACCGCGTGGGCATCCTCGCCAACAACGGGGTCCTATTCGCCGAGTCCGCCCTCAAAGGCGCCCACTTCATCGAACTGTGCGAGCAACGCAAGATCCCCCTGCTGTTCCTGCAGAACATCAACGGGTTCATGGTGGGCCGCGAATACGAGTCCGGTGGCATCGCCAAGCACGGCGCGAAGATGGTCAACGCGGTGGCCACGGCCTCCGTGCCCAAGCTGACCGTCGTCGTCGGGGGCTCCTTCGGGGCCGGCACCTACTCGATGTGCGGCCGCGCGTACTCCCCGCGTTTCCTCTGGCTGTGGCCGAACGCGAGGGTCTCCGTGATGGGCGGCCCGCAGGCCGCCTCCGTGCTGTCCACCGTGCGCCGCGATCAGATCGAGGCCGACGGCGGTACCTGGAGTGCCGAGGAGCAGGCCGACTTCGAGACGCCCACGCGCGAACAGTACGAACGCCAGGGCAGCCCGTACTACTCCACCGCCCGGCTCTGGGACGACGGCATCATCGAGCCGGCCCAGACCCGCGACGTCCTGGGCCTGGCCCTGGATGTCGTCATGCGGGCGCCCTCCGACAGCACCGCCCAGACCCCCGCCGGCCATACGTCGTCCTTCGGCGTCTTCAGGATGTGATCGTGATGTTCAGAACTGTCCTCATCGCCAACCGCGGCGAAATCGCCTGCCGCGTGATCCGCACCCTGCGCTCGATGGGCATCCGTTCGGTGGCGGTGTACTCGGACGCCGACGCCGGAGCCCGCCACGTCCGCCTGGCCGACGCAGCCGTGCGGCTGGGCCCGGCCCCCGCGGCCCAGTCCTACCTGGACATCGACGCGGTCCTGGCCGCCGCCCGCTCGACTGGGGCCGAAGCGATCCATCCCGGCTACGGTTTCCTGGCTGAGAACGCCGGCTTCGCCCAGGCCTGCGATGACGCTGGCATCGTCTTCATCGGCCCGTCGGCCGAGTCGATCCGGGTGATGGGGGACAAGATCACGGCCAAGAACGCCGTGGAAGCCCGCGGGGTCCCCACCGTGCCCGGCATCGCGAAGCCGGGTATGACGAACGAGGAACTGGCCGCGGCGGCCGGGGGCATCGGATACCCGCTGCTGATCAAGCCCTCCGCCGGGGGCGGCGGCAAGGGCATGCACGTGGTGGAGTCCGCAGAGCAGCTGGCCGGCTCCCTGGAGGCCGCCCGGCGTGAGGCCGCCGCGAGCTTCGGAGACGACACCCTGTTCCTCGAGCGCTACGTCCTGACGCCGCGGCACATCGAGGTGCAGATCCTCGCCGACGCCCACGGCAACGTGATCCACCTCGGCGAACGTGAGTGCTCGCTGCAGCGCCGCCACCAGAAGGTGATTGAGGAGGCACCATCCCCCCTGCTGGATGAGGCCACTCGGGCCCGGATCGGCGAGGCCGCCTGTGAGACGGCGCGCTCCGTGGGCTACCGCGGCGCCGGCACGGTCGAGTTCATCGTTCCGGCGGACGCTCCGGACGAGTTCTTCTTCATGGAGATGAACACCCGCCTGCAGGTGGAGCACCCGGTCACCGAGGAGGTCACCGGGGTCGATCTGGTGGAACAGCAGCTGCGTGTGGCCGCCGGCGAGACGCTGGAGCTGGAGCAGGACGACATCGTCCTGGACGGCCACTCCATCGAGACCCGCATCTACGCCGAGGATCCCGCAGCCGGCTTCTTGCCCACCGGGGGGCTGGTGGAACACGTCCGGCACCCCGAGGGTGAGGGCGTCCGTGTGGATACCTCCCTCGAGGACGGCCTGTTGGTCTCCGTTGACTACGACCCGATGCTCGCGAAGGTCATCACCTGGGGGCGGGACCGTGAGGAGGCCCGGCGGCGGATGGTCGCCGCCCTGGAGGACACCGCGGTCGTCGGGTTCACCACCAACGTCGAGTTCCTGCGCGCCCTGCTGGAGCTGCCGGACGTGGTGGACGGAAACCTGGACACGGGGCTGATCGCCCGCGAGTTCAATGGCCTGGAGTTCGCGACGCCGGGGGAGCGCGAGTTCCGGGAGGCGGCCCTGCTGATGGACGCCGCACGGGGCTCCTCGGCCGACCCGTGGCGCCGCCGTGACGGCTGGCGCCTGGGCGAGTCGGCCCCCCGCCGGTTCCCGCTGGTCGCCGCGGACGGCACCACCCACACGGTGCTGCTGTCCGGCACCGTGGACGCCCCCGCCGTGGTCTCCGCGGCGGACACCAAGCCCGACGCCGGCCGGACCGCAACGCTGCCCGCACTCGTCACGCGCCGGGGGCAGGAGGTCGCCGTCACGATCGGCGGCGTCGGGCGCAGCTTCACGGCCGTCGTCGGACCCGAGGGGGTTCAGCTCACCCGCCGAGGGGCGCTGTTCGACATCCGCCGGGTGCGCGCAGACCACAGTGTCCACGGTGAGGCGGAGTCCACTCCGACCCTGACCTCCCCGATGCCGGGGACCGTCCTGGTGACCTCGGTCGAGGACGGTACCACCGTGGTCGAGGGGGATCCGGTGCTCGTGGTCGAGGCCATGAAGATGGAACACGTCATCCGCTCCACGGTGGCCGGCACGGTGGCCCTGAACGCCGCCGTGGGGGACGCCGTCTCCCGGGGCCAGGTGCTCGCGGTGATCACCCCGGAGGCCACTGAGGGGACCGACGGCGGGGACGGGTCTGACGTGAGCAGTGCGCACACGGAGAACCCGGAAAGCCCGGAGAAGGAAGGGAGCGTCGCGTGAGTGAGAAGCGCATCGTCCAGCGGGGACTGTACTTCGATGAGATGGAGGAGGGAGCCGTCTACGTCCACAGCCCCGGCCGCACGGTGACCGAGGCGGACAACGTCCTGTTCACCACCCAGACCATGAACACCCAGTCCCTGCACCTGGATGCGGCGTGGTCCGCGGACACCGAGTTCGGCGAGCCGCTGGTCAACAGCATGTTCACCCTCTCCACGCTGGTCGGACTGTCCGTGGCGCAGCTGACCCAGGGGACCATCGTGGCCAACCTCGGCTTCAGCGAGGTGACGTTCCCGGCGCCCATGCGGCACGGGGACACGCTGTACGCCGAGACTTTGATCCTCGGGAAGCGGCGCTCGCGGTCCCGTCCTCACCAGGGGATCGTGGAATTCGAGCACACGGCCCGCAACCAGGACGGGGTGGTGGTGGCCGTGGCGAAGCGATCCACGCTGATGCAGGTCTCCCCGGAGGCGCTCGCGGCCGAGGGTGTGGCATGAGCGGTTTCTCGTTCGGACCGTCCATACTCTTCTGCCCGGCCGACCGGCCCGAGCGGTACGCCAAGGCGGCCGCCGCAGCTGACGCGGTGATCCTCGATCTGGAGGACGCGGTCGCGCCGGCGGACAAGGCTGCGGCTCGGGAGCATGTGGTCGAGTCATCCTTGGATCCGGCGACGACCATCGTGCGGGTCAACCCCGTCGGCGGCGAGACGGCCCGAGAGCATGAGTTGGACCTCGTCGCTCTGGCCGGCGGGCCGTATCGAGTGCTGTTGGTTGCCAAGGTTGAGGATCCTGCTCAGCTGGACCACCTGCAGGAGGCCGGTTACTCCGTCATCGCGCTCTGCGAGACGGCCGCCGGAGTGGAACGGGCGTTTGAGATCGCCCGGCACCCGGCCGTCGTCGCGCTGATGTGGGGGGCCGAGGACCTGGTGGCGAGCATGGCCGGCAAATCCAGCCGCTTCGCAGACGGACCGCGCGCCGGCCAGTACCGCGAGGTGGCCCGCTATGCCCGGTCCCGGGTGCTGGTAGCCGCCAATGCCGCCGGGAAGGTGGCCATGGACACGGTGTTCATGGACATCGCCGACCTAGTTGGGCTGCAGGTGGAGGCCGAGGATGCGGTGGCGTCCGGCTTTGCCGCGACCGCCTGCATCCACCCGTCGCAGGCCGCCGTGATCAGCATGGCCTACGCTCCGAGTGCCGAGGAATCTGAGTGGGCCCGGGCCGTGCTGGCCGAGTCCAAGGTGCAGCCGGGGGTCTTCCGGTTCCGCGGGCGGATGGTGGACGAACCGATCCTGCGGCAGGCGCGTCGAATTATGGGGTGAACCCCGAGACGCGGATGTGACGTAGGCCCGGACCCCCCCCGCTGGGGCACGGGTCTCCGTGCAGGGTCAGCGCAGCAGGGCGTCGGTGTACTCGATTGCCGCAGAGCCGTGAACAGCCATGGCTGGCGCTGCGCCGCCGTCGGGATGGACCTCTTCTTCTCGCCGTCGCAGTTCCACGCGGCGGATCTTTCCGGAGATGGTCTTGGGCAGATCATGGAACTCGAGGCGGCGGATGCGCTTGTACGGAGCGAGGTGCTCCCGGCAATGCTGGAGGATGGCTCGGGCAGTCTCCTCGTTTGGCTCCCAGCCCTCCGCCAAGCGGACGTAGGCCTTGGGCACCGCTAGCCGCAGTGGATCTGGGGAGGGCACCACAGCTACCTCGGCCACCGCCGGGTGCTCGATGACCGCTGACTCGAGCTCGAAGGGGGAGAGGCGGTAGTCGGAGGCCTTGAAGACGTCGTCATTGCGGCCTACGTAGGTGATGATCCCGTCTATGTCTCGGCTGACGATGTCGCCCGTGTGGTAGACGCCGTCGCGGAAAGCCTCGGCCGTCCGCTCCGGGTCTCCCCAGTATCCGACAGTCAACCCGACCGGCCGCGGGTCTAGCCGGAGGCATAGTTCTCCGGTATCGGACGCCTCGTCACCTGTATCCGGGTCGATGAGGACGACATCGTAGCCGGGCAGTGGCCGTCCCATGGCGCCCGGCCGGACGGGCTGTCCTGGGGTGTTGGCGACCTGCAGGGTGGACTCTGTCTGGCCGAACCCGTCGCGGATCTGGGTTCCCCAGGCCTTCTCAACTTGTGCGATGACCTCGGGGTTCAGCGGCTCTCCAGCCGCCACGACCTTGGTGGGAGGGGTCTTGAGCTGGGTGAGGTCGGCCTGGATCAGCATCCGCCAGACGGTGGGCGGCGCGCAGAAGCTGGTGACGCCTTCCTTCTCCATCTGACTCATGAGGGCCGAGGCGTCGAACCGTCCGTAGTTGTAGAGGAACACGGTGGCCTCGGCGATGAAGGGTGCGAAGAAGTTGGACCAGGCATGCTTGGCCCACCCGGGGGAGGCCACGTTGAGGTGCACGTCGCCGGGTTCGAGTCCGATCCAGTACATCGTGGACAGGTGGCCGACCGGGTAGGACGTGTGGGTGTGCTCCACGAGCTTGGCCTTCGACGTGGTGCCGGAGGTGAAGTAGAGCAGCAGCGTTTCATCAGCGGCCGTGGGCTGGCTGAGGTGGAACCGTGCGGGGGCGTTGAAGGAATCGGCCCAGTCATGAACCGAGCACCGCGTGGATGAGCCGTCGGTGCGCTCACCGATCTGGATGATCTGGAACTCGCCCGGGACCTCGTCGAACTTGGGTGTCTCGGCGCCGGTGGTGACCACCCAGGAGGCCTCACCCCGCCCGATGCGGTCCGCCAGGTCGGACGCTCCGAGCATCACGGTCGTCGGGATCACCGGGGCTCCCAGGCGGAAGCAGGCCAGCATGACTTCCCACAGTTCGATCTGGTTGCCCAGCATCACGATGACTCGATCCCCCCGCTGGACGCCGAGGGTCGTGAGCCATGCGGCGACCTGATGAGAGCGCTCAGAGAGATCCCGGTAGCTGCGCCGTTCCGAAGTGCCGTCCTCCTCGACGATCACCACGGCCGGCTGATCGGCGCGGGATCCTGAGGCAATGTCCTCGATCCAGTCGGCCGCGAAGTTGAAGTGCTCGAACTGCGGCCAGGTGAAGGTTGCATGGGCCTGGTCCGGATCGGTGCGGCACGCCAGTAGCTGGTCGCGGGCCTGCCGGAAGGTGTCGGCGGCGGACTGCGTCATGGGGACCTCTCTCAGTCACGGGATGATGTGTGACGCCAGGCTACTGATGTGGTGACGCCTCCCACATTCGAATCCTGCCAGAGATTGAGCCGTGTGGGCGGCCTGTCGTGATGCCGCGTCGCTACCGGGCGCGGGGGCCCATGATGCCGCAGACCGGGGCCGGCCAGGAGTAGTTGGCCTGATCAGCGGCGAGGAGGCGGTCATAGGCTGAAGCTACGTCGCCGGGAAACTCCACGCCGCGACGGCTGTCCAAGTCGACGTGCACCAGGACGGTCTCGAAGATGCAGGCGAGCAGGTCCTTCTCGCGATCCATGATCAGCGCGACGAGGTGACAGACCTTGGAGCTGCGTTCCAGGATCCGAACATGGGCGGTGATGGGCGTGCCGAGGTGCATTTCCTGCAGATAGGTCAGGTGCTGCTCTGCCGTGAAGACCCCCATGCGGCGGTCCGCGCGATACTCGTCATCGATGCCCAGCTCGCGGACGATCTGGTCCGTCGACAAGCCGCCGAGGTCCAGATAGTGACGGATGTTCATGTGCCCATTCCTGTCGATCCAGTCCTGGTGGACTTGGTCTGTCCAGGACACCGGGACGTGGAGGACTTCCTCAGCGCTCGGAACGGCATTGACAACGGCCATGAAGAACTCCTCGGCGTAGATGCGAGCGACTGGATGCTTCGTGACTGAAGGTTGATCAGGCCGATCCGGGCTGGTCCGGGCGGCTTTCCGCAGAGTGCAGTGACCACTCTTCGTCGAACTACCGATCTTGCCTTCAAACTCAATCGATTGGAAGACCTAGTAATTACTAGGAAGCCCTAGTATCTTGGTCCGCAGATCGAATATCACCCCGTGTCGAGGAGAGCGCTCCATGAAGGTTGTCGTATTGGCGAAACAGGTTCCGGATACCTGGTCGGATCGGAAGATCGACCTGGAGTCAGGGCTTTTGGACCGTGCCGCGTCCGAGCCGGTGCCGGACGAGATCAATGAGCGGGCGCTGGAGAACGCGCTGGCGTTCAAGGACGAGAACAAGGACACCGAGATCGTGGTGGTGGCCATGGGTCCGGAAGATGCCACCAAGACGCTGCGCAAGCTGCTCTCGATGGGCGCGGACTCCGCCGTCCTGATCTCCGATGCGGCCCTGGCTGGTTCGGACATGGTGCAGACCGCACGGGTGCTGGCCGCCGCGATCGAGAAGGTCGGCGGTGTCGATCTGGTGGTGGCGGGCAACGAGGCCACCGATGGCCGGGGCGGGATGATCCCGGCCATGGTCGCCGAGGTGCTGGGGTTGCCGGTGCTGCCGGGCCTGGACGAGATCCAGATCGCCGCGGACAAGGTTTCGGGTGAGGCCGTCGTCGACGGCGGTGCGCTGCAGGTGTCTTCCGGTTACCCGGCGGTGGTCTCGGTGACGGAGAAGACGGCCGAGCCCAGGTTCCCGAACTTCAAGGGAATTATGGCGGCCAAGAAGAAGCCGATGGAGAACTGGTCACTGACGGACCTGGGCATCCAGGCCGGCCCGGAGGCCGCCTCCGTCCGCTCGGTGATGGTCTCCGCCGCCGCCCGCCCGCCGAAGGAAGCCGGCCCGAAGGTCGCCGATGATGGCACGGCGGCGGCACAGCTGGCCGAGTTCCTGGCCACGAACCGGCTCATCTGAGCCCGGCGAGCCCTGATCTGATCTGAGAACCGCACGAGACTTTTGAGCTGAAGGAAGCACACACATGGCGAACGTTGGAAATGTACTGGTCCTGATCGAGACCACCGCCGAAGGGACCCCGAAGTCCACGGCGGCGGGCCTGCTGGGGGCCGCTGCCGGTCTGGGTACCCCGGTGGCGGTGGCGGTGACCGCCCCGGGGCAGTCCGGGAATCTGGCTGCCGAGCTGGGAGCCCTGGGCGCGGCCCACGTGTACTTGGCGGAGTCGGAGTCCGCTAACACCGAGTTGGGGTCCGCCGCCGTGGGTGCCCTGGCTGATGCGGTGCAGGCGTTCTCGGCGCCCGTCGTCCTGGCCTCGGCCACGAATGACTCCAAGGCGGTGGCCGGTCGGCTGGCGATCGTGGCCGGCGGGTCCGTGGCCAGCGATGTCGTCGGTATCGCCTACGACGAGGAGGGCCAGGAGGTCATCGCTTCCCACGCGGTGTTCGGTGGGGACTTCACCACCGAGTCCACCATCGAGGGCGGCCTGTTCATCGCCACCGTGCGCCCCGGCTCGATCGAGGCCCGTGCCGAGGCCGTGGCCTCCCCGGAGGTGACGACGGCGGCGGTGTCCACGCAGGCCGCGAAGGGCGCCGTGATCGATGCGGCCCATGAGGCTCCGGCGTCCTCGGACCGCCCGGCGCTGCGGGGGGCCAAGGCCGTGGTCTCCGGTGGCCGTGGGGTGGGCTCAAAGGAGGCTTTCTCCGTGGTCGAGGACCTGGCCGATGTGCTCGGCGCGGCGGTGGGTGCCTCCCGCGCCGCGGTCGATGCCGGCTACGTCCCGCAGTCCTACCAGGTCGGTCAGACCGGTGTGACGGTGACCCCGCAACTGTATGTGGCCTTGGGGATCTCCGGGGCCATCCAGCACCGGGCCGGAATGCAGACCTCCAAGACGATCATCGCGATCAACAAGGACGAGGACGCCCCCATCTTCGAGGTCGCGGACTTCGGGATCGTCGGCGACGTGTTCACCGTGGTCCCGCAACTGATCGAGGAGATCGGCAAGCGCCGCAACTGATCCTCGCCGGCCCGACGCCCGCAGAGCACCACGGCCTGCGGGCGGCGCTGGCCGGACCGGCCTCATCCTCCCGGCGCATCGGGCGCACCGTGATGATCCCCTCAGAAGGACTGAATACCACCATGAGCAGCGAGCAGAACCCGGGACAGTCTCCGGCACGGCGCCGGATGGCCGGCTACACACCGCCGGCAGCGCAGCCCGCGGCGCCGGCCGCCGAACACGAGGCCCCAGCACCGGCCGTGTCTGCGCCCGAGGCCACGGCCCCTGAGACACCGGTGCCAGAGCAGCCGGAACAGGTCTCCGCGGCCCAGACCCCGACCTCGGCTGAGCAGGCGGAACCGGCCTCCGCGGCCCCGGCTAACCGGCCGGAGCAGACGCCCGAGCCGGCCGTGATGGACGCCCCCGCCCGGAAGCGCCGCATGGGCGGCGCCCCGGCGGCCCTGCCGCCCACCGGTCAGCCCACGACGCCGGTCCCGGCACCTGCCGCTGCGGCTCCGGCTACCACGGCGGCCGAGCCCTCCTCCACGGTGGAGCCTTCCTCCATGGTTGAACCGTCCGACCAGAAGGGCGATACTCCCGGATCCAGTCCGGCCGACTCGATGCAGTCCGCCCCAGCCTCGTCCACACCGACGCGAAAGCGCCGGATGGGCAGCGCCCCGGCTCCGGCTGCAGCCGCCGCGCCCACCGCGCCCATCGATCAGGACGCATCACCGACCGGCCAGGAAACCTCAGCCACCCAGCCTGCCGCTGGTGAACCGACGGCGTCCCCGGCCACCCCGGCTGCATCGACCGCGCGGACAATATCAACCGCGCCGGCAGCTCCGTCCGCTGGTGCACCGAAACGCCGCATGGGCAGTGCTCCAGCGGCTCAGGCCACCACCCCGTCAGCACCGGCGCCTGAAGCCCCGGCCACCGGGACCGGAGAGGCAGCGCCCCCGAAGAAGCGGATGGGCGGGGCCCCGGCTCCAGCCAAGACCCGCATGGGTGGCGCCCCGGCCTCCGGGAGGGCGGCTTCCACTGCGGCTGCCACCGCCTCGGCGGGCTCCGCGACGCCCACGGCGGCGTCCGCTGCCCCCGCAGCCTCCACCACTGCCCCCGCCGCCTCCAGCACCGCCACCACTGGGGCCGCCGCTCCGACCGCCTCGGTCACCCGGCCGTCGTCGGGCAGGGCGGGGACCCCGGGACCGGCCGGTGCGGCGACTCGGAAGAAGGCAGCCCGCCCGTGGGTGAAGCCGGCCCTGATCATCGGCGGCCTGGTGATCGTGGCCGTCGCCGTGGTTCTGGGTGCCCGCTGGCTACGGACCCTGGAGGGGGTGCAGGAGTTCATCGCCACGTATGACGGTCATTCCACCCAGCTGGAGGCGGCCCCGGAGGGTATGCCCTGGTGGATGGGCTGGCAGCATTTCTTCAACATGTTCCTGATCGTGCTGATCATCCGCACCGGCCTGCAGGTCCGCAACGAGCGCAAACCCCCCGGGTACTGGACGGCCAAGAAGGGCTCGTTCTTCTCCCCGAAGGGCAATACTCCCAAGAAGGTGTCTCTGACCCAGTGGCTGCACCAGTCCCTGGACGTGCTCTGGGTCCTCAACGGGCTGGTCTTCATCATCCTGCTGTTCGTCACGGGCCACTGGATGCGGATCGTGCCCACGGACTGGGACGTGTTTCCGAACATGCTCTCCGGAGCCATCCAATACGCCTCCCTGGACTGGCCCACCGAGAACGGCTGGGTGCACTACAACGCCCTGCAGACAGTCGCCTACGGGTTCACCGTGTTCATCGCCGCCCCACTGGCGATCCTCTCCGGCATCCGGTTCTCCACCTGGTGGCCGGACAACGCCGAGAAGCTCAACAAGATCTACCCGGTCGAATGGGCCCGGGCCACCCACTTCCCGGTGATGCTCTACTTCGTGGGCTTCATCATCGTGCACGTGTTCCTGGTGTTCTTCACCGGGGCCCTGGCCAACCTGAACCACATGTACACCTCCCGCGACGTCGTGGACTGGTGGGGCCTGGTGATCTTCCTGGTCTCCCTCGTGGTCATCGCCGCGGCCTGGTTCCTGACCAAGCCGATGTTCACCACTCCCATCGCCGCCCGCATGGGCAAGGTCTCCAAGTAACTCCCGCAGCCAACCCGCGATCCGGGCGTGGCCACGCACAAAGGACGGACAGCATGCTTCGCATCACCGAAGACCAGCAGGCACTCGTGGACGCCGTCCGCGACTTCGCCACCGAGCGCATCGCCCCGCACGCCCTGGAGTGGGACGCCGAGAAGCACTTCCCGGTCGACGTCCTGGCTGAGGCGGGTGAGTTGGGCCTCGGTGGTATCTACGTGGATGAGGCCCACGGCGGTGCCGGTCTGGAACGCAAGGACGCCGTCCTCATCTTCGAGGAGCTGTCCAAAGCCGACCCCGCCCTGGCCGCGTACATCTCCATCCACAACATGGTGGTGTGGATGATCGACTCCTTCGGCACGGACGAGCAGCGGGCGAGATGGGTCCCGGAACTGGTCACCATGAAGCAGTTGGGAAGCTACTGCCTCACCGAACCTGGCGCCGGCTCCGATGCGGCGTCCTTGGCCACCCGCGCCGTCCGGGACGGGGACGACTACGTCCTCAACGGAGTCAAGCAGTTCATCTCCGGCGCCGGCGCCTCCGAGTACTACGTGGTGATGTGCCGGACGGCGGACACCGGATCCAAGGGCATTTCCACCCTCGTGGTCCACCAGGACACCCCGGGGCTCTCCTTCGGTCCGAACGAGAAGAAGATGGGGTGGAACACCCAGCCCACGCGCCAGGTGATCTTCGAGGACGCTCGCGTCCCGGTCGCCAACCGTCTCGGCGAAGAGGGCGACGGCTTCCACATCGCTATGAAGGGGCTCAACGGCGGCCGCATCAACATCGGAGCCTGCTCTTTGGGCGGCGGACAGGCGTCCCTGGAGAAGGCCACCGCCTACCTTAAGGAACGCACCGCCTTTGGGGCTCCGCTGACCACCAAGCAGTCCCTCGTCTTCGATCTGGCCGAGATGGACATGAATCTCGAGGCGGCACGCACTTTGTTGATGCGTGCGGCAGATGCCCTGGACCGCGAGGATCCGGATACTGTCCGCCTCTGCGCCATGGCCAAGAAGGTCGCCACAGACGCCGGCTTCGAGGCCGCCAACACGTCCCTCCAACTCCACGGCGGCTACGGCTACCTGCACGAGTACGGAGTGGAGAAGATCGCCCGCGACCTCCGCGTCCATCAGATCCTCGAGGGATCCAACGAGATCATGCGACTGATCGTCGGCCGCATGCTCGTCGACGGCTGAAAGGACACCCATGAGCACCGATACGCCCACACCTGAAACACAGCCCGAGGTCATCGTCCGCCGCGCCGGGCGACTGGGCCATCTGATCCTCAACCGCCCGAAGGCGCTGAACTCTCTCACCCACGGCATGGTGAAGACCATCAAGGCCACCCTGGAGACCTGGAAGGATGATGCGTCCGTCGCCACCGTCCTCATCTCCGGCGCGGGGGAGAAAGGGCTGTGCGCCGGCGGTGACATCGTCTCCGTCTATCGCTCCATCATCCAGGGGCGCCCAGAGGACGGCGACGTGTTCTTCGCGGACGAGTACGCCATGAACTCCCTCATCGCCGAGTATCCCAAGCCCTATGTGGCCTTCATGGACGGCATCGTCCTGGGCGGTGGCGTCGGTGTCTCCGCGCACGGCTCGCACCGCATCGTCACCGAGCGCACCCGTCTGGGGATGCCGGAGACCGGCATCGGCTTCTTTCCTGACGTCGGCGGGGCCTGGCTGCTCTCGCGCGCTCCCTCCGGCTTCGGTCACCACATGGGTCTGACCTCCACGCACGTGACCGGTGCCGACGCGCTGGCCCTCGGCTTCGCCGACCACTACGTGGAGTCCTCCCAGCTGGAGCAGCTGGCCACCGCGCTGGAGACCACCGGCGCGGAGGAGGCCATCGCCGCGGTCGCCGCCACGGGTGCTGCGGTGCCCGAATCCCCGCTGATGCAGCAGCGCGACTGGATCGAGTCCGCCTACGCGCAGGACACGGCCGAGGGGATCGTCGCCACACTCCAGGCCCATGGCGACCCGGCGGCGACCGAGGCCGCATCCGCGATCCTGGCCAAGTCGCCGACCTCCGTGAAGATCACCCTGGAACTCATCCGCCGGGCCGCTCAGATGTCCACCGTGCACGAGGTGTTGGCGCAGGACGCCACCGTGGGCCACCACCTGCTGCGCGGTCACGATATGCGCGAGGGCATCCGTGCCCAGCTCGTGGACAAGGACCGCAATCCGCAGTGGGACCCGTCCACCCTTGAGGGCGTCCCGGCGGACTCCGTCTTCTCAGCCTTTGACCCCGTGACCTCCGGGTCCCGCAACTGACCATTCAACTCCAGGAGAACCTGACATGACCGAGAACACCGCAGCCACCGTCACCTCCCCCGGAGCCGACGCAGCCGGAGGCCCGGCCGGGTTGCCGACCATCGCCTTCATCGGCCTGGGGAACATGGGCGGCCCGATGGCTCACAACCTGGCGGCCGCGGGCTACCGGGTCATCGGATTCGACCTGGTCCCCGAGGCCCTGGAGAAGGCCCAGGCGGCCGGCGTCGAGATCGCATCCTCCGGTGCCGAAGCCGTACGTAGCGCGGCAAGCACGCCGCGAAGCCTCGTCATCACCATGCTGCCGGCCGGCCGTCATGTGGTGGGTGCCCTGAAAGGCTCCGACGGCGCCGACGGCCGGGACCCGGTTGATGGCCTGCTGGCCGCAGCGGCTCCCAACACCCTGTTCATGGACTGCTCCACCATCGCGGTGGAAGACTCGGTGACGGTCCGCGAACTCACGACGGCGGCCGGGCACCGGGTGCTGGACGCCCCGGTGTCCGGCGGCACGGTCGGGGCCGAGGCGGGCACGCTGGCGATGATGGTCGGGGGTGACGCGGCAGACGTCGCCGAGGCCATGCCCGTGCTCGAGGTGGTCGGCAAGAGGATCGTGCACTGTGGCCCCGCCGGCAACGGCCTGGCCGCCAAGGTCTGCAACAACATGATCCTCGGAGCCTCCATGATCGCCGTGTCCGAGGCCTTCGTGCTGGGGGAGAAGCTGGGCCTGAGCAACGAGGCCCTGTTCGACGTGGCCTCCAACGCCACCGGCCAGTGCTGGGCGCTGACCACCAATTGCCCGGTTCCCGGACCCGTGCCGACCTCCCCGGCCAATCGCGACTTCAAGCCTGGATTCGCCGGCGCCTTGATGGCCAAGGACCTCGGGCTGGCCAAGAGCGCCATCGAGTCGACCGGTATCGAAGGCCGCATGGGCCTGCTGGCCGAGGAAATGTATGTGGCCTTCGCCGAAGGTGAGGGTGGCACCAAGGACTTCTCGGGGATCATCGAGCTGATCCGCGAGAAGTCCACCTCCGCCGCCTGAGACCCTAGACCAGAGAAGAACAAGGAACACCATGACCTCTGACAACAGCACCGCAGACAGCACCTACGAAACCATCCTGACCAGCATCTCCGGACGCGTCGCCACCATCACGCTGAACCGGCCGAAGGCCCTGAATGCCCTCAACCTGCAGCTCACCGACGAGCTGCTCCGGGCCGCCGAGGGCTTCGACGCGGATCCCGAGATCGGCGCCATCATCATCACCGGCTCCGAGAAGGCCTTCGCTGCCGGGGCGGACATCAAGGAGATGGCCACCCGTACCTTCGCCGATGTCTACGCGGCGGATCTCTTCGGAGCCTGGGACCGGCTCGCCGCGGTGCGCACCCCGGTCATCTCGGCCGTGGCCGGCCACGCGCTGGGCGGCGGCTGCGAGTTGGCGATGATCGCGGACATCATCATCGCCGCGGACAACGCGAAGTTCGGCCAGCCGGAGATCAAGCTCGGCATCATCCCGGGCATGGGCGGCTCCCAGCGGCTCACCCGGGCCATCGGCAAGTCCAAGGCCATGGAGATGGTCCTGACCGGGCGGACCATGGGGGCCGACGAGGCCGAGCGTTCCGGGCTCGTGGCCCGCGTGGTCCCCGTGGCCGCGCTGGCCTCCGAGGCCGCTGAGCTGGCCGCGACTATCGCGGGAATGTCCAAGCCCATCGCGATGATCGCCAAGGAGTCCGTCAACCGCTCCTACGAGTCCAGTCTGAGTGAGGGGCTGCTCTACGAGCGCCGGATGAATCACGCCTGCTTCGCCACCGAGGATCAGAAGGAAGGCATGGCCGCGTTCGTGGACAAGCGCCAGGCGACCTTCACCCACCGCTGAGTTTCGAGAAAGAGGAACACCATGACTGAGATCATCCTGGACGATCGAGCGGCAGGCATCCTGGCCGGCGTCGAGCAATTGCTGTGGATTGACGGGCGCGCCACTGAGGCCTCGACCGGCGAATGGCGGGACGTGCGCAACCCGGCCCGGCGCGGTGAGGTCATCGGCCGGGTGCCGGCCGCCGGGGTCGAGGATGTGGACCGCGCGGTGGCCGCCGCGCGTCGGGCCTTCCCGGACTGGCGCAGTGCGCACTTCACGGGCCGGGCGAAGGCGCTGCTGGCCATCGCGGACGACATCGAGGCCGAGGCCGAGAAGTTCGCCCAGCTCACGGCCCTGGACACCGGCAACGCCCTGCGCTCCCAGGCCCGTCCCGAGGTCACCACCCTGGTGTCCCTGTTCCGTTACTTCGCCGGTGTGGCCGGGGAGGCCAAGGGCGTCACCCTGCCGGCGGGGGACCAGCAGCTGCAGTACACCCGCCGGGAGCCGCTGGGCGTGGTCGCCTGCATCCTGCCGTGGAACTCCCCGCTGATGATCGCCGCCTTCAAGGTCCCGGCCGCCCTGGCGGCCGGGAACACGGTCATCCTCAAGGCCGCGGATGACGCGCCCCTGACCATCCAGTACCTGGCCCAGGTCTGCCAGCGGCACGTGCCGGCCGGCGTCGTGAACTCCCTGACCGGGCGCGGCTCCGTCATCGGCAACGCACTGTCCACCCACCCGGGCGTGGACAAGGTCTCCTTCACGGGCTCCACCGAGGTGGGCCGCGGGGTGGCCGCGCAGGCCTCCGAGCGGCTGGCGCACCTGTCCCTGGAGCTGGGCGGCAAGAACCCGTCCATCGTGTTCCCGGACGCGGTCGAGGACGAGGGCATCCTGGACGGGTTGATGCTCTCCTCGCGCTTCGCCCGGCAGGGCCAGTCCTGTACCGCCGGGTCCCGGTTGTTCCTGCACGAGGACATCTATGACGAGATGCTGGAGAAGCTCGCCGGACGCCTGGGGGCGATGGTTGTCGGCGACCCGCTGGACGAGGCCACGGACATGGGCGCGGTCATCAACCAGTCCCAGTTCGACCAGATCTCTGGCTTCCTCGAGGACGGCCGGAACCACCCGGACCTGACCACCGTGCTCGGTGGCTCCGCGCCCACCGAAGGCCCGCTGACCGAGGGCTTCTACCACGTGCCGACCATCTTCGGCGGGGCGCGGAACGACTTCCGGCTGGCCCAGGAGGAGATCTTCGGACCCGTCCTCGTCGCGATCAAGTGGAAGGACGTGGACGAGGTCATCCAGATGGCCAACGAGTCCCACTACGGGTTGGCCGCCTACGTCTGGACCCATGACCTGGACAACGCCCTGAACACCGCGCATCGGATCGAGTCCGGCTGGGTGCAGGTCAACCAGGGCGGCGGCCAGGTGGTGGGCCAGTCCTACGGCGGGTACAAGCAGTCCGGCATGGGCCGAGAGGCCTCGCTGGAGGGCATGCTCGAGGGCTTCACCCAGATCAAGCAGATCAACGTCAAGCTGCGGGGTTGAGCATGGCGGACAAGATTGCGGACAATACCGTGCCCGACGGCGGCGCGGCACCCGCCGCGGCCGGCGCGGGGCTGCCGCTGGCCGGGTTCACCGTGATGGACCTGTCCCGGGCACTGGCAGGGCCGTACTGCACGGCGCTGCTGGGCGACCTGGGGGCGGACGTCATCAAGGTGGAGTCCGCCAAGGGCGGGGACTCCACCCGCTCCTGGCCGCCGTTCGAGGACGAGCACTCGCTCTACTTCGACTCCACGAACCGGAACAAGCGGTCGATCGCGGTGGACTTCTACACGGAGGCCGGCCGGAAGCTGCTGTGGGACCTCGCGGTGTCCGCGGACGTGCTGGTGGAGAACTTCCGACCCGGCGTGCTGGCCACCATGGGGCTGGATCCGGAGGCACTGCGCGAGGCGAATCCTGCGCTCGTCATCGCCTCGGTCTCTGGCTTCGGGACCACCGGCCCGCTGGCCCAGGCCGCCGGGCTGGACCAGGTGGCCCAGGGGATGTCCGGACTGATGTCCGTGACCGGACCGGACGCGAAGTCCCCCACGCGGGTGGGGGTGCCGGTGATGGACCTCTACGCGGGCGTCTTCACCGCCGTGGGGATCTGCGCCTCGTTGGCCGGCCGCGCCGGCAACGGCGGTCACGGCCACGAGGTGGGGACCTCGCTGTTGGAGGCCGGGCTGGCCGTCTCGGCTTTCCAGGGTCAGAACTACCTGTCCACCGGCGCGGTTCCGGTGCCGCAGGGCAACAACCACCCGGTGCTCTCCCCTTACGGGGTGTTCCAGACGGCGGACATCCCGGCGATCATCGCGGTGGGCAACCAGGCCCATTGGGTCAAGTTCTGCGCGATCATCGGCGCCCCAGAGCTCGAGGACGATCCGCGCTTCGCCGTGGGGCGTGACCGCTCGGAGCACCGCGCCGAACTGACCGAGCTGATCGAACAGAAGCTGGTGCACCGGCCCGGACTGGAATGGATCGAGGCCTTCCGTGCCGCGGGCATCCCCACGGGGCCGATCTACACCTATGAGCAGGCCTTCGATGATCCCCAGGTGCAGGCCTTGGACATGGTGCAGACCGTGAGGAGGCTGGACGGTACGGCACTGCCGCTGCTGCGCGGCCCGCTGAGCATCAACGGCACCGCCACTGGCGTGCGCAAGGCGCCGCCGGCCCTCGGTGAGGACACCCGGTCCGTACTCGAGAACCTGGGCCTGGACGAGGGCCAGATCGCCGGCCTCGTCGAGGCGGGCATCGTGCAGGCACACCTGCCGGCGGGCAGTCGGCCGTGAGCGCGGGGACGGCACCCGGGACCACCGTGCCCGGCGGGACGGTGGAGATCTCGCAGCAGGGGGCCATCGCCACCGTGACCCTGTCCAACCCGGGGCGGCGCAACACCATGACGGAGGCCATGTGGCGGGCTCTGGAGCCGGCCTGCGCCAGACTGGCCGATGACGCATCGGTGCGGGCCGTCGTCGTCCGCGGGGCCGGCGCGGACTTCTCCGCCGGGGCGGACATCTCCGATCTGCGGGCGATCCTGCGGGACGAGGACTCCGGGCGGCATGACGGCGGTGCCGTGGCCGCCGGCGAGGCGGCCCTGGCCGGACTGCACAAGCCCACCATCGCCGCAGTCCAGGGCTACTGCCTGGGCGGCGCCTGGCAGATCGCGGCGGCCTGCGACATCCGGCTGACCTCCTCGTCGGCGACCTTCGGGATCACCCCGGCCAAGATCGGCATCGTGTACCCGACCGCAGGGATCGAGCGGCTCGTGCGCATCGCCGGGCCGGCCACCGCCAAATACCTGCTGTTCAGCGGGGACTTCGTGGACGCCGAACGGGCCCGCGTGCTGGGCCTGGTCCAGGCGGTGCACCCCGCCGAGTCCTTCTGGGACGAGGTGGACGCATTCGCCGAGCGGCTCGCGTCCCGCTCCCAGCTGTCCATCCAGGCCATGAAGGACATCGTGGACACCATTGACTCAGCGGGCGACGGGGAGCACGGCGGGGCCGAACTCGCGCGGGCCAACGAGCATTGGCAGCAACTGATGGCGACCGCCGGGGACGCCGAGGCGGGGGTCGGTGCCTTCCTGGCCAAGCGGACCCCCGAGTTCACCTGGAACGGCGGGCGAGACGTCCAGAGGCACGCCCGGCCGTCGATCGGGACGGGAGATCCCGCGCCGTGACGCCTCCGCTCCAGCACGACCCCGTGGCGCAGGCCCACCAGAACTGGGCGGGCCACGGGTGGGGGGAGTCCGCCGACGCCATGGCCGCGGTGACCTCCCTGTTCCGTGTGCAGCAGATCCTCATGGCCCGGATCGATGCTGTGCTGCGCCCCCTGGACCTGACGTTCGCCCGCTTTGAGATGCTGACCCTGCTGGGATTCTCCCGGACGGGGGCGATGCCGCTGGCCAAAGCCTCGAGCCGGCTCCAGGTCCATCCCACCTCGGTCACCAACACCGTGGAGCGCTTGGGGCAGGCCGGTCTCGTGGAGCGGCGGCCGCATCCCACGGACGGCCGGGCGAATCTCATCGCCATCACTCCACAGGGCCGTGACCTGGCACTGCAGGCGGCCCGGGAGCTCAACCGCGAGGTCTTCACCGACCTCGGTCTGCCCGCGGGGGTGCTGACCGACCTCAACCGCATCCTCGGGACGTTTCGCTATGCCGCCGGGGACTTCTCCGAGCCGAGTCCCTTGGCGGGCGGTTCGGCTGGCAGCCGACTCAGCGACGGTGACCCAGCCGGTGTCCCCGTCTTCGGAGCCACCGGGGCAGGCGCCAGGGAGGAGAAAAGGACGCCAGCCGGACCAGCTGGTGCGGAGGGTCCTGCCCCCGGGGATGCCGCGGCCACACCAGTACGCCCCAAGCGGCGCAGGTTGCCGAGAGGATAGGGCATCCTGCCGTCCTCTGGGTTCAAGGACACGCCCCTGATTTGTTTTCTGAAAGAAATAATGAGAAAATGAATAGGTCAATTTCCGGTGGTGAGCTTCCGCCTCCCCCGGTGACGGTTCGGTGTAAGCAACAGGAAGGTGCATCCCACCCATGCGTCTGGTTCCCGGTCAGTTTGTTGTCCATCCCCACCACGGCCCCGCGATCGTTCTCGATCGTCAGGTCCGGCAATTGAAGGGTAAGGACGTCGCGTATGTGGAACTGGAAATCCAGGACAAGGGATTGCGCATCTCCGTTCCCGAATCGATGGTGAAGGACATCGGTGTCCGCGATGTCAGCAGCCACACCCAGGTCCGCAAGCTGATGTCCCTCCTCGCGAAGCCGAGCGAGTACGTCGAGGAGCAGTGGTCCCGCCGGCTGAAGGCCTTCCAGGAGAAGCTGGCGACCGGTGACCTGCCCCGCGTGGCCGAAGTGGTCCGCGACCTGCACCGCCGTCAAGCCGAGAAGGACCTGTCCATGGCGGAGCGCACTCTGTACCGCGATGCCGTGGAGATCCTCGCGGCCGAGGTCGCCATCGTCCTGGACGTCTCCGTGGTCGAGGCCGAGGACGTCATGGTCCAGGCCATCGACGGCACACCGCTGAAGGACCTGGGCCTGGATCGCGGCAAGGACTCCAAGCACGCCAAGCAGGCCGCCTGACAGGTCCTGCACCCTGCCGTTCTCTGCCGTGTCGCCCTCCAGCGCGCGGGTGTGAACGAGCGTAAGAAGGCCCGCCAGCCCCCTGACCGGGGCTGGCGGGCCTTTGTGCACGGTGACGGTCCCGGTGGCTGCGGTGTGCTCGGTGGTGGCCGTGGGTGCTCGGCCGTGGCCGTGGCCATGGCGGCTCCGCTCGCGGGTTGTCAGCGCGCGGCGCGGAACACCGCCTCGGCCTGGACGAACGGCTTGGCCTGGGCAAGATGCCCGACGCCGGCCCCGCCGGCCACCAGCTCGACATCCACGATGCGCAGGGAGCGCCCTGCATGGCGCACCCGGGTGCGTGTGGCGATGGGGCCCCCGGCCGGACGGAGGAACAGGACTCGCAGCGACTGCAGGTCGAATCCCGTCCGGTCCGGCATGGGCTGCTGGGCCGCCAGCCCGGACATGATGGTCAGCGCGCCGCCGTGCACCGCGCCCTGGGGGTTCATCAGCTCGTCGTTCTCGGCAAACTGCGGACCGTTCTGGAAGTGGTCGGTGACGGAGGGCCGTTCGCCCTCGGTCGGCACGGTGTTGCCCTGCATTCCCACGAGCGAGGCCAGGGATACCTCTGTCTCTGGACCGAGCGGGAGCGAGGCCAGGCGGCTGTACTGGTCCGCTGTGGCACTGGAGCTCGGGCCGACGCTCTGGAACCACCCCGTGGCGTGGACGTAGACCGTTCCCTCGGCATCCTGCAGGGTGGCCTGGGCCATGCCACCCAGGGAATCGACGGCGGCCGCGCTCGCCCAGGACTCCAGGACGGCCCCCTCGGCGGGGTAGGGGCCGTTGAAGTTCAACTGCAGCTCGGTGGTGACGATCCAGTCCAGGTCCATGGCGGCCGCGCGGATGGCTCGTGCCAGCGTGTTGTCCAGCAGCACGGCAGCTGAGAGCCCGGTGGGGCGCCCTTCCGGGTCCAGGGACCAAGGCCCCGTCCTCAGGGTCCCGGTCCGCTCGCGTGCCCCGTGCTGCTGTGCCGCGAACAGCTGGACGCGCGTCAGCTGCTCGGTGCGGCCGAGCACCTGGGGGCGTGCGGCGGAGGGCGGCGCAGGGATCTGCGAGGTCGAGAAGGTCATTCCAGCAACCTAGCCCAGAGCGGATGCGCTCGACTCCCAGTCGTTGTGACGCGCTTCATATCACGCTATTCTCGGGGTTGCAAAGGTAACGGAATGGTAAAGATCTCACGGCGCCCCTCCGGCCCCAGAACATTTGCCCGGGCAACCGCGTCAGCTATGGGATGCGGCGGCGTGTCGGACGGGGTGACATCCCGGGGTGAAGGGGCCAAAACCCCGGAAATCCGCCAGACCGGGCTTGAAATCAGATTTCATCTCGTTAGGTTGGAGGGGATGGCAGATGATGCAGACACAGCACTGACCACCCGACCGACAGCCCCCGTGCTCCGCCCTCCGCAGACTGAGGATGGAGCGGCGTTGTGGCACATGACCAAGGACTCGGAGGTCCTCGACCTCAACTCGTCCTACTACTACCTGCTCTGGTGCCGGGACTTCGCCGACACCACCGTGATCGCTGAGATCGACGGCGAGCCGGCCGGTTTTGTCACCGGCTACCTCCGGCCTGACGCCCCCACCACGCTGATGGTGTGGCAGGTTGCCGTGACCGAGGCCGCTCGAGGCCATGGCCTGGCCTCCCGCATGTTGGACGAGCTCGTCGCCCGCACGTCCGCCGAGGCGCTGGAGACCACCATCACGGATGACAACGCGGCTTCCCAGCGACTGTTCGCCAGCCTCGCCGAGCGCTTTGGAGCGGATCACCAGATCACCCCGCTGATCACCGCGGAGATGTATCCGGACGGACATGACACGGAATACCTCCACCGCATCTCTCCCCTCGCGCAATAGTCGCGCCGTCAACGCGTCGTAGCGCTGCCGACGCCATACAGCGGCCACGCCCTGAGGCCGGCAAGCCTCAGCGCGACCCGAACGTGAATCCATCACCACTCGCCATCGCCCCCACCGACCATGCAGGCCGTCCACCACTGGGATGCCTGCCAAGAAAGGGATGAACCATGGACACCACCGTCTTCACCACCATCGAATCCGAGGTCCGCAGTTACAGCCGCGGCTGGCCCACCGTCTTCACCCAGGCCAAGGGCGCCGTCCAGACCGCTGAGGACGGCACCGAGTACCTGGACTTCTTCTCCGGCGCCGGGGCGCTGAACTACGGGCACAACCATCCGCTGCTGCAGAAGGCCCTGGTCGAGTACATCTCCAGCGATGCCCCGGTGCACTCCCTGGACATGATGACGCCGGCCAAGCGGGACTTCCTGCAGACCTTCAGCGACGTCATCCTGAAGCCGCGTGGACTGGACTACAAGGTCATGTTCCCCGGCCCGACGGGCACCAACACCGTGGAGGCCGCCCTCAAGCTGGCCCGCAAGGTGACCGGCCGCCAGCACATCCTGTCCTTCACGAACGCGTTCCACGGCATGACTCTGGGCGCGCTGTCCGTGACCGGCAACTCGATGAAGCGCAAGGGCGCCGGCATCCCGCTGACCAACAGCTCGAAGATCCCGTATGACGACTACTTCAACGGTGAGATCGAGGACTTCATGTGGCTGGAGCGTGTCCTGGAGGACTCCGGCTCCGGCGTGGACAAGCCGGCCGCCATCATCGTGGAGACCGTCCAGGGCGAGGGCGGCGTGCGTGCCGCCCGCCTCGAATGGCTCAAGCAGCTCTCCGGCCTGTGCAGCAAGCACGAGATCCTGCTGATCGTGGACGACGTCCAGGCCGGCTGCGGCCGGACCGGCACCTTCTTCAGCTTCGAAGAAGCCGGTTTCACCCCGGACATCGTCTGCGTCTCCAAGTCGATCTCCGGTTACGGCCTGCCGATGGCCCTGACCCTGTTCCGCTCCGAGCTGGACGTGTGGGAGCCCGGCGAGCACAACGGGACCTTCCGCGGCAACAACCCGGCGTTCGTCACCGCCACCGCCACCCTGAAGGAGTTCTGGGCCGACGACTCGTTCCAGAAGGGACAGCTGGCCGAGGCCATTGCCACCGTGCACGGTGCCCTGGACCAGATCGCCGCCTCCGTGGACGGTGCCTCCGTCCGTGGCCGCGGACTGCTGGCCGGCCTGCACTTCGCGGACACGGAGGTGGCTGGGAAGGTGGCCGCCGAGTCCTTCCGGAACGGCCTGCTCGTGGAGACCTCCGGCCCCGACGATGAGGTCCTGAAGCTGATGCCGGCCCTGACCACCCCGAAGGACCAGCTGGAGCGTGGCATGGGCATCATCGCCGCCGCTGTGGCCAAGGTGACCGGCACCGACGTCGCCTATCAGCCGGGAACCGGCACGCTCGCCGCCGCCTGAGTCCCTCGGCGCCCCGGCGCTTTCCTCCACGGCACCGACGGCGGTACGTTGTGCGGCACACGCCGCGCCGGCCGCCGCCGTGCCCCCTGCAGATGTACCAACCGTCCTGACCGAAAGGAATCCACATGCTGGTGACCAACCTGAATGACCTGAACGACACTGAGCGCGACATCAAGTCGGAGACCTGGCGCTCACGCCGCATGGTGCTGGCGCGCGAGGGCGTCGGCTTCTCCTTCCACGACACCGTGATCTACGCCGGCACCACCTCGACGTTCCACTACGCGAACCACATCGAGGCCGTGTACTGCGTGCAGGGCGAGGGCACCCTGACCAACGAGGTGACCGGTGAGGTGCACGAGCTCAAGGACGGCACCATGTACCTGCTGGACGGCAACGAGAAGCACACGGTGCGCGCCACCACCGAGCTGCGCATGGCCTGCGTCTTCAACCCGCCGGTGACCGGCCGCGAGACCCACGACGCCAACGGTGTCTACCAGCTCGTCTTCGAAGAGGGTTCGGACCGCAAGGTGCCGAAGAAGGCCAACGTCGAGACTGAAGCGATGGCCTGAGAGCCTGACCGCCAGCGCTCAACTGTGGCCCGGTGCCCCGAACTCCCCTTGCAGGGATCGGGGCACCGGGCCACAGTGGTATGTGGGGTGACGGGGCATAGTAGGGCCTGCACCCGTGTGGTGAGAACCACCGAAACCGCGCAAAACACCGAAGGATAGGAGAAGACCGATGACTGCAACGGCAACGCAGAACAGAATCGACACCTACCCCACCCGGAACAATGGTGAGGTCAAGGTCATGCCCCGCGAGGATGCGGTGGTGTGGGGATCCGCGTCTATTGGCCCAATGGACCAGGCGACCCTGGACGGGTTCGATGCCCGCGGGTACCTGTCGATCGACCGGCTGGTCAGCGACGACGAGGTGGCCGAGTTCCACCGAGAACTCGAACGCCTCTCGCAGGACCCGCAGGTCCGGGCGGACGAGCGCTGCGTGATCGAAGCCAGCAGCCAGGAAGTGCGCTCCGTCTTCGACGTGCACCGCATCAGTCCGGTGTTCAAGAGGATCGCCAACGACCCTCGGGTGGTGGACCGGGCTCGGCAGCTACTGGGCTCGGACGTCTACATCCACCAGTCCCGCGTGAACTTCAAGCCCGGCTTCGAGGGCAAGGAGTTCATGTGGCACTCCGACTTCGAGACGTGGCACGCGGAGGACGGCATGCCCGCCCCCCGGGCCGTCAGCATCTCGATCTCGATGACGGACAACTACTCCTACAACGGGCCCTTGATGATCATGCCCGGCTCGCACCGCGAGTATGTCTCCTGCGATGGGGCGACCCCGGAGGACAACTACCTCAAGTCCCTGGTCATGCAGGGCGCCGGGACCCCGAGCAAGCAGATCCTGACGGACTTCTACGATCGCTACGGGATCGACGTGCTGGAGGGCCAGGCCGGTGGTGCCGTCATGTTCGACAGCAACTGCATGCACGCGTCCAACGGCAACGTCACCCCGTTCCCGCGCTCCAACGTGTTCATCGTGTTCAACTCGGTGGAGAACACCATCGAGGAGCCGTACGCGGCGGCGAAGCCGCGGCCCGAGTTCGCCGGCTCGACCGACTTCACTCCGGCCGGACTGCGATAGGGCACTGACTCGCGGCCCGGGTGCCCGCTCCAGCTGGGGGCGGGCACCCGGGCCGCTGTGGCTCAACGGTCCTCAGGTGCCCCCAGCGTCTGCGGGTTCTCGGGATTCCTGGCCGGCGCGACCTGGCCCGCGTGGGTCGCCTCATCGACCAGGGGTGCATCCTCCGGGTGTGCGGCCAGGTGTTCCCGGTGGGCCTCGTCCACGTGCAGGTCGGATCCCTCCACGGACTTCGGCACCATGGACACGGCCACGAAGGAGACGATGGCCAGCGCGGCGATGTAGACGCCGATGGTCCAACTGGCGCCGGTGCGATTCAGCAGCAGCTGGGCGATCATCGGGGCGAAGGCGCCACCGATGATCGAGCCGAAGGCATAACCGATGGACACGCCGGAATAGCGGACGTTGGCCGGGAACATCTCGGCATAGAGCGCGGACTGCGGGCCGTACGAGGGGCCGAGGCCGATGGTGAGGATGACGATGGCGAGGGTGAACAGCGGCAGTGAGGCCGTGTCCAGCAGGAACCACATGGGGATCGCCCACAGGATGATGATGCCGTAGCCGATCTGGAAAGTGCGGATCTTGCCGATCCGGTCACCGAGCCTGCCGCCCAGCATGGTGAACGCCAACCAGCCGAGGCCGCCGATGAAGGAGGCCACGAGCGTGGACTCCCGGCTCATGCCCAGCACATTGGCACCGTAGGAGGCGAAGAACGCGATGACCAGATAGCCGGCCGCGTTGTTGGCGGCGAAGATCAGGGCGGCCAGGATGACGTTCTTCTTGTGGCTCTTCAGGAGCACGCCCAGGGGAGCGGCCGACTCCTTCTTGCGCAGCTGCATCTCCTTGAACACCGGGGACTCATCCACGGCGCGGCGGATGAGGTACCCCACGAGGATCAGCACCACGGAGGACAGGAACGGGATGCGCCAGCCCCAGGCCATGAACGCCTCCTCGGACATGGTGCTGGTCAGCAGCGTCATGAAGGCGGTGGCCAGCAGCATGCCGATCGGGACACCGATCTGCGGGTAGGAGCCGAAGGTGCTGCGCAGGTTGCGCGGTGCGTGCTCGACCGACATCAGGGCGGCTCCGCCCCATTCGCCGCCGGCGGAGAAGCCCTGGATGATGCGCAGGAAGATCAGGAGGATCGGTGCCCAGACGCCGATCACGGCGTGGGTGGGCAGCATGCCGATCAGGGCCGTGGCCCCGCCCATGCCGACCAGCGTGAGCACCAGGATCATCTTGCGTCCGTACTTGTCACCCAGGTGGCCGGCGACGATGGCGCCCAGGGGGCGGAACAGGAAGCTGATGCCCAGGGAGGCCCAGGAGACCACCTGCGCCAGTGGTGCGTTCTCCTCGGCCAGCGGCGCGAAGAACAGGGGCGCCAGCACGAAGGCCGCGGCCTGGGCGTAGATGAAGAAGTCGTACCACTCGATGGTGGTGCCGACGAGGGTGCCGGCGAGGACCTTGCGCTCCTCGGCGCTGCGCCGCGGGCGGGCTGCCGCTGCGGTCTGTGAATCTGCCATGGTGAGCTCCAGATGACGGGTGGGATGCTGAGGACGGTGCGGATTAGTGACTGACCGTTCGGTCACCGGACGATGATAATCCACTGTTGTGAGTCACGCCACATGCATCTCGTGGCGACTCGGCTGGTTGACCCCGCCTGCCGAGGGTGCGAATCTAATAGTGAACGATTGGTCGGTAATTGTCTTCCGTCCGGTCAGTGAACCCCTGCATCCCCATCGAACGGAGCCGAAGTGAGTGAAGCATTCCTGATCGGAGGTGCCCGCACGCCGGTCGGCCGGTACGGGGGCGCCCTCTCCTCGGTCCGGCCGGACGACCTGGCCGCCCTGGCCGTCCGCGCCGCCGTCGAGCGATCCGGGCTGGACCCGGCCGTGGTGGATGAGGTCATCTACGGCAATGCCAATGGTGCAGGCGAGGAGAACCGCAATGTCGCCCGGATGGCCTGGTTGCTCAACGGCTACCCGGACCACGTCCCCGGCATCACCGTCAACCGCCTCTGTGCCTCGGGCATGAGCGCCATCCAGATGGCCACCCACATGATCCAGGCCGGTGCGGCCGAGATCGTGGTGGCCGGCGGCGTCGAGTCCATGTCCCGGGCCCCCTGGGTCATGGAGAAGCCGGCCACGCCGTTCGCCAAGCCGGGCGAGGTCGTGGACACCTCCATCGGCTGGCGCTTCACCAACCCGGCCTTCCTGTCCGGGGAGTACTCCCGCGGCGGCAAGGCCACCTATTCCATGCCGGAGACGGCAGAGGAGGTGGCCCGGGTCTACAACATCTCGCGCGAGGACTGCGACGCCTTCGCCGTCCGGTCCCACGAACGTGCCCTCGCCGCCATCGAGGCCGGGCGCTTCGCCGAGGAGATCGCCCCCGTGACTGTCAAGGGACGCAAGGGCGCCGAGACGGTGGTGGACACCGATGAGGGGCCGCGGCCGGGCACCTCGGCCGACGTCCTCGCCGGGCTGCGCCCCGTGGTGAAGGGCGGCACCGTGGTCACCGCCGGCAACGCCTCCACCCTGAATGACGGGGCCTCCGCGATCATCGTGGCCTCCGAGGCCGCCGTGGCGAAGTACGGGCTCACGCCTCGTGCCCGGGTGCTGGCGGGCGCCTCAGCCGGGCTCGCTCCCGAGATCATGGGCATGGGCCCGGTCCCTTCCTCCCGCAAGGTGCTGGAACGCACCGGGACCGCGGTCGGTGACCTCGCCGCCGTCGAACTCAACGAGGCCTTCGCCTCGCAGTCCCTGGCGAGCCTGCGTGAGCTGGGCCTGGACGCCGGAACGGTGAACAACGACGGCGGCGCGATCGCCCTCGGACACCCGCTCGGCTCCTCCGGGTCCCGGATCGTGGTGACGCTGCTGGGCCGTCTCGAGCGAGAGGCCGGCTCTGGTGCCAAGGGCCTGGCCACGATGTGCGTCGGCGTCGGTCAGGGTGCGGCGCTGCTGGTGGAGGCGGTCTGATGGCCTCGCTGGATGCCCTGGACCCGGACAGCTTCACGACGTTGCTGGTGGAGGAGGGGGAGGACCGACTGGTGGTTCGGTTGCATCGCCCTGAGGTGCGCAATGCGATCGACCAGGTGATGGTCGATGAGCTGCACGCGGTCTGTGCCCACCTGGAGCGGACGCCCAAGGTCTTGATCCTCACGGGGACGCCATCGGACGCCGAGGCTGGGACCAAGGGGGTCTTCGCCTCGGGGGCGGACATCGCCCAATTGCGCCAGCGCCGCCGGGATGATGCCCTGGCCGGGATCAACTCCACGATCTTCGATCGGCTCTCTCGGTTGCCGATGCCGGTGATCGCCGCCCTGGACGGTTATGCCCTGGGTGGCGGCGCGGAGTTGGCGTATGCCGCGGACTTCCGGATCGGCACGGCGGCCCTGCGGATGGGCAACCCGGAGACGAACCTGGGCATCATGGCTGCCGCGGGGGCGACCTGGCGGCTGAAGGAACTCGTCGGCGAGCCGCTGGCCAAGCAGATCCTGCTGGCCGGCCGAGTCCTCACCGGGGCCGAGTGCCTGGCAGCCGGACTGATCAGCGACCTGGTCGAGCCCGAGCAGCTCCTCGAGGCCGCACAGTCGTTGGCGGACCGGATCGGTGCACAGGACCCGCTGGCGGTGCGGATCACCAAGTCGGTGTTCCATGCCCCTCGAGAGGCCCACCCGGTGATCGACACGCTGGCCCAGGGCATGCTCTTCGAGTCCGAGGCGAAGTTCGACCGCATGCAGGCCTTCCTCGATCGCAAGAACACCCAGACCAGCAAGACCACCCGGAAGACCGACTCTCCTGAGGAGCAGGCATGAGCACCGAAGATTCCATGACGGACACGGCAGTCACGGCCCCGGCGGTACCGGCCCGGGTCGGCGTGCTTGGCGGCGGTCGGATGGGTGCCGGCATCGCCCATGCTTTCCTGATCAAGGGCGCCGAGGTGGTCGTGGTCGAGCGTGATGAGGATGCTGCGGCTGCGGCCCGGGAGCGGGTGAGTGCGTCGGCAGGGGCCTCGATCGAACGCGGCGTGCTGGACGAGCCGCTGGAACAGGTCCTGGGCCGCCTCATCGTGTCCCTGGACCGAGCGGACTTCGCCGATCGGGACCTGGTGATCGAGGCGGTTCCGGAGGACTGGGAGCTGAAGGTCTCCTCCCTCAAGGACGTCGAGCGGCATCTGAACGACGGGGCGTTGCTGGCCTCGAACACCTCGAGCCTGTCCGTCACCGGACTCTCGGCCGAACTGGTGCACCCGGAGAACTTCCTGGGCCTGCATTTCTTCAACCCGGTTCCGGCCTCTGCCCTGATCGAAGTCGTGGTCGGTGCCCAGACCGCCCCCGCATGGGTGGCAGCGGCCCGGGCGTGGACCGCGGGACTGGGCAAGACCGCCGTCGTGGTCAATGACGCCCCGGGCTTCGCTTCCTCCCGCCTCGGGGTCGCGATCGCCCTGGAGGCCATGCGCATGGTCGAAGAAGGGGTGGCCACGGCCGAGGACATCGACAACGCCATGGTCCTGGGCTACAAGCACCCCACCGGGCCGCTCCAGACCACGGACATCGTCGGCCTGGACGTGCGCCTGGGCATCGCCGAGTACCTGGCCTCCACCCTGGGTGAGCGCTTTGACCCGCCCCAGATCCTGCGGGACAAGGTCGCCGCCGGCGAGCTTGGCCGCAAGACCGGACAGGGCTTCTTCACCTGGACCTGACCCTCCACCCCGTCCCGCTCAGACTCAGCGACCGGCCAACGGATTGTCGAGGTCCCCGGCGTAGGCCAGAGATCCAGCGGGGTCCGTCAGGTCGACCATCTGTCGGTTGTTCCGCAACTGCAGGCGGTTCAGGCAGGACAGCCTGAAGGTCGGCTCCAGCAGACGCAGCGCGTCGAAGCGTTCGGCCGTCTCCGGGTGCCGGGACCGGTAGTCCGTCAGGCGGCCGGCCACCACGGACCAGAACCGCTCCTCGGTGACCAGGCCCTCGCGGGCGAGCAAGGGGGCCAGGAACCGCAGGAAGCAGTCCACGATGTCCGTCAGGATGGAGAGCCCGTGGTCCTCCGGGGCCACCTCGGCCCGGAGGCGTTCGACGCCCGGGGCCAGGTCCGTCCGGTCCCCGAGCACTGCAACCTCCTCTGCCAGGTCCTTGAGTAGCACCCGCTCGGGGGCGCCGTCCCGCAGCACCAGGATCACGTTCTCCCCGTGCGGCATGAAGACCAGGTCGTGGCGGATCAGGCAGTGCACGATCGGCACCAGGTACGCGTCCAGGTAGCGTTCCAGCCACTCGGTGGCCCGCAACCCGGAACGCCGGACGTAGGCAGCGGCCAGGGAGGCTCCGTCGGCATCCGTGTGCAGCAGGGAGGCCATGGTGGCCAGCTGTTCGCCCTGGCCGATGCGCGTGGCCGGTGACTCGCGCCAGAGGGCCGCGAGCATCTTCCGGTAGGCCGAATCCCTCTCGGTGGCCGCATGGAACAGCGGATTGGCATACCCGACGGCGGCGACCTCGCGCAGCAACTGCACACGCCCCGGAGCCAGCTCGAGGTCCGCGGCGAACAGCCCCTGCAGCCAGTCGTTGATCGCCGGCGTCGCGTCCATGTACTCCGCGGACAGCCCTCGTAGGAACCCCATGTTGAGGACGGACAGGGCCGTCTTGACGTAGTGGCGCTCCGGCGCCGAACGGTTGAAGAACGTCCGGATGGATTGCTGCGGCTGGTAGAGGTCCTCCGTGGCCCCCAGGTGCACCAGGTGTCCCGTGGCCACGTCCGCGGCGAACGTCACCGACAGGCGGTGCCGCCACTGCCAGGGGTGCACCGGCAGCGGCAGGAAGTCCGCGGCGTCCAGTCCGGTGTTCCGGCAGGCCCGCTCCAGCCGCGTGCGGAACGCGGACCGCAGTTCGGGACCGAGCTCGGCCTCGAGCAGTCCGTCCAGATCCAGGCCGTCCACGGCGGTGAACCGGGTCCGGGACACATGGGCGGCCACCCACTCCAGGGGCAGGGCCGATCCGGTCTCCGGGGCCAGGTCCAGGTAGTCGTCCGAGCCCAGGCCGAGCCTGCCGTTGTTGGCCACGAAACAGGGGTGGCCCTCGGTCATGGCGGCCTCGATCCGTTGGAAGTCGGCCACGGCGTCACCCGTGCCCGCGGCGAGCTCCGCGGCGGTGGCCACCGAGTGCAACTGCTTGTAGCAGTGGGAGGCCAACGTGCTGCCGATCTCCTCCAGGTACACCGGCAGCTGCGCCGCGGACAGGCCGAGCACGTCGCGGAAGGCCGTGACGAACCGCTGGACGTCGGGCACCGCCGGTGCCCAGCCGGCGTCGTGCGCCGTTTCAGCATGTCCTGCTCTCCCGACGCGGGCACCCTCGCCGCCCTTGCGAGGCTCGCCCGGGCGCCCGGTCTGCTCCTCGCATTGCAGGGACGCGGCATCGATGTCCCAGTGGTCCAGCGCGTAGCGCCGTGCTTGGAACCGGTAGCGCACGCCGGGACCGTTCAGATGCCATGTCCCGTCCCGGAATTCGGGTTCGAGGAGCCTCTCATGCGTGAATTCGGCAAGGGCCTTGGCCAGAAGGTGGCGGTTGGCGGTGGCCCAGCGTGCCGGGGACAGGTGTGCGGTGGTCTCAGAGGGGCGACCGGTGGCGGTGGCGAAGTCTGACCGAGTGCAGAAGGACAACTGGGCCGTCTTGGCGGGGGCGCCGTCCGCCGCGGGCAGGTCCAACCGCTCCACGGGTCGGAAGCCACAGCGCGCATTCAGCGCCTGGATCGCCGTATTCCGTACATCCGGTTCGACGACGACGCGCAGCACCGCAGGATCCGCGAACAGGTGCGCCAGCGACGCCTCCATCGCGGCAGCGCTGTAGCCGGTCTCGGGGCCGCCGGCGCGGTCCGCAGTGCCCGGCCGACCGACGATCGTGGTGGCCGGGCTGCCGAGGCCCGCCGTGCCAGGAGCCGGCAGCAGCACGTGCAGTCCGGCGTCGCCGTGCCGCCACGCGTAGCGGCCGGTCAGCACTGAATGGGCCGGATCGTAGGTCTCGAGCAGGAAGGCCGGCGCCCCGCTGCTGTGCTCGTCCAGGGCGATGAGCGCGTGGTGGTGTGGATCGGCGGCGATCCGCTCGTGCTCCGCGCGGACCTGTTCCACGCTCGCTCCGGTCAGGCCCCAAAAGTGAGCTCGTTCCGTGCTGACCCAGGAGTGCAGCAGTTCGGCATCGGTAGCCGGGTCGACGGGGCGGAAGGAGAACCGGGTCGTTGCCGAAAAAGCGTCAGTGTCAGGGTCAAGGTCAGTTGCCGAGCGAATGGCAGTGGTGGTGTTCATGGTCTGAGCGGTCATCGAAGGGCCTCCTGGAGGTCTGTGGGCGGGGTGGTCTGTGTCAGGACGTCGGCTGGGTTCGCGACGTTGCTCTCGGCGGCGGCGGCTGTATGGCCAGCGGCATCGGCCGCCGGGTCAAAGGTCGCGTGGCTGCCGGGCGTCCCGAATTCCTGGAAAGCGATCCGACACTCCACCACGTAGTGCTCGCGACCGCATAGGCGGTTGACGAGCACGGAGTTGCGGTAGGCGCCCATCCCCAGGTCGGGCGCGGTGAATCCATGGGTGTGCAGCTCGGCGTTCTGGACGAACACGTCTCCGTGCCGGCCGATGCCGTAGCCGCGGTCCACGTCCCAGCGCCCGTCCGGGAGGCGGGACAGCCGCTCCTCGACGCCGGCCAGGAAGTCCGGCTGACGGTAGCCATAGCCGGTGGCCAGCACGACGGCGTCGACCTCGGTCTCTTGGATTCCGCCGTCCTCGCCGTGGCGCAGGGTCAACACCAACCGGCCGCTGTGGTCCGTGTGGCCACCGCGCTCTCGCTGATCACCGGAGCGGCTGCTCTCACGGATGTCCTCGAGCGCGGTGGCCGTCCGCAGGGTGGCCGGGGCGGGGCCGTCCACGCTGGCCGCGTAGAGGCGGTCGTAGATGCTGTTCAGCAGGTCCGCGTTGACACCCTTGTACAGGCCTTGGTGCTCCGCGCCGAGGCGATCCCGGACGGATTGCGGCAGGGCGGTGAAGTGGTCGATGTAGTCCGGGGACGTCATCTCCAGCGTCGGCTTGGTGTACTCGAGCGGGAAGAACCGGGGGGACCGGGTCAGCCACTCCACGTGCCGGTCTTTGCCGGCTCCGGCCAGCAGGTCGTCGAAGACCTCGGCGGCACTCTGCCCGCTGCCCACGACGGCGATCCGCTGGGCCGCCAGCAGCCGCTCCCGGGCAGGGAGGTAGCCGGAGGAATGGACGACGCGCGGGTCGGAGCGCAAGGTGCCGGGGACGGCGTCGGGCATCTGGGGTTCGGTGCCGGTGCCCAGGAGGAGGTTCCGCGCGGCCAGGGTGCGCGGACCGTCCGGGGTGTGGGCGGTGACAAGGTAGGCCGTGCCGTCATGGCCGATGTCCGTCACCCGATGGGCGTACCGGACCGGCAGCCGCTCGGCGGCCCAGGCGAGGTACTTCGCGTACTCGGACCGCAGGGCGTAGAAGTCCTCCCGGATGTAGAAGGGGTAGATCCGTCCCGCGTCCTTGAGGAAGGCCAGGAAGGACAGGGGGTGGGTGGGGTCAGCCAAGGAGACCAGGTCGGCCAGGAACGGCACCTGCAGGTGCGTGCCGGCCAGCATCATTCCGGGATGCCATTGGGGTGCGTCCCGCCCCTCGAGGACCACGACGTCCAGACCGGCGGGGCCGGCCAGGGCGGCGAAACCCAGGTTGAACGGTCCGGCGCCGACCGCGATCGCGTCGTGGACCACGGGGGCGCTCATGCGGCCACCTCCGATCCGGCCACGGCGCGCCCATGCCGGACCACGGCCTCCAGGATCGCCTGGACGTCCGCCGCGGTGGTGCGCGGGTTGAGCAGGGTCAGCTTCAGGTGACGCCGGCCGGCGACCGTGGTGGCGGCGACCATGGCCTCGCCGGAGCGGTACAGCGAGCGCCGGAGGAGGTCCTGCAACCGGTCCACAGCCACATCGTCCGCCCTGGGTCCCCCTCCCGGTTCGAACCGGAACACCACGGTTCCGAGCTGGACCGGGGCTGCGAGCGTGAGCTCGTCGATGTCCTCCACCAACTGGCCCGCCTCGGCGGCCAGGTCCACGGTGGCGTCGAAGAGCCCGCCGAGGACGTCGGAGCCCAGCGACCGCAGCGTCACCCACAGTTTCAAGGCGTCGAAGCGCCGGGTGGTCTGCAGCGACTTGTCCACCTGGTTGGGGCTGTCCGGGTTCTGGTCCGGGTTGAGGTAGTCGGCGTGGTGCGTGATGTGGGCGAATCGGCTGCCCTCGGCCACCAGCAGTGCACTCGAGCCGATGGGCTGGAAGAACGACTTGTGGAAGTCCACGGTCACGGAGTCCGCCCGTTCGATCCCCGCGAGACAGTGCCGGCGGGTGGGGGAGGCGAGCAGTCCGCAGCCGTAGGCGGCGTCCACGTGGAACCAAGCGCCCTTCCTCCGGGCCGCCGAGGCAAGAGCGTCCAGCGGGTCGATGGCCCCGAAGTCCGTGGTGCCCGCGGTGGCGACGACGGCCAGGGCGCGCAGTCCCCGCGCCGCGTCCTCGTCCATGGCCCTCTCCAGGGCCACCGGGTCCATGCGGTGGTTCCGGTCCACCGGGATCGGCACGACCGCATCCTCACCCAGGCCGAGGTGGACGGCAGACCGCACGATGCTGAAGTGGCTGTCCTGGGAGGCGTAGATCCGCCAGCCGGTCAGCCGCTCCGGGAGGGAGCCGGTCCCGGGAGAGACGGCACGGTTGCGGGCCATGAGCAGGGCCTGCAGGTTCGACTGGGTGCCGCCGCTCGTGAAAATCCCGTCCGCTGCCGGGCCCAGTCCGGCGAGGTCCGCGGCCCACCGCACCAGTCGCCGCTCGATCAAGGTGGCCCCGGCCGACTGGTCCCAGGTGTCCATGGAGGTGTTGATGCTGGTGACGAGAGCCTCCGCCGCCACGGCCGGCAGTGCTACCGGGCAGTTCAGGTGGGCGGCGTACCGGGGGTGGTGGAAGTACACCGCGTCGTCCAGGTAGAGCGAGGACGCCTCGGCCAGTGCGGCCTCGGTCGATCCGAGTGGTGCCGCGAGGTCGATAGCCGAGACGGACTCGTGCAGGTCCGCTGGATCCGGTCCGGTGGTCGGTGACTGCGCCCGAACGATCGCCGCGGCGGCCAGCAGGGCGGCGGTCCCGGTGTCCTGCACGAAGCGGTGCGCATTGTCGGCGGAGAGGAGGACGGAGTCCGCCGCCGGATGGCGCAGGGTGAAGACGTCAGGGTCCTGCATCGGGTCGGTCGGACTAGTCAGGCCGGCCGGACTGGTCTGCCCGGCCGGAGCGGCCGGGGCCATCTGTTCAGTGGAGCTGGGGGCTGTCATACTGTCCCTTCGTTGGTGAGGTTAGCCTTACCTAACCGGCGTCTATTAAACGCATAATGACGGGTGCTATTTCAACTAGACCTTTGGTCAGGGTGGCCGGGATGGGGGCGTGTGTGCTGGGCCACCCTCCTGTTAGGGTGGTGATCATTACTGACCGATCGTTCAGAAAGGCCTCTGTCGGATGACCACGCACACCACCGCCGCCACTGTCCCCAGCTACGTCCTCGACCAGTGGTGGACCCCCGCGGAGGGGTCCCGCACCGCGGAGGTCCGCGACGCCAATACCGGCGAGGCCATGCTCCGTTTCGGGGCCGAGGGCCTGGACCTCGGCGAGGTGCTGGCGCACGCCCGCACCATCGGCCAGCGCGAGCTCGGGGCACTGACCCTGCACGAGCGGGCGCTGAAGCTCAAGGAACTCGCGCTGTTCCTCAACAGCCGGCGTGACGAGCTGAACGCCCTGTCCCACCGCACGGGGGCCACCGCGGTGGACAACATGGTGGACATCGACGGCGGTATCGGCGTGCTGTTCACCTACTCGTCCAAGGGGCGGCGTGAACTGCCCAACGCCAACGTCATCCAGGACGGGGGCGTGGAGCCGCTGTCCAAGGACGGCTCCTTCATCGGCACCCACATCTACACCCGCATCCCCGGCGCCGCCGTGCAGGTCAACGCCTTCAACTTCCCGGTCTGGGGCATGCTCGAGAAGTTCGCGCCGGCCTTCATCGCCGGCATGCCGACCATCGTCAAGCCGGCCACCCCCACCGGCTATGTCACCGAGGCCGCCGTGCGGATCATGATCGAATCCGGGATCCTGCCAGCCGGCTCGCTGCAGCTCGTCTCCGGATCCGCCCGCGGACTGTTGGACGTCATGGATTACCGGGACCTGCTGGCCTTCACCGGCTCGGCCTCCACGGCGCAGTCGCTCAAGGCCCATCCGAACGTGGTGACCGGCGGCGTCCGCTTCACCGCCGAGACCGACTCGCTCAACGCCGCCATCCTCGGCCCGGACGCCGTGGAGGGCACCCCGGAGTTCGACGCCTTCGTCAAAGCCGTGGTCACCGAGATGACCGTCAAGGCCGGGCAGAAGTGCACGGCCATCCGGCGCACCATCGTCCCCGAGGGTCAGCGGGAAGCCGTGGCCCGGGCCGTCTCCGCACGGCTGGACTCGCGCGTGGTCCTCGGCGACCCGCGCGCCGAGGGCGTCACCATGGGCGCGCTGGCCTCCCTGGACCAGTTGCGGGACGTGCGCGGTGCCGTCGAGGACCTGCTCGCCGCCGGCGGTGAACTCGCCTATGGCACCCTGGACGCCCCCACGGTGCGCACCGCCTCAGGTGAGGAGGCCGTCGTCGAGCAGGGCGCCTTCATGTCCCCGGTGCTGCTCTCCTGGGCGGACGGGGACGCCGAGGCCGTGCACTCCCGCGAGGCCTTCGGGCCCGTGACCTCCTTGCTGGGCTACACCGACGTGGCCGACGCCGTCCGGCTGGCCGCCCGCGGCTCCGGCTCCCTCGTGGCCACGGTATGCACGAACGACCCGGAGGTCGCGCGAGAACTGACCACTGGAATCGCCGGCCACCACGGCCGCGTACACCTGCTCAACCGGGAGACCGCCCGGTCCAGCACCGGCCACGGCTCGCCGATGCCCCAACTGGTCCACGGCGGGCCGGGCCGGGCCGGCGGCGGCGAGGAGCTCGGTGGCATCCGGGCCGTCCTGCACCACATGCAGCGCACGGCTCTGCAGGGCTCGCCTAACCTGATCACGGCCGTCACCGGCGTGTGGCAGACCGGGGCGGACCGGCGCATCGCGGGCTCGCCGGACTATGGGGCCGAGGCCGGAAACGTGCACCCGTTCCGCAAGTCGCTGGCCGAGCTGCGGATCGGCGACGCCCTGGCCTCGGGCCTGCGCCAGGTCACCCAGGAAGACATCACCGCGTTCGCGAACACCACCGGAGACACCTTCTACGCCCACACGAACCCGGAAGCGGCCGCGGCCAACCCCTTCTTCCCGGGTACCGTGGCGCACGGCTACCTGTTGGTGGCCTGGGCCGCCGGACTCTTCGTGGAACCGGCACCCGGCCCGGTGCTGGCCAACTACGGTCTGGAGAACCTGCGGTTCGTCACCCCGGTGGCCGCCGGTGACTCCATCCGTATCACCCTGACCGCCCAGAAGATCACCCCGCGGGTGACGGACGAGTACGGCGAGGTCGCCTGGGACGCCGTGATCCACAACCAGGACGACGAGATCGTGGCGACCTACGACGTCCTGACCCTGGTCGAGAAGGAGGACACCCTCTACCGGGACTGGACCGACTGAGGCCGGTCCTGCGAACCAGAGCACGACGGCGGCTGGTCACCTTCTCGCGGAGGGTGACCGGCCGCCGTCGTGCTGGGGTGCTGGGGGCGGCAGGTCAGTCGCGGGCGCGCAGCCCGTCCACGATCATGGCGATCGCGTTCTCCTCGACCTGCGCGGGGGAGACTGGTCCTTCCGGGCGGTACCACTCCACCAGGGAGTTGATCATGCCGAACATCAGCCGGGTGGTGGTGCGGGGCTCCACGTCGCTGCGCACCTTGCCCTCGGCCTGGGCTGCCACCACGAGGTCCACGATCTTGTGGTCCACCGTGCGGCGGCGTTGCAGGGCATCCCGCTCGATCTCGGTGTTGCCGCGCAGGCGCAGCAGCAGGGTGACATAGGGCTGGCGGTCGATGAGGACGCGGATGGTCGAGCGCAGGATGAACTCGAGGCGTTCGATGGTGCCGCCCTTCTGGGCGCGCTCGTCCTCGCCGATGGCCTCCAGAGGGACCAGGGCCTCGTCCAGGGCCAGCCGCAGCAGGTCCCCCTTCGAGGGCACGTGGTGGTAGATCGCCGACTTGCTGACCCCGAGCTCCACGGCGAGCATTCCCATGGAGGTGGCGTCATAGCCATGACGGTTGAACACCTGGACGGCGATCTCCAGCACCGAGTCCTGGTCATAGCCCGGCCGGCCTCGCCGGGGGGACTTCGGCACGGCGGAAGCGGTCGTCATGTCAGGTCTCCTGATCGGCGCGGGTGGGTGGTCCTACGGTCCTGATGATTCAGGGCGTGCGCAGGTCGTGGATCCGCTTAAGCTTACCGACGGACCGGGGCAGGGACTCCGGGTCCACCACATCGATGCGGCAGCTCGAGCCCACATGGATCTTGATGAGCTTCTGCAACTCCCCGGCAGCGGCCAGCGCCCGATCCGTGGTGCAGTCATCCCGGCGCTCGATCTTCACCGCCAGTTCGTCCATCCGGCCCGGGCGGGTGATCTCCAGCTGAAAGTGCGGGGACAGGCCGGCGACCGTGAGGGCGAGCTCCTCGATCTGACTGGGGAACAGGTTCACCCCACGCAGGATGATCATGTCGTCCGAGCGTCCGGTGATCCGGCCCATCCGCCGGTGGCCGGGGCGGGCGGTGCCGGGCAGCAGCCGGGTCAGGTCGTGGGTACGGTAGCGGATGATGGGCAGGGCCTGCTTGGTCAGTGCCGTGAACACGATCTCGCCGTGCTCGCCGTCCCCGAGGACCTTGGTGTCGTCGAAGGCGTCCACGATCTCCGGGCGGAAATGGTCCTCCCAGATGTGGCAGCCGTCCTTCGTCTGCTGGGACTCCCCGGCCACTCCGGGGCCCATGACTTCGGAGAGCCCGTAGATGTCGCAGGCGTCGATGGCGAACATCTCCTCCAGCTCGTGGCGCATCTCCTCGGTCCACGGTTCGGCGCCGAGCACGCCGACCTTCAGCGACGTCTTGCGCGGGTCGAGGCCGGCACGCTGCATGGCATCGCCGATGGTCAGCAGGTAGGTGGGCGTGCACAGGATGGCGTCCGGCTGGAAGTCCTGGATCAGCGTGATCTGTTTCTCCGTCTGCCCACCGGACATCGGAATGACCGTGGTGCCGAGGCGCTCCGCGGCCCCGTGGGCCCCCAGGCCGCCGGTGAAGAGCCCGTAGCCGTAGGCGTTGTGGACCTTCATGCCCGGGGTGACGCCGGCGATCCGGAGGCAGCGGGCTCCCAGCTTGGCCCAGTCGTCCAAGTCCTGCTGCGTGTAGCCGACCACGGTGGCGCGGCCGGTGGTGCCGGATGAGGCGTGGATGCGGGCGACCTGCTCCTGCGGAACGGCGAACATGCCGAAGGGGTAGGAACGGCGCAGGTCCTCCTTGTCCGTGTAGGGGAATTTCGCCAGGTCGGACAGTTCCTTCAGGTCACGGGGATGGACGCCGGCGGCGTCATACTTCTCGCGGTAGAGGGGGACTCGCTCGTAGGCGTAGGCAACCGTGTCCTGGAGGCGTTTCAGCTGCAGGGCCTCGATCTGGTCGCGGCTCATCGTCTCTTCAGGGTCCAGGCCGAGGGTCGCGTCGGTCGTGGAGAGGGTCTCGGTCATCGTCGGAAGCCTTAATGTGTGCGGTGCTGCTGGGGGGGGTGCAGTGGGTGCTGGGACGAAGGGCCGCCGGTTCGGGCCTCCGTTCAGCGCTTCGGTTCAGCGCTTGGGGATGGTGCGGGACCGCCCGCGGAACTCCGCGATGACCTCGGTGCCGCCCTCCGGCAGGGACTGACGGACCTGGATGTCGTAGAGGCCGCTGCGGCCGCTCTGTTGGCGCCGGTCAGCCACCGCTGTCAGCAGCCGCCCCGGGATGCCGGGCTTGAGGAAGTTCATGTCCACGCCGGAGGCCACGGTGACCGTCTCGTCCGATCCCTCGGCGGGGTTGCAGGCCAGTGCAAAGGCCGAGTCGGCCAGGGCGAACACCATGCCCCCGTGGGCGATGCCGAAGCCGTTCAGCATCTCCTGACGCAGTGTCATGGTGATGACGGCATGCCCATCGGCGATCGCCTCCACCTCGATACCCATCCACTCGCTGGCCGGGTCGTTCCTGAGGATGGCGTGCCAGTCGCCGAGCCGTGACGGTGCTGGCGAGGCCTTCTCCGTGGTGGTCATGGCGCTCCAATCATTCTCTACTGAACGATCATTAGGTAATCTCAATCTGTGACCTGGGTCAAGTTCCCGGTCGCGCTCAGCGTAGGGCGCGTGTTGACGAACGGCGAGCCGATGCCTATATACTGAACGAACGGTCGGTAAATACATCGGCTCCCGACCAGGCCCCTGCGGCACCGTGAGACGACATCCGCCGAACCGCACCCGGCGAATCCGAGAATGAGGTGGTCACCATGGCCGAACAGAAGAGCTCCGGCGGGCACTTGGCTGCCGTCCGGACACCGGAGGACATCGAGGGCGAGCGCCGGTTCGACGCGATCATCGCCGAGGACTCCCGCATCGAGCCCCGGGACTGGATGCCCGAGGCCTACCGCAAGTCGCTGACCCGGCAGATGTCCCAGCACGCCCACTCCGAGATCATCGGGATGCAGCCGGAGGCCAACTGGATCACCCGCGCCCCCAGCCTCAAGCGCAAGGCCATCCTCATGGCCAAGGTGCAGGACGAGGCCGGCCACGGGCTCTACCTGTACTCGGCCACCGAGACCCTGGGGACCGACCGGGACACCCTGAACGATCAGCTGCTGACCGGACGCGCCAAGTACTCCTCGATCTTCAACTACCCCGCTCGGACGTGGGCGGACATGGGTGCCATCGGCTGGCTCGTCGACGGCGCGGCCATCGCCAACCAGGTGCCGCTGTGCCGTGCCTCTTACGGCCCCTACGGGCGGGCCATGGTGCGCGTCTGCAAGGAGGAGTCGTTCCATCAGCGCCAGGGATTCGAGATCCTGCTGGAACTGTCCCGCGGCAGCAAGGCTCAAAAGAAGATGGCCCAGGACGCCATCAACCGCTTCTACGCCCCGGCGTTGATGATGTTCGGACCCTCGGATCAGGACTCGCCGAACTCGCAGCAGTCTATGGCCTGGAACATCAAGCGCTTCTCCAACGACGACCTGCGTCAGCGGTTCGTCGGCATGATTGTCGAGCAGGTCAAGGTTCTTGGCCTGAGCCTGCCGGATCCGGACCTGCGCTACGACGAGGAATCCGGTCAGTGGCTGCACATGGAGCTGGACTGGGACGAGTTCAAGCGGGTGGTCTCCGGAGGTGGCCCCTGCAATGCCCAGCGGTTGGCCCGCCGCCGGGAGGCCCATGAGAACGGGGCCTGGGTCCGTGAAGCCGCAGCCGCCTACGCCCGGAAGCAACAGGACCAGCAGGACCAGCAGAATCAGCAAGATCAGACGGCAGAGGTGGCATGACCTTGAGCAGCACCGTAATCGGCCAAGACGGCCAGGACGGCCAGAACAACCAAGACAACCAGAACAACCAGCCCGGCGAAGGCGGCCAGAAGCCTCCGACGTCGGCCGGCTGGCCGCTCTGGGAGGTCTTCGTGCGCTCGTCCCGGGGCCTGTCCCATGTGCACGCCGGTTCGCTTCACGCGCCGGACGCTGAGATGGCGGTCCGCAATGCGCGGGATCTCTACACCCGGCGCAACGAGGGCGTCTCCCTCTGGGTGGTCCGCTCCACGGACATCACCACCTCGGACCCTGATGCCAAGGACATGATGTTCGAATCGCCTCAAGGCAAGGACTACCGCCACGCCACCTACTACAAGGAAAGCGAAGGGGTGAAGCACCTGTGAGCGGCACCTCCACCGAACAGGGGACGGGGCAGCCCGGCCAGATGTCCGACCAGCTATTGGACCATAGCCTCGACAGCTTCGGCGACGCCGCGGCGTCGGCCACGCGCGTCACCCCCGGCAATGCACTGCGCCCGGAGGACATCGTCCTGCAGCAGACGGCACCCGCGGGCGACGCCGTCGCCCGGTATGCCCTGCATCTGGGCGATGACGCCCTGATCCTCGCCCAGCGGCTCTCGCACTGGATCTCGCGCGGGCCCGAGCTGGAGGAGGACGTCGCCCTGGGCAATATCGCCCTCGACCAGCTGGGTCACGCCCGCTCCTTCCTCAGCTACGCCGGAAAGGCCTGGGGCCAGACGGAGGACGACCTGGCCTACTTCCGCGAAGAGGAGGAATTCACCTCCCTGCACCTGGTGGAGCAGCCCAACGGTGATTTCGCCGAGACGATGGTGCGCGGACTGTTCATGGCCCTCTACCAGCACCAGCTCTACGCCCGGCTGGTGCACTCGGCTGACGAGACCATCGCCGCCATCTCCGCCAAAGCACTCAAGGAGGTCGACTACCACCTGGAGCACGCCGAGCTGTGGACCCTGCGTCTCGGCCGGGGTACCGAGGAGTCCGCCCACCGGATGCGCGCGGCCCTGGGCAAGCTCTGGCCCTACATCGACGAACTGTTCCAGGACGAACCGCTGCACGATGAACTCGAGGGGATCGCCGTGCGTCCCTCCACGTTGCGTGCAGAGTGGGACGACCGGCTGCGGGACATCCTCGACCGGTCCGCACTGGCCGTCCCGGAGGTTCCGACCGCCCTGTGCCGGGGCCGCCGCGGCGAGCACTCCGAGCACCTGGGATACATCCTCGCCGAGATGCAGGTGCTCGCCCGCAAGCATCCCGGCGCCACCTGGTAGACGTCAGGAGGACCACCATGGCACCCGCCACCACCATCGAATCCCTGCACGAGATCGCGTCCCGGGTCACCGACCCGGAGATCCCGGTGTTGACCATCGCCGATCTGGGCATCCTTCGGGACGTCGAGCAGGACGGTGACGGCGCCGTCGTCGTGACCATCACCCCGACCTATTCGGGGTGCCCGGCCATGGATGCCATTCGACAGGACCTTGAGCACGAGTTCGCCGCGGCCGGCTACGGGACGGTGCGAGTGGACCTGGTGCTGTCCCCGGCCTGGTCCACCGACTGGATGACGGACGCCGGCAAGGCCAAGCTCGAGGAGTACGGCATCGCCCCGCCCACCGGGACCGGCCACCGGGGCACCGTGACCCTCGGCCTGGCCGTGAAGTGCCCGCACTGCCATTCGCTGAACACCCGCGAACTCGCCCGTTTCGGTTCCACCTCCTGCAAGGCCCTGTACTCCTGCCGGGACTGCCTGGAACCCTTCGACTACTTCAAGGTGCTCTCATGACCGCTACCGCCACCGAGGCCGCCCCCGCACGCCGCCGCGCCACCTTCCATCCCCTCGAGGTGGCCGGCGTCCGCCGCCTGACCGCCGACGCCGTGGAGGTCACCTTCGCGGTGCCCGAGGAGCTGGTGGACGACTACGACTACGCGGCCGGCCAGTACGTGGCCCTGCGCAAGGAGTTGCCGGGCGAGGACGGCGCACTGCACGAGGTGCGCCGCAGTTACTCGATCTGCGCCGAGCCGAGGCCCGGAGAGATCCGCGTGGCTATCAAGCGGGACCTCGGCGGGCTCTTCTCCAGCTGGGCCAACGAGCACCTGATGGCGGGGGACACCATCGACGTGATGAGTCCCGCCGGCGCGTTCATCTCCCAGCACCGGATGACCGAGCTGAACGATCCGGAGTCGATCGACACGGACACCGAGCACTCGTTCGTCGCAGTGGCTGCCGGATCCGGCATCACCCCGGTCATCGCGATCGCCCGCACCGTGCTGGCCTCCAACGACCAAGTCCGGTTCGACCTGGTGTATTCCAACCGGGCCGCCATGGACGTGATGTTCCTCGAAGAGCTGGCCGACCTCAAGGACCGATACCCCGCCCGCTTCGCCCTGCACCACATCCTGACCCGGGAACAGCGGATCTCACCGCTGCTGTCCGGCCGGATCGACCACGAGAAGCTCTCCACCCTGTTGTCCACGGTGATGCGGCCGGAGACGGTGGACGAGTGGTTCCTCTGCGGCCCGTTCGAACTGGTGCAGCTGGTCCGGGACGAGCTGACCGCCCTGGACGTGGATGCGGGCAAGGTCCGCTACGAGCTGTTCACCACGGGCGACCCTCAGCAGGGCCGCCCGGAGGGCAACATCGGCCGTCCCGTGGAGGTGGACGAGGCCGGGGAGAATTTCCAGATCTCCTTCACCCTGGACGGACTGCAGGGCGAGGTGAAGACCCCGAAGGGTCAACGCGAGTCGGTGCTCAACGCCGCTCTGCGGGTCCGCCAAGACGTGCCCTTCGCCTGCGCCGGCGGCGTGTGCGGCACGTGCCGGGCCAAGGTGGTCGAGGGCACCGTGGAGATGGATGAGAACTTCGCGCTCGAGCCGGATGAGATCGAGAAGGGCTACGTGCTGACCTGCCAGTCCCACCCCACTTCGGACACGCTCGTCGTCAACTACGACGCCTAGGAGGAACCGCATGATCGAACTGAACCTGGCCGACGGGATCGCCGAGGTCGTCCTCAACGCCCCGGAGAAGATGAACGCTCTCAATGCCGAGGCGCTCGCCGAACTAGAGAAGGCCTACGACGCCGCCGCTGCCGCCGCCTCGCGCGGTGAGGTGCGCGCCCTGCTGCTGCGCGGTGAGGGGCGCGGGTTCTGCGCAGGACGAGACATCTCCGGGGTCACCCCGGCCGACGATGACGTCCTGGGCTACCTCGGAGGGAAAGTCACCCCGCTGTTGCAGAAGATGAGCGCCTTCCCGGCACCCACCTTCGCAGCGGTGCAGGGCGCGTGCCTCGGCGTCGGACTCGGGCTGGCGATCGCCACGGACGTGGTCTACGTGGCCGAGAACGCCAAGATCGGCTCGCCGTTCGCGAACCTGGGGGCCACGCTGGACTCCGGCGGGCACTGGCTGTTCACCGAGCGGCTGGGCGCCCATCGCACCCTGGATCTGATCTACACCGCGGAGCTGATCAGCGGTGCCGAGGCGGTGGCGTCCGGACTGTTCTCCCGGGCCCTGCCCGCCGAGAGCCTGCTGGAGGATACCCGCGGCATCGTGGCGAAGGTGGCCACCGGTGCCACCGGCGCCTTCCTGGCCTCCAAGGAGCTTGTGGCCCAGGTCCGCGATCAGCGGTTGGGCCTGTGGGAATCGGTGGCCCAGGAGAACCAGGCCCAGGCCGACTTGTGCGGCACGGCCGACTACGCCGAGGGGTTCGCCGCGTTCCAGGAGAAGCGCCGGCCCGTGTTCCAGGGAGTCGCCAGCACACCCGCGCCCCGCTGACCTCCCCGCACCACCACCGCTTTGAGTCGAGTTGGGGTGGGCGTGTGACGAAGAACCCACCCCAACTCAACTCAACGTCCGGGGGTGGGCGGGTATCCGACGTAGCCGGACATCAGGGTCTCGAGGCACGGTGCTCTACCGGGTGTCCGCGTCCTCGAAGATCACGAACGTCTGGGTGTCCAGCACCGCGGGCAGAGGCTGGATGAGATCGAAGACCACCCGGCGCAGGTCCAGGTTGTCCCTCGCCCGGACCAGCAGCAGCACATCGAAGTTCCCGCCCACGAGGCTGACATGGTAGACCTCCGGGATCTTCGCGAGGGTCTCCCTGACCTCCCGCCAGCCGTGCTGGCGCAGCTTCAGCGTGACGTAGGCCGAGGAGCGCAGGCCCGCACGGACCGGGTCCACCACCGCGCTGTAGCGGGTGATGACGCCGTCCTGCTGCAGCCTGTTGATCCTGGCGTAGGCATGCGCGCGGGAGATATGGACCCTCTGGGCCAGGGCGGTCACCGATTGACGGCCGTCCCTCGTGAGCTCGGCCAGGATCTGCTCATCCACGAAGTCGATCGGTGCGGGCACGGGGCCCATGGAATCCCTCCCTCACAGAGGCGGTGCACTGTTACAGAACATCCACCAGAATAAGCAATTTCCGCCATTCGTCCACAGTCTTGCCGTGCGGCGGCGACGAAGCCTCGGCTCGATCCACACTGGTGGTTACAAAGTGACTACCGCAGTGACGTGGACCACGGCCGGCACGCGGCCCAGGAGGAACGATGAGCGAGGACACCCGCATCGGCATCACCGATGCCGCCCGCAGCTTCGGCATTACGCCGGAGGACTACATGCTGCCGGCCCGCGACCTGATCCAGATGGTGGACCAGGAGGGCCGGCTCCTGGGTGCCGGCCCGGACCCGGAGCCGGGTCACGATTACCCCGTCCCGGCCGACGAGGACCTGCTGGAGGCGTACCGCCGCCTCGTGGTGGGCCGGCGCATCAATGACCAGAACTCCGCGCTGGTGCGTCAGGGCCGAATGGCGGTCTACCCCTCCAGCCACGGGCAGGAGGCCTGCCAGGTCGCCGTCGCGGCCTGCCTGGAGGAGGGGGACTGGCTGTTCCCCACCTACCGGGACACCGTGGCCGTGATCTCCCGCGGGGTCCCGCCCGTGGAGGCTATGACCGTCTTCCGCGGTGACTGGCACGGTGGCTACCATCCGGGAAAGCACAAGGTCGGCATCCAGTCCACCCCGCTGACCACCCAGTTGCTGCACGCGGTCGGGGCCGCGCATGCGGCGAGACTGCGCGGGGAGGACACCGTGGTGGTGGCCCTGTGCGGGGACGGGGCCACCAGCGAGGGTGACTTCCATGAAGCACTGAACTTCGCGGCCGTCTTCCATCTGCCGGTGATCTTCTTCGTCCAGAACAACCAGTACGCCATCTCCGTGCCCTTGGCCCGCCAGACGGTGGCGCCGTCGCTGGCGCACAAAGCTGTGGGTTATGGGATGGCGGGGGAGCGCGTGGACGGCAATGACCTCGTCGCGCTGCTCGCCGTCCTCGAGCGGGGTGTGCGCCTCGTCCGCGGCGGTGCGGGTCCCCTGCTGGTCGAAGCGCAGACCTACCGGATCCAGGCCCACACCAACGCCGACGACGCCACACGGTACCGCGAGGACGCGGAGGTGCAGGAATGGCTGGCCAAGGACCCGGTGAAGCGGATGCGCACCTACCTGACCGGTCGCGGCCTGCTGGCCGACGAGCTGCAGGCCCGCTTCGAGCGGGAGGCCGAGCAGGTCGCCGCCGAGCTGCGGGACGGACTCAATCAGGACGTGACCGGCGACCCGCAGGATCTCTTCGCCCACGTCTACACCGTCCCCACTCCACAGCTGACCGAGCAGTCCGCCCAGCTGTCCGAGGAACTCGCCCGCGAGGAGGCATCATGAGCGCCCGCCAGACCACCGGCCCGGACATCGGTTCAGTCGACACCATGGACAACGCCGTGGACGCGGCCCGGGAGGCCACCACCCGGGCCGGCGGGGCGGGTGTCCCCGGACCGCGGCCCGACTCCCCGGTGGCCCCGGCACCGCCGGGGCCGGTCACGATGGCCAAGGCCCTCAACGCGGCCCTGGCCGATGCGCTGGCCGCCGATGCCGGCGTCGTGGTGTTCGGCGAGGACGTGGGCACCCTCGGCGGGGTCTTCCGCATCACGGACGGCCTGGCCGCACGTTTCGGAACGGAGCGGTGTTTCGACACCCCGTTGGCCGAGTCCGGGATTGCCGGCATGTCCGTGGGCATGGCGATCAACGGGATGCGGCCGGTGATCGAGATGCAGTTCGACGCCTTCGCCTATCCGGCCTTCGAGCAGATCGCCTCGCACGTGGCGAAGATGCGCAACCGCACCCGGGGGGCCGTGGCGATGCCCATCGTCATCCGCATCCCGTACGCGGGGGGCATCGGCGGCGTGGAGCACCATTGCGATTCCTCGGAGGCCTACTACGCGCACACCCCGGGCCTCAAGGTCGTCACCCCGGCCACCGTGACCGACGCCTACCTGCTGCTGCGGGCGGCCATCGACTCGGACGACCCGGTCGTCTTCATGGAGCCCAAGAAGCTGTACTTCGCCAAGGACCGGGTCGACCTGGATGCTCTGCGCGAGCAGTACGACGCCGGCCGGTCCGGTCCCGGGGCCGGCGCGGATCCGCGGGCCGCGCTGGAATCCGGCGGGGCCGCCGTCGCGCGGACCGGAACCGACGCGACGCTGATCGCGTACGGTCCGTCCCTGCCCACCGCGCTGGCCGCGGCGGCCGCCGCCCAGGAGGAGGGGCGCTCGCTGGAGGTGGTGGACGTGCGCACGATCGTCCCCTTCGACGACGCCACCGTGGTCGCGTCCGTGGTCAAGACCGGCCGGGCCGTGGTTATCACCGAGGAGACCGGATTCGCCTCCGTTGCCGCGGAGATCACCGCCCGCGTCCAGCAGCGCTGCTTCCACTCCCTGGCCGCGCCCGTACTGCGGGTCACGGGCTTCGACATCCCCTATCCGGCGCCGAAGCTGGAGCACCATTTCCTGCCCTCGGTGGACCGCATCCTGGACGCCGTGGACGACCTGCAGTGGGAGGACTGACATGACCATCCGCACCTTCCTGCTCCCGGACCTGGGAGAGGGCCTGACCGAGGCCGACATCATCCGGTGGCTGGTGGCCGCCGGGGACACCGTGGCCGTGGACCAGCCGATCGTCGAGGTCGAGACCGCCAAGTCCCTCGTCGAGGTACCCAGCCCGTTCGGCGGCACCGTGGCAACCCTGCACACGGAGGCCGGCACCACCCTGGAGGTCGGCAAGCCTTTGGTCTCCGTCGAGGACGGCGTGGCGTCTGGTGACAGCGGTTCCAACGATGACAGTTCCGAGAGTTCCGCTGGTTCCGTTGGTGCCCCGGCTCTGGCCGAGGGCGCCCAGTCCTACCGTGAGGAGGAGCGCGCCGGGGTGCGGCCCGAGGCCGCGGCCGCCTCGGGGCAGGCACCCGGCGCGGAGGACACAGTGCGGCCTGCAGCACGGGGAACATCGGACAGCGCGGCGCAGGCGGGCCCGGAGGACGACGCCGGCTCTGGCAACGTCCTGATCGGCTACGGCACCCCCGGTGGTGCCGCGACCGGCCGCACCCGCCGGCGCAAGGCTGCCGCGGATACTCCGGCCGCCGGATCGTCGTCCGTTGCGTCACCGACTGCAGGGTCGCCGACGGAGGCGTCAGAGTTGACTCGCTCAGCCCCGCGGGTGGTCAACCCGCTCGTGCGCCGGCTGGCGCGTGACCACGGGGTGGACCTCGCCACCGTGCGGGGGACCGGCCCGGCCGGGCTGATCGTGCGCGCCGATGTGCTGGCCTCGGCTGGAGCTGGAGCTGGAGCTGGAGCTGGTTCTCCGGGTTCGGATACCGCCACGGGTCCCACCCTGGCCACCGCAAACGCCACAGCGATCGCCGGCAGGGCGGCCGCGTCGAGCCCGGCGGCGGTCGGGGAGGGAGCGTGGGCCCCGGAACCCACGGAGGAACTGGACCCGCGCACTGGACTGGGGGTGGCCGGCGTCGTGCCCGTGTCCGGGGTGCGCAAGGTGACCGCCGCGGCCATGAGCCGCTCGCGCCGCGAGATCCCGGAGGCCACGATCTGGGTGGACGTGGACGTCACCCCGCTGCTGGAGCTGCGGGCGTCACTGAAGGCACGCGGGGACCAGGAGGTGCCCGGACTGCTGGCCTTCGCCTCCCGGTTTGCGCTCGCCGGCCTGGGCCGGTACCCCGAGCTGGCGCAGCGCTTCGAGGAGGACGGCGCGGGCGGGCACCGGATCGTGTCCTTCGACGGCATCAATCTCGGTTTCGCGGTGCAGACCGAGCGCGGCCTGGTGGTGCCTTCCATCCGGGGCGCCCACGCGATGACCGCCCGGCAACTGAACGAAGAGCTGCGCCGGTTGACCGAGGTGGCCCGCTCCGGGAAGGGCACCCCGCGGGAACTGTCCGGCGGGACCTTCACGATCAACAATTACGGGGTGTTCGGCACCGATGGCTCCGCGGCGATCATCAACCATCCCGAGGTCGCGATCCTGGGGATGGGACGGATCATCGACCGGGCCTGGGTGGTGGACGGCGAGCTGGCCGTGCGCAAGGTCATGCAGCTCTCGCTGGTCTTCGACCACCGGATCTGCGACGGCGGCACCGCCGGGGGATTCCTGCGATTCGTCGCGGACTGCTTCGAGAACCCCATGGGGGTGCTGGCGGACCTCTGATCCGTCCTGCTCCGGTCTGGTCCACCTCGCAGGGGTGGACGCAACGCGCGGGTGCGGCAGCGGTCAAGATGTCGCGCTTAAGGGCGAATCAAGGCAGGAGTGTCACGGTTGCGAGTCAAAAGCGGATCTAATTGACTATCATGGGGTGATGGTGCTCACTTCTTCCGCTGCGTCCGCCAGTGCCCACACCGTCACCCCCGATCTCGACCCGGTCGTGCTCGGCCGGCGCCTGCGCCACCTGCGCAAGGAGGCCGGACTGACCCTGGACCAGGCCGCCGAGGCCGTGGGCGCCACCGGGTCCCACCTGTCCCTCGTGGAGAACGGCAAGCGGGAGCCCCGGCTCTCCCTGCTCTCCCGGCTGGCCGGTCTGCACGGTGCCACGGTGGAGGAACTGCTGGCATCCGAGGCTCCCAGCCGCCGGGCCGCCCTGGAGATCGTGGTGGAGAAGGCCCAGCGCACCGACCACTATGCGAGCCTGGGGCTGCCGCAGATCAAGATCTCCCCGCGCACCCCCACGGAGGTGCTCGAGGTCATCGCCGGGCTGGAGGCGGAGCTGAACCGGCGCATGGAGGAGCAGGCAGCCACCCCGGAGGAGGCCCGGCGGGCGAACTCCGAACTGCGCCAGGAGATGAAGGAGCACAACAACCACTACCCGGAGCTGGAGCGAAAGGCACAGGACCTGCTGGACGCCGTCGGGCACTCCGGTGGGCCGCTCAGCCACCATGCCGCCGCTGACCTGGCCGACCATCTGCGGTTCTCGGTGCATTCCGTCTCCAACCTGCCGCACTCCACGCGCTCGGTGACGGACCTGAAGAACCGGCGGTTCTACCTCTCCCGGGCCCGTAACCCGGACCATGACCCCCGGTCGGTGCTGCTGCAGGCGATCGCCGCCTATGTGCTCGGGCACGGGGAGCCCGCCGACTACTCGGACTTCCTGCGCCAGCGCGTCTACACCAACTACTTCGCGGCCGCCCTGATGATGCCGCAGAAGGAGACGGTGAAGTTCCTGAAGAACGCCAAGGCCCAACGGGACCTGGCCATCGAGGACGTGCGGGACGCCTTCGGGGTGTCCTACGAGTCCGCCGCCCACCGGTTCACCAACCTGGCGACGGAGCACCTCGGGATCACGTGCCACTTCCAGAAGGTCCACGAGTCCGGCATCATCCACAAGGCCTACGAGAACGACGGCGTGTCCTTCCCCGCGGACCACACCGGCGCCATCGAGGGGCAGCAGGTGTGCCGGAACTGGACCTCACGCGAGGTGTTCGGCGTGGCCGACCGGTTCCGTGCCTTCAACCAATACACGGACACCCCGGCCGGGACGTATTGGTGCACCGCCGTGGTGGAGGCGCACTCCTCCGGGTTCTACTCCCTGTCCATCGGCGTGCCCTTCGACCATGCCCGCTGGTTCCGCGGCGCGGACACCACCTCGCGCTCCGTGTCCCGGTGCCCGGATCCCACCTGCTGCCGGCAGCCGTCCCCGGACCTGGAGGCCGACTGGGGAGGCCATGCGTGGCCGGCAGCCCGGGCCAACGCTCACCTGCTCGCCGCCATGCCCTCTGGGGCCTTTCCCGGCGTGGACGAGGTGGAGGTCTTCGAATTCCTGCGCTCGCAGGAGCATTAAGCGGGGCGGTGTTGTCAAGGGGGAGAAGCCTAGGGCATAGGGCGGCACCTGTCCCGTATTTGTGAGAAAATGGAGTCCAGCCAAACTCACGGAAAGCACCCGGCCCGTGGACGGGCCAGGTGCTGGGGGAGGCCTTCGCACCGAAGGAAAGTGACATATACATGCAGTTGAGCCCCGGCAAGCTTGTTGTTCACCCCCACCACGGTCCCGCTGCGGTCACGAACCGTACGCAGCGCACCGTCAAGGGGACGGAGGTGACCTACATTGAGCTCACCATCCGGAGCAACAACCTGGTGGTGTCCATCCCGGAGTCCAAGGTGGAGGAGATCGGCGTCCGCGAGGTCTACGGCCGGGCCCACCTGCGCACCCTCCTCGAGGTCGTGCAGGAGCCGACCGGTGTGGAGGAAAAGCAGTGGTCCCGCCGGATGAAGGCCAATCAGGAGCGGGTGGCCTCAGGTCTGCTCGAGCAGATCGCCGAAGTGGTCCGGGACCTGGGCCGCCGCCGCGACACCAAGGGCCTGTCCATGGCCGAGAAGGACCTCTTCCGCGCCGCCCAGGCACCGCTGGCCGCTGAAGTCGCCCTGGCCCTGGAGATCTCGGAGGACGAGGCCGTGGAAGTCATCGACGCCGTGGCCAACGGCGCCTCCCTGGACGAGCTGGGTTTCGCCGCTGACGCCTCGGGTGCGGAACCGGCCATGGCCTGACACCGGCCGCCCTCTGCACAACTGTGTGGTGGCATCTTCGGGGGTGATGGACGTCCATCACTTCCAAAGATGCCACCACGCGGCAATTATCAGGCGGTCCGGCGGTGGATCGACTTGAAGCTCAGATAGGCGCTGAGTCCCTCGAGCCCGTACTCCACGCCGAGGCCGGAATCGTGCCGGCCGCCGAACGGTGCGGCGTGGTTGGACCCGAAGAAGTTGATCCCCACGGAACCGGAGTCCACCCGGCGGGCCACCTGTAGCGCCCGGTCCTCGTCGCCGCCGAAGACGATCCCGCCCAGGCCGAACTCGGTGTTGTTGGCCAGGGCGATCGCCTCGTCGGCGGACCAGTCGGCCGGTGAGGCGGCGCTGGAAGGTGACATGCCGTCGTCGTACTTCAGGATGGAGATCACCGGGCCGAAGATCTCCTCGGTGGAGATCCGCATCCCCGGCGTGACGTCCGCGAACACCGTGGGCTGGATGAAGGTGCCCTCCTCAAGGCCCGGGCCCAGCGCGGCGCCGTCCGCTGAGGCGCCGCCGGCCACCGCGCGGGCGCCCTCGGCGTGGGCGGAGTCCACGTACTCCATGACGGTCTCGTACTGGGCGCGGTGTGCGACCGGGCCGAAGACCGTTGCCCCGTCCAGGGGATCGCCCTGGGTCGCCGCGGAGACGGTCTCCGCCACCATCTGCACGACTTCCTCGTAGCGGGAGGCCGGAGCGATGATCCGGCTGGAGACGTAGCAGGTCTGGCCCGTGTTGCGCAGACAGGAGCGGACCAGCACAGAGGCCATGGCGTCCAGGTCGGCATCCGGCAGCACGATCGCGGAGGACTTGCCGCCCAGCTCGAGGGTCACCGGCCGCAGCAGTTCGCCGCAGGCGGCGGCGATCTTCCGGCCCACCGGGGTGGAGCCGGTGAACGCGATCTTGTCCACGCCGGGGTGCTTGACCAGCGCGTCACCGAAGCGTCCGGGTCCGGTCAGGAAATTCACGACGCCGGCCGGCACCCCGGCGGCGTGCACCGCATCGATGACGAAGCGCAGGGACAAGGGCGTGGGGGAGGCCGGCTTGATGACGACCGTGCATCCAGCGAGCAGGGCCGGGGCCAGCTTGATGACCACCAGGTTGATGGGGAAGTTCCAGGGGGCGATCAGCCCGCAGACCCCGATGGGGTCCCGGTCCACGAGCGATTCGGCGCCGCCGGCCGGGAAGGGCCGGACGTCGTCGCCGTCCAGCCAGTCCGCCAGGGAGGCGAAGTAGCGGAAGATGCCCGCCGCATTGGCGGCGGCGCCGCGGGTCTCGGCGATCGGTGAACCGTTCTCGCGGGTGTTCGTCAAGGCCAGGAACTCGGCCCGAGACTCGATCTCGTCGGCGACCCGCAGCAGGTACTCGGCACGCTCGGCGGCGGCGAGTGCACCCCAGCCGGACAGCGCCCGGCGGGCCGATCCGACGGCCACGTCCAGGTCCTCGACGGTGGCAGCGGGAACCGAGCCCCACTGCTCGCCGGTGGCTGGGTCCGTGACGGGATTCCGTGCGTCGTCGGTGGTCCGCCGCCAGTCGCCGTTGATGTAGAAGTCGTCCACGTGGGTGTACGGCAACTCCAGGGCGGCGCGGCGGGCGCGGGCGTCCTGGCCCGCGGTGGTGGCTGCGGTAGTTGCGTTGTGGGTGCTTGCAGTAGTGCTCATCGGATCACCTCGGTGCGCAGCAGGGAACGGTTCCGTTGCAGGTCGTTCCGGGCCATCTGGAGGGCGGCCTCGGAGATCAGCTCGGGGATGATCTCCCGCTCCAGCCGATCGACGTAGGTGGCCGGGTCCATACCGAACCAGGACGAGGACATCGCGATTCCGGAGCGGTCGAACCGCCACAACCGGTCCGAGTCCCGCACCAGGGCGTCCTCGAGGGAATAGGCCACGTGCCGGGTGTCATGCCCGTCGATAATCTCGCAGACCCGTTCCACGAAGGCGGCGTCATAGCCGAGGTCTGGCAGAACCCGACGGGCCACGGTGCAACCCTCGGCCTCGTGCTCGAACCGGATGGCGGCCTTGCGCCAGTCACCCTGGAAGCCCTCGGAGATGATCCGGGACTCGTCCACGTGGGCCCAACCCGTGTCATGCAGGATGATCGAGACCATCACCAGCTCGCGGTCGGCGGCCGGGTAAGCGTCGCACAACCTCGAGGCGTAGGCGGCGACGATGGGCAGGTGCAGGTCGTTGGCCCGGGTTCGCGTCTCCGGGACGATGGCCTTCCACAGTCCCTCGTAGCCCGTGGACGGGCTGATGCAGATGGATCCGGACTCCACCGGGCCGGCAGCCGGGATGGGACGCTCGGGGTAGGCCGCGGCGAAGGCCAGGGCCCTGGGATCGTCCGCGTGTGCGCCCGGGTCGGCCTGCTCCCAGGCGGGAGGTGACTGCGGGACCTGCTGGGTGTGCTGGTCGGTGGTGCTCATGCCGGTACCTTTCGATCCACTGTTCGTTCAGCAGTGATGCTCTTGAGCTGCACGGAGGCATCAACGGCCGCCTCGGCCGGGATGTTCTGTCCCTTGCCGAGGGCGGTGCGCACGGCCATGAAGTCCAGGGGTGCGTTGATGCAGTCAGCGGCGATGATCTGCCCCTGCCGGTAGTACAGGACGGTGAACTTTCCCTTCGCCTCGTCCCGGCGGACCACGGTCGAGTCGTAGCCGAGCGTCAGGCCGGCGATCTGGAGCTTGAGATCAGCCTGGTTGGACCAGAACCACGGGATGCCGGCATACTCCTCCCGCCGGCCCGTCAGTGAGTAGGCGGCGATCTTGGCGTGCTCGATCGCGTTGTTCACGGATTCCAGCCGGAGGCGCTCACCCTCCGGTGCGCCCGGCAGGGGGTTGGGCATGTTGGCCACGTCCCCCACCGCCACGGTGGTGCCGTCCGAGGCCAGGGCATGGCGGTCCACCACGATCCCGTTGTCCACGGCCAGGCCCATCTGCTCGGCCAGCTCGGTGTTCGGGATGACGCCGACACCGATGAGGACGAGTTGGGCCGTGATCACGGTGCCGTCCTCCAGCTCCACCCCGGTGACCCGACCTTCTCCATCATCCAGGAAGCGCGCCAGGCGGGCGTCCAGCTGGATGTCGAGACCGCGGGAGCGGTGGGACTGCAGGAAGTACGCGGAGGTGTCCTCGCCCACGGCCCGTCCGACCAGCCGCGGACCGTACTCCAGGACGGTCGTCGCCTTGCCCATGCCGTGTAACGAGCAGGCGGCCTCCAGGCCGATGAACCCACCACCGACGACCACCACATCCTGGACGTCGCCAAGGCGGGACTTCAGGTCCAGCGCGTCGTCCGCACTGCGCAGGTACACTACGCCTTCCAGGTCCGCGCCGGGCAGTTCCAGCCGCCGGGCGCGGGCGCCGACAGCCAGGGCCAGCCGGCGGAAGGCATACTCGGTGCCGTCGGCGGCATGGGCGACGCCGGAACCGTCTGGCCGCTTTTCGACCCGCTCGATCCGGGCGCCCTTGACGAGCTCGATGTCATGCTCGTCCCAATACTCCTGGGAACGGAAGATCAGGTTCTCTTTGCCCACCGTGTCTTGGAGGAACTCCTTGGACAGGGCGGGGCGCTGATAGGGCCGGTGGTCCTCCTCGCCCAGCAGGGTGATGTGCTCGTCGAAACCGGTGCCGCGCAGGGAGATGGCCAGCTGGACGCCGGCCTGGCTCGCGCCGATGATCAGCAGGCCCGTCTCGGGCCTGATCGCGGTGCTCGGGGTGCTCATGGTGCTCCTCGCATTTAAGGGTCGTCAGTCAGGTGCCTGGTCCGTGGAACGGATCAGGCGCGGATTAGACCTGGGTCTCGGGGGTAGTCACGTGCAGGTCCATGTCCTCGGTGACCTTGATCTGGCAGGACAGCCGCGAGCAGTCCTCACGGTCCACGGCGGTGCCGTAGAGCATCTCGTCCTCCATCTCGCTCATGGGCGGCAGGTCCTCGACCTGGTCCTCCTGGATGAAGACGTGGCAGGTGGCGCAGGACAGGGAGCCGCCGCATTCGGCGACGATCCCGGTGACTCCGTTGCGCACGGCGGTCTCCATGACGGAGTCGCCCGGCTTGGCAGTGACGTCGACGGTGGTGCCGGTGTCGTCGGTGTAGTGGATGGTCGGCATGGTCTCTCCTCCGGGTGGGGTCTGTGTGAGGTCGGTGGGAAGGGTGGGTCTGCGGCGGGGCCCGATCAGATGAACTGGCGGCCGCCGTCGACCACCATGGTCTGCCCGGTGACGTACCCGGCCTCCGGGGAGGCCAGGAACAGGGCCGCGCCCACGATGTCCTCGGGCTGGCTGGCCCGCTTGATCGCGCCGCGGTCCACCCCGTAGCTCTCGGCGTTGTCCATCAACCCGTAGCTGGCCTCGGTGAGGGTGAAGCCCGGGGCAATGGCGTTGACGGTGATGTTGCGGGCCCCCAGCTCCTTCGCGAGGACGCGGGTCAAAGCGATCACGCCGCCCTTCGAGGCCACATAGTGTGCCCAGTCGGCCGAGCCGGAGTAGACGGTCGCACTGGACAGGTTCACCACGCGGGCCCCCTCGGACAGATATGGACTGACGGCCCGCGTCACCAGCCACGGCCCCTTCAGGTTGACCCCCATCACCAGGTCCCATTCGGCCGGGTCGATGTCCTCGAACGGCGCGCGGGTGACGGTCGCGTAGATTGCGGCGTTGTTGATCACGACGTCGACGCTCCCGTTCCCGAACTCCGCCACCCCGGCGGCCAGCTCGGTGGTGGAGGCGGGGTCTGTCACGTCCACGTGGAAAGCCTGCGCCTGAGCCCCGGAATCCCGCAGCGCGGCGGCGGTGGCGCGGGCGCCCTCGACGTTCACGTCTGCGACGGCGACGCGATCGCCGCGGGCCGCGAAGCCCTCGGCGAAGGCTCGCCCCAGGCCACCCGCCGCGCCGGTGACGAGCACCGTCCGGGCGGTGGACTCAGACATGGGCGGGTTCCCCGGTCTCGGCGGGACCGTGGGCGTGGCTGTGGGCACCGGGGCCCTCGACCACCGGTGCGGCGCCCGCACCGTCCAGGATGGTCACGGTGCCGTGGGTTCCGTCGACTCGCAGGCGTTGTCCGGTGACGATGGTGGTGGAGGCGTTGCCGGTGCCGGTGACTGCGGGCAGGGCATACTCGCGGCAGACGATGGCGGCGTGGCTCATCATGCCGCCGATGTCCGTGACGGTGGCCTTGATCTTGCCGAAGATCGGGCCCCAGGACGGTGCCGTCACGGGGGCGACCAGGATCTCGTCCTGCTCGATCTGGGCGAGGTCGTCCGCGTCCATGATCACCCGGGCCACACCCTCGACGATCCCGGGGGAGGCCGCCATGCCCTTCAGCACGCCGTCCTCGCCCTCCTCGCCGGCCCCGAGCCAGGACTGCACCTGTTCGGTGGTGATGCCCCACAGCATGCGGGTGAAGGGCTCGGTGATGGACTCCGGCGGAGTGTTCAGCGCCGGGGCCGGCCGTGCGGTCTTCAGGGCGTTGACCAGGGCTGTGCGCTCCGCGATGACCTCGGGCCAGTAGTGCGGGCCGATCGGTCCGTCGGGAGCTCCGACGCCCCAGCCGGTGGCCAGATCGAACAGTACGTCGCGGACCTCGTTGCGGCCGAGGTAGAGCAGGTCGTCCTCGTGATCCCAGAAGCCGTAGCCGTGCAGGGTGCGGGAGAGCTCTCGGATCTTGCGCCAGAAGACGCCCATGGTCCAGTGCTCGATGTAGAAGTTGTGGTTCTCCACGTAGGGGTACGCGGTGGCCGCGAGGGTCCGCTTGGCGTCGAAGGCGGCCAGCTGATCGCCGTCGAGCAGCTCGCGGTACTCCTCGACGATCCGGTCCTTCTCGACGATGAGCTCCTCCTTGGGGCGCATGATGGTCTGGCCCTCATCGAGCCGCCGGATGTAGTCGGCGATGTAGCCGAGCGGTAGCTCGAAGTGCTCGTTCCAGTACTTGTCATGACTGTAGAAGCCGTTGCCCACGGTGAAGTTGAACCACGGGTCCTGAGCCTGCGCCCAGCGGTCCAGCCACTGCTGGCCGCCGGTGGCGGCGCCGATCGCGGCGAGGGTGGCCTCCGGCTCGTCCGGCCGGACGAATCGATCCTGCAGGCCCAGCTCGACGGCCAGGCGCGCGAGCTGCTTGAGCTCGTCGTCAGGACGGAAGAGCTCCATGTCCACGCCCTGGACCATGGTGGCGATCGACTGGTCCGGGATGTCCGGGAAGACCTCCTTGCAGTAGTTGAAGAAGTCCAGGTAGGCGATGTAGCCGAGGTTGAGGAACTCGAAGTGGTATTGCCAGTTCTGATAGGCCAGCTGGATCAGGCGGTCATAGTTCTCCAGCAGCACCTCGGTGCCGTCCTTGGCCTTGCCGGAGGTGATGTCGTCCATCGGCACCATGTCAGGCAGGGGTGCGAACCGCAGGGTCTCCATCTCGTCGATGGTGCCGCGGACCTTCGTCTTCCAGGCCTCCAGCATGGAATCCCAGTTCTGGAAGTAGTGGCCCACCCGGGCCTGGAATTCGGGCACGCGCGCCGCGATCTCCTCCTCCGGCACCGGGATGGGGGACATGTACAGGTAGCCCAGGTGCACGCGGAACTCGATGCCGTTGGCGTTCGGGATCATCAGGTGGCGAGCGTTGTACTGGCCCAGGCATTTCACGGCGAACTCCCCGCCGATCGTCTCGAAGGGCTTGAAGACCGTGGGCCAGTGCTGCGAGTCGCAGAACCAGAACTTCTCGTCCTCTGCGGCCTTCAGCTTGTCCTGGAAGACGAGATAGTAGGGGTACAGCTTCTCCCAGCCCTCCGCGCCGGCGGGAACCGGCAGCTCGGATGGTTTCGGGAAGGATGTCTTGGTCATGGTGTCTCCAATGGTCGGGACGGTGGGTCGGGGACGCGGTGGGGAGGGGGGTCTACTTGCCGGTCCCCAGGAGGGATGAGGTGATGGAGCTGAGATCGAAGCCGCCGGCCGGCGTGGCCGGAGCAGAGGAGCTATGGAGGGCGGCCGGCTGATGGCCAGCGGTGCCGTTCGAGTGCACCGTCTCGGGCCGGGACTGGAGCAACAGGAGGTTCTCGCCGTCCGGCAGGTCTGCATCCAGCGCCCATTCAATATCCTGCGGGCAGCCATAGTGCTTCTCCGCCCGCTTGGCCATGCGGGCCACGGCCGTCAGCTCGTCGTTCGTCAGGGACCGGACGCCGGCCCGACCGGCGGGGACCGGGCGTTCGACCAGGGTCTGGGTGCCGAGGTCGGGGACCAGCTCCACGTGCTTGTTGCCGATGTGCTCGCTGACGACCTGCAAGGTGATCTTGTCCAGGACGATGTTGTCCGGAGTCACCTGGCCGGAGACGACCATTTCGCCGACTCCCCAGGAGGAGTCGATGGTCAGCTTGGACCGGTCTCCGTTGGCGGGGTTCATGGTGATGGCCACCCCGGCGACGCGGGAGTCCACCATCTTCTGCACCACCACGGCCATGGAGAGCCCCTCGTTCGGGATGTCGTTCTTGAGGCGGTAGATGATGGCGCGGGAGGTGAACAGGGAGGCCCAGCACTTCCGGATGTGCTCGGTGACGGCTTCGAGGCCGATCTGCCAGAGGTAGGTGTCCTGCTGGCCCGCGAAAGAGGCGTCCGGCAGGTCCTCGGCGGTGGCGGAGGAACGCACGGCCACGGGGACCTCACCGCCGCAGCGCTCCATGAGCGCGGCGTGGGCGTCGAGCACGGCTTGGCGGGCCGCCGTCGGGACGGAGCACTCCTGGAGTTGCTCCCGGAGGGCGGCGGAGACGCGGTCGACCTCCGTGATGTCCTCCGGGTCCAGCCCGTCCAGCTGCTCCCGGATGGTGGTGGCGATGCCGGCCTCGGCGACGAAGGCGTCGTAGCTGGCGGTGGTGACCACGAACCCCGGGGGGACCGGCATGCCGGCCGCCGTCATGGAGACCAGGGAAGCGCCCTTGCCGCCGAGGATTTCCAGCAGTGGTTCGCGGCCGTCGTCGAACGCCTGGACGTAGAGGCCGGAGGAGTGCAGTTCCGATGTTGCGGTGGTCATGGTGGGTGCTTCCCGTCGGATCAGGCGGCCCACGTGACCGGGACGGTCATGGGGACGCGGAAGGAGAGGTTCTCACGGAAGTCGATCTCGGACTGGCCGGAGCCGCCGGCCAGGGCCAGCGAGGGAATCAGCCGGGTGGCTTCCTCGAGGCAGATCTTGGCCTGGAGCTTGGCGAGCATGTTGCCCAGGCAGTAGTGGATACCGAATCCGAAGGACAGGTGCTCGCGGGCGTTCGGGCGGGAGATGTCGAACTCCTCGGGGTTCTCGAAGCGGACGGAGTCCCGGTTCGCGGAGCCCATCAGCAACAGCAGCCCGTCGCCCTTCCTGACCTGCACGCCGCCGACCTCAGCATCCGCCAAGGCCTTGCGGCGCCAGCCGACGATCGAGCCGGAGTAGCGCAGGACTTCATCGATGGCGGCGGAGATCTTCTTCTGTTCGGAGACCAGGGTCTCCCACTGCTCACGGTGGGCCAGCAGGACGCGGAAGCAGTTCGAGATCAGCGTGGTGGTGGTCTCGTGGCCGGCGAACAGCATGGAGTACAGCAGCGAGGCGATCTCGTGGTCCGTAATCTCCCCGCCCTCCTGCTGAGCGCGCACCAGATCGGCGGTCAGGTGGTCGCCGCCCTGGGTATGGGCCTCGGCGACCAGTCGCTGGCACTCGACCCAGTAGTCCACGAGGTGGTGGGCGTGCGGAACCTGCTCCTCGTCGGAGAGGTCACCCCAGGTCATGGCCGCGCGGGAGTCGCTCCACTGCTTGAAGGTGTCCAGCTTGGCCACGTCCGCGCCGATGAGCGTGAGGATCGTGATGGTCGGGATCTCGTAGGCCAGATCGGCGACCATGTCCCCCCGCCGGTCTCCGTCATCCCCGCCGCGGGCCAGCATAGCCTCCAGGCGGGAGACCACGTTGGCGCGGATCTCCGGCTCCAGCACCTTGAATCGGCGCGGGGTGAAGGCCTTCTGGGCGATCGCCCGGATCCGGGTGTGTTCCGGGGGAACGCGGGCCGAGAGGCCGGAGTAGGCGGTGAAGCCGCCCTCGGCCATGATCTTCGTCGCCTGCGGACCACGCTCACGGACTGGGGCCTGGGCGTTCTCGGAGGAGAAGGTCTCCCAGTCGTCGAACACCGCCTTGATGTCGTCGTACTTCGAGACGATCCAGTACCCGATGCGCTCGTCGAACATGACCGGCTCCTCGGCACGCAGCTCCGCATAGGCCGGGAAGGGGTTCTTCATCTGGAAGGGCTCGTAGCCGTGATGATCGCGGGGCGACCCGTCTGCGCCGCCGGCGGCACCGGCAGCGTCCCCGCCCGCGCCATGGCCGTAGGGGCACTGGCCGGTCAGGGTGTCGGTGCTGCTGGTGGGCTCGGTGGTCATGTCGTCTCCTGTTCGTGGCCGACCAGACAGGCCGGCCACGTCGATGTCACGTTGGCAGCCACCGGGTGAAGCGTGATCCGGGTCACCCGGATGGCTTGTTCACCATCGTGGACTGGCAGCAGGAGATCCGCATCACGGAGCTTCCATCCAGTGGAAACGACCTTGAGGCCGTCAGGGGCCTGTGGGGTTCGGAGCGACGTCGGTCAGGCGCCCGACCGGCGCCCGACCGGCGCCCGACCGGCGCCCAGTGCGGAAGGCGCCTGGCTAGTCCCGGAACGCCGCTTGATGGGATTCCAGCAAGGTCTCCAGGGGGATGTGCGCGGTGGCCCGCTCGATCCGCTCGCTGACAGCTCTGAGGGCCGGCAGGTGCTTCTCCAGCGTGGCGACCTGCTCGGACGGCACCACCAGACCGAGACCGGCTCCGATCCGGCCGGTGTGGAACACAGGGACGGCGATCGAACAGGCCCCCACCCGGATCTCCTCCAGGGCGATGGCGTAGCCGCGCTCCTTCACCTGGGAGATCTCGGCGGCCAGTTTGCCGGGGGCGGTGATGGTCCGCGGGGTGGCCGCGGTCAGCTCCAGGTGCAGATAGGCGTTGAGCACCCAGTGCTCCTCGTAGGCCAGGAGGACCTTGCCCACGGCCGTGGCGTGCAGGGGCAACCGCCCGCCCACGCGGGAGGCCCTGGGGACCCGCTTGGTGCCGTAGACGCGATCGATGTACAGGGCCTCGTTGCCGTCCCGGATGGCGAGCTGGGCTGTCTCACCCGTCAGGGAGAACAGGTCCTGCACGAAGGGACGGGCCGTCTCCCGCAGCTGCCGGCCCACGTTCTGGGCCATCTCCCAGATGCGCAACCCCAATTGGTACCTGCCGTTGGGCGTGCGGGAGAGAAAACCCCAATCGGTGAGCTCGCCGACGAGTCGGTGCGCGGTGCTGACCGGAACCCTGGCCAGGTCGGCGATCTCCGTCAGGGCCAACGGCCGGCGTTCCTTCTCGAAGGCCGTAATGACGGAGAGGACTTTGTCCGTGACGCTACGGCCGGCGTCCCGGTTCCCCCCGGCCATCAGTTGCCCGAACCGCCGCCGAGCCCGCCCAGGTCGAATACCCGGAAGGTCACGGCGTGGTCCGAGCCGGCCTGCGCGCCCCCGGCCCGCAGGATCTCCGGGATGAACTCCTCCGGCTTCGGGTGGCCGGTGACGTGCTTCAGGTAGGCCTCGTGGCGGTTCAGGGAGGCGACGGCGGCCGTCACTGCCGCGCCATCCACCGGCGCCGCGTGGGTGGGGCGTTCGTGGCCGGCCACCAGCAGGGCGGAGACGTGCCACGGCTCCAGGCCCTCGGCCTCGGCCAGATCGCGGAAGACCCAGGGATTGTCCGCGTCCCGGACGCCGTCGACCACGGCCAGCCCGGCAGCGCGGTGATCGGCCTGGTTCAGTCCGCCGTAGGCCTCGAAGTCGAAGTTGGCGGTGACCACGGCGTCCGGGCGCACGGTCCTCACCGCGCGGGCGATGTCCCGGCGCAGCGCCAGCCCATACTCGAGCATCCCGTCCGGGTGGTCCAAGATCAGCAGGTCCTCCACGCCGACCTCCGAACAGGCCCCCCGCTGCTCCGCGGCCCGCAGGGGTCTGACGACGTCCGGCGGCTCGGCCATACCGGCTTCACCCGCCGTGAGCAGCAGATAGGTGACGTCGATGCCCCGCGCGGTCCAGGAGGCCACGGCCGCCGAGGTGCCGTACTCCATGTCATCCGGGTGCGCGACGATGCACAGCACCCGGGACCAGCCGTCGTCGGGAACGGGGAGCAGGGAGGGGATGGTGTCAGTCATGGGCTCAGACCTTCCGGCCGTGTCAGTGGTGCTCCTAGGGTGGCATAGCGAAGGCCCGGCCAACAGATGAGGGGACACCATGAAGGATGATGACCTGACGGAGACCGGACGCCACGCGCGGTCCATGGCAGGATCCGACGGCACCATGCCGGCCCAGCAGCAGGAGCCACCCGGCCTCACTGCGCCCATGGATCCGGTGCCGGACCACGGCGAGTCCAGTTGGGTCGGCCGCGGACGGCTGGAGGGGCTGAAGGCGCTGATCACCGGTGGCGATTCGGGCATCGGCCGGGCCGTGGCCATCGCCTTCGCGCGGGAGGGGGCGGACGTGGCCATCAATTACCTCCCGGAGGAGGCCGAGGACGCCCAGGACACCATCGGGTGGATTGACAAGGCCGGCCGGAACGCCTTCGCGGTCCCCGGTGATCTGCGTGACGAGGCGGAGTGCCAGCGGATCGCCGAGGAAGCCGTGGCCGGGCTGGGCGGGCTGAACATCCTGGTCAACAACGCCGGCTATCACTGGGCGCGTGGCGAGCCGGGACTCGGCGGACTGCGCACCCAGGACCTGGACCGTGCCGTGAAGACCAACCTCTACGGCACACTCTGGTTGAGCCGGGCCTGCCTGCCGCACCTGGGTGCGGGGGACAGCATCATCATCACGACGTCGGTGCAGGCCTACCAGCCCTCCGAGACGATGATCGACTACGCCGCCACCAAGGCGGCCCTGAACAACGTCACGGCGAACCTCGCCGGTGAGTTGGGTGCTCAGGGCATCCGCGTGAATGCGGTGGCCCCGGGGCCAGTGTGGACCCCTCTCCAGCCAGCCACCAAGGAACCGGAGGCGGTCTCCCACATGGGCGCCGACACCCCGTTGGGGCGGATCGGCCAGCCGGCCGAACTGGCTGGCGCCTACGTGTTCCTGGCCAGCCCCGCGGAGGCCAGCTTCGTCTCCGGCTCCGTGGTGGGCGTGACCGGCGGACTACCGGTGTTCTGAGCTAAAGGTCAGCGTCCCAGCACGTGCCGCAGGGCCGATTCCAGGTCCGGATGGCGGTAGGTGTAGCCGGAGCCTTGGGCCCGGTCCGCCCGGGCCCGCTGGTCCGCCTCCACCAGCAGTCGGTTGCCCTCAGAGCCCAGCAGCGCTGTGGGGGCGGCTGCCGGTAGGGGGACGGCCGAGGGGCGGCGGAGCACCCGTCCGAGGGTGGCGGCGAAGTCCCGGGCCTGGACGGGTTCAGGCGCGGTGCCGTTGACCGGTCCCTCCACGGTGTCCGTGAGGGCGGCATGGGCGAAGAGTCCCACGATGTCGTCGATCGAGATCCAGCTCTGCCATGGGTTCCGGTCCTTGCCGGTGCCCAGCGGACCACCCGCGCCGAGGAGGAACAGTGGCAGCAGCTGCTGCAGGACACCCCCGGCCGGTGTCAGCACCAGGCCGGTGCGGATCATCGCCGTCCGGACCCCGGCCCGGGCGGCCGGCGCGGTGGCGCGTTCCCACTGCTGGCAGACCTCGGCCAGGAAGTCGTCCCCGGGCGGATCGGTCTCCCGCAGCCCCTCACCGCGGGGGCCGGTGCCGGCTTCGGCACCGTAGTAGCCGACCGCGGAGGCGTTCACGAGCGCCCGGGGCCGGCCGTCGTCGGCCAGGTCCGCCAGCGTCCGGGCGAGCAGGCCGGTCGCCGCCAGCCGGGACTGCAGCACCTCGGATCGGTGGGCCTCGGAGAGCCGCCCGCCGATGGTCTCACCAGACAGGTTCACCACGACGTCGGCGCTCCGGAGCGCCTCGGCGTCCAGCATCCCGGAGGCCGGGTCCCACGCGATGGTCTCGTCCGCAGGGGTGTGGTGGCCGCCGCGGACCAGGCGCAGGACGCGGTGCCCGCCGCCGGCCAGCAGGGCGCATAGTTGGGTGCCGATCAGGCCGCTGGCCCCGGACACGGCGATGGTCAGCCGGCGTGGGTCCCCGGATTCGTCGGGCCCGGGGGACGGCACGGGGTGGGCGGCGTGGAAGGCCAGGTCCTCACGGAGCTGGGCGGTCCGGTAGGAGAACTGCCGGTCCAGCTCGGACTCGAGGCGCTCCTCCGTCCACCGCCCGGCCCGGGACCACACCGAGCCCTTGCGGCGCAGGACGGCCCCGGCCGGAAGCTCGTACTCGATGTGGTCGAGGACCACGCAACCGGGGCGGCCATCCGCGGTGTCCATTTCCCCGGGAGCCGCGTCCTCGAAGGTGTGCGTGTGGACCCAGGACTTCAGCGGGCCCGAGGCCATCTCGTCCCGGAACATGCGGTCCGGCTCCAGTGCGGTGTGCCGAGCCGTCCAGGGGGCCTCGGGGGCGAACCACTGCGGCAGCCGGAAGGGCAGGACCGTCCTGGCCAGGCCGGTGGCCGACTCCAGGCCCAGGCCCAGCGACCCAGGGGCGCCGATGCCCAACCGGGCGGTCGAGCCGACGTCGAGGCCCTCCGGTTCCCGCCGCACGGAACCGGCGAACGGCGGCGTGAGGCGGACGAGCGCACCGCGCCGGGAGAACCAGGCGAACACGGTGGACCGGTCATGGGGGACCAAGGAGCGGCGTTCAAAGACGGGCATGGGCCAACTCTTCCACAGGAAGGTCCCGCGGAGGCCAGATCGTGGCCACGAGAAGGGGGTGCCGACCGGCGTGGTCGGCACCCTCGTTCTACCCTTCTCCTCTTGCCTGTTTCAGTGGAGCGACGGCGCTACTCCGTGGCGGCCGCGTCGAAGTGGCTCAACACGGTGGCGACCTCGGCGCGGTGGATCGGCTCATGTGGGCGGAACTTGTCGTCCTGATAGCCGTTGACGACACCCTGGGAGGTGGCCCAGGCGATGGCCTCGGCGTGCGCGCTGTTCACGTCCACGTCCGGGAAGGCCGGCTCCTCGGGAGCAGTGGTCTCCGCTCCGGAGGCCCGGTAGAGGAAGGACACGAACTCGCCACGGGTCACGTCCTCGGCGGCACGGAAGGTGCCGTCGATGTAGCCGGTGGTGACGCCTTCGGCGGTGGCCCAACTGATCTCGTCATAGAAGGAGGCCTGATCCGTCACGTCCGAGAAGTCCTCGCCCGCACCGGCGGTGCCGTCCAGGTAGCGGTACAGGAAGGCCACCGACTCACCACGGGAGATGTCGTCGAACTTGCGGTAGCTGCCGTCGGCGTGGCCGGTGGAGATACCCTCCAGCTGCAGCCAGCGCACCGGTGCGTAGTACTGCGAGCCCGGGGCATTGTCCGTGAAGTCCACCGGCTGTTCAGGGGTCGCCGGCTCATCGGTGCCATCACGGTCCACGGTGAAGGTGGTGACGTCGTCATACACGCGGCGTTCGGTCCCGACCAGGTTGTACTCACTGTCCAGCTCCGGGAAGACGTAGACCGGGGACAGGGTGACCTCGGTGCCCTCGCCGACGTGCTTCAGATCGATCTGCAGGTGGCCGTAGTGCAGCCCGCCGTCCTCGAGCTGCAGCACGCCGTCGCGTTCTGTCCACGTCTCCGGGGCGTCCGCCGCGGCCATCCACTCGGAGGAGGTGTTGAAGCGGATCGGCTCGTAGTCGCCCTCCTCGTTCTGGGCGAGCTGTTCCCCGCGCAGGCCGTCGGCGGCCACACCCACGTCGAAGGAGTGGAAGCCCTTCCCGTCGCCGTCGGAGTCCACCCAGGAGCGCTCGAACATCTCATCATGCCCGGAGATCACGGCGGAGACGCCGTACTCCTCGAACATCGGGGTGTAGGCGCGCATGGCCACGCCGGACTGGTTGTCGGCGTGCTCATGGTTCGGCGGGGTCCCGTGGACGCCGTTGGAGTAGGCGGCGTGGTGGAACTGCACGAGGACGACCTGGTCCTTCTCCTGCGCGTCCTTCAACTGTTCCTGGGCCCAGGCCCACTGGGCCGTGCCCTCGTTGAAGTTGGGCAGGTCCACGTCCGCGTCGGTGGTGCCGGGGAAGACTTTCTTGAACGCCTCTGTGTAGCTCTCGACGGTGAACTCGCCCTGGGTGTCCGTGGAGAGGTTCTCCTCGGTCAGGTTCGAGTCGTCACCCGAGAAGATCTCTCCGGACAGCTCTCCGGTGCCGGTGTCCTCGTCGGGGACACCGTTGGTCGAGTCCAGGGTCAGGATGGTGACCGGCCCATGATCGGTGCGGTAGTAGGACCCGCGGTACTGCTGGTTGTCCTGGTCCGCGCCGTCGCCGGTCCGTTCGAAGTAGGAGTGGTACTTGTTCCTCGAGATCACGGCCGGGGACTGGTCCTCAGCCGTGCCGTAGCCGCCGTTGATGGCGGCGAACGTCTCCCAGTTGCCCAGGGCGGTGAGCACCGGGATCCGGGAGGCGAGATCACCGTTCTCGCCGGCGAAGTAGCCGAAGAACTCGTCCCAGGCGGGCTGATAACCAGACCCCTGTGCAAGGTCACCGGCGATCAGCATCAGGTCCGGATCAGCGGCCTCGATGTGCTTGAGATTCTCCTGTAGCGCGGTGTCCTGATCCAGCGGATAGTTCAGGGTGAAGGAGCCGTAGCGGGTGGCATGCCCGAACTTCTCGGCCCAGGCGGAGCCCTCGCCGGGGCGTTCCAGAGAGTCGTCTGTGTAGCCGTTGACGGGGGACTGTTCCCATTCACGGTGCTCGGTGCGGCCGTAGGGCTCGGTCTCCGTGTCCGAGAACGCCACGATGCGCAGTTCGTCCCAGTCGGAGCCGGGTCCGGCGGTGAAGGTGGACTCGTGGGTCTCTGCGCCCTGGGTGACGGTGTACTGAATCTCGGCTCCAGGGGTCAGCCCGGGGATCGTCACCCGGTGTTTGTAGTTCTCGGCGCCCTTCAGCCAGGATCCCTTTTCCAGACCCTTGATGTCCTGGGACAGCTCGGCGTCGGTGTATCCCAGCAGCGGCTGGTGCTCGGGAGAGGAAGTCAGGCTCACCGGGCCGGTCCCCTCACCCGGGTAGTCGACCACCACGCTGCCCGGCTCATCGGTCTCCGAGAACCAGACCAGATCGACGGACTCGGCGGACGGCTCCATCAGGTAGGGCAGCACGCGGAATCCGTCACCGGCCGGTGTCGGGGCAGAGACCTCGGCCTGGGTGGCCGCGGTGGCAGCGGCGAGGGTGCCTGACGGGGCCGTCCCGACGGCGGCGGCCGGGGTGGCTGCAACGGTGCCGATCAGAACGGCGGCGGCCAGGAGGCCGAAGCCGGTCCGGCGCACCGGGTGGGACGGGGAGAGAGTGAGACGGTGGTGCATGGGATCCTCCGGGTGGAGACCACGACGGCGGCGCGAGGAGTTCCCCGATGGCTGCCACGCGGTGCGAGTGGACGAGGGTGGCCTCAGTGTCGCGACCGCAAGCGACGTGTTCGTGGCCGTCAGGTGGCCGGAGGACGACCGGCAGGCGGCCGGACGTTGGACAAGTCACCTACGGCCGCCCGGCCAGCCGGATACCGCCTGCGGTTCAGTCGATCCACCTAAGGTGAGGGGGTGAGCACTCCGCACCCCGCAGTCCGAGGTCAGCCAGCCCTGTGGGGCCTGATGTGGATCGCAGTGTGGGGCTTCTCCGGCTTCTTCCTCAGCTACTCCACCATGGTGCCGATCAGCCTCGACCGGGGACTGACCGCAGTCACCGGCGGCACCCTGCTGACCATCATGATGCTCAGTGTGATCGCCGTGCAGCCGGCGGCCCCCGCCCTGCGCCAGAGGTGGGGCCCACGCCGGACCATCGGGTCATCCCTGCTGCTGATGGCCGGCGGCCACGGCGCGAGCCTCTTCATCCCCCACCCTGTGGCGGCACTGCTGGTGACCGGCGTGGCCGTCGGATGTGGCTTCGGCGTTCTGGTGGTGGTGGCGACGGCGGCCGTCCCGGCGGTCTCCCGGCCGGACCGGGCGGGGCGTGCGCTGGGGCAGTTCGGGGCGGCGACCTCGGCCGCCGCCGCCGTGGGTGCCCCGCTGGGGCTGTGGTTCAGCGGGGTGGTGCCACTGGAGGCCTTCCGGCTCGTGGCCGCCACGTGCGTGCTGCTCGCCTTCGTGGCCCTGCGCGGCGTCCCGGACCGCGCCGCTGAGGTCTCCGGAACGGGCACCGTCGAGCCGCTGGATCCCCTGGAGACCACATCGGAGGGCGAGGCTCCTCAGGCCGGTGCGGCCCGCGCGTCGGGCACGGGTTCCGGGCCGGCGGCCGCGCGGTGGTGGGCGGCGCTGGGGCCGGTGCTGCTGCCGTTCTTGGTCAGCATGGCCGCCTACGGGCTGGTGATCGCGTTCGGGCCGGGAGGGGACACCGCGCATCCGGCGGTGTTCATCGCGACGATGCAGGCGGCCTCCGTGGCTGGACGCTGGATCTCGGGATCGTTGACGGACCGGCTCGATCACACGGCGGTCTACACGGCCGGGATCGCGATGACGGCGGCCGGACTGGTGGCCGTGGCCCTGGTGGAATCTCCCTGGCTCCTGGCCGCCTGCCTGGTGCTGATGGGGGTGGGGATCGGCACCGTGCAGTCCGCCAGCCTGGTCATGGCCTTCGCCCGAGCCGCCAGCCACGGCCGGGCCAGCGTGGGCTGGAACATGAGCTTCGACACCGGGCTGGGGCTGGCCGGGGTGTTCGGCGGTGTGGGGTTCACCTACCTGGGCCCAGAGGTCACCTTCGCCGGGGTGGCCAGCCTGATCCTGCTCGCGGGGATCCCGCTCTGGCTGCGCCGCAGTCGCCCCCACGGCCGCAGTCGAAACCGCAGCCAGAACGGCTAGCTTGAAAGGCCGAGTGAGAAGCCCAGTACCACGGCGAGGACCAGCAGTCCGGCGCCGGCCCACCCCAGGATCGGGCCCATCAGGGAACCGTGGTCCCGGACGGCGAAGTTCTCGCGCGGATCGGCGGGGTTGTAGTGGACCTCGAGGGCCGATCCCAGCGGGAAGATCTCGGGGATCCGGGTCCGGGAGACGCGGCTGTTCTCCCGGATCTTCAAGGTCTTGGCGAGCGGATCGCTGGTGACCTGTGACCCCCCGATCAGGCTGCCGCTGATGCGGACCACGGCCCGGTACTTCAGCTTGGCCTGGAACATTTTGCTGCCGAGCACGAAGTCCACCACCGGGTGGACGCCCCCCTCGCCCAGGAAGTCGTAGCCGCTGACGGTGCCCGTGGTGCGGGCGGTGATCCGCCGGCCACAGACACCCTAGCCGTCATCGGGAGCCTCGAACTGCGCCACGGGCGGGCCGTCTGTGGAAGACTGGTCGGCACGTCACGCACCCAGCGCGGGAGAGTGCCGCAACCCCACCGCCGGAGGTCCCCTGGACTGATCGGACACCGGGGGAGCGGCCGCCGAAGGAGCAATTTCTCCCCGAGAATCTCTCAGGCACCGGTACCGCGCAGGGCATGGCGACTCTGGAAAGCTCCGGGGCCCAGCGCCCTCGGACACCGACGGTGCAAGGACGTATCCTCCAGATACGGGCGGAATCTCTCAGGTTGATGACAGAGCGGGGAGGTACCGTTCCGTGCCCACAGCGCCCTGGAGGACCACCATGCAGACCACCACCGCAACCGCCGCCGAGACCCCGGTGCCACGCCACGAACCGCGGGACACCGCCTCAGCCCCCTTCACCAGCCGCCACATCGGCCCGCGGCCCTCGGATGCCGAGCAGATGCTGGCCGAACTGGGCTTCGACTCCCTGGCCGACCTCGTGGACGCGGCCGTCCCCGCTGACATCCGCCAGCAGACCCCGCTGAACCTGCCGCCGGCCCTCACCGAGGCAGCCGTGCTGGAGGACCTGCGCGCCATCGCGAACCGCAACATCGTCAAGACCCAGATGATCGGCCGCGGCTTCTTCGACACCGTCACCCCACCCGTGGTGCTGCGCAAGGTGCTTGAGAACCCGGCCTGGTACACCGCGTACACGCCGTATCAGCCGGAGATCTCCCAGGGCCGCCTCGAAGCCCTGTTGAACTTCCAGACCATGGTCTCCGACCTCACCGGCCTCGAGATCGCCAACGCCTCGATGCTGGACGAGTCCTCAGCCGCCGCCGAGGCCGTCCTGCTGATGCACCGTGCCAACAAGAAGTCCGCCAGGACGGCGTCCGGCGGCATCACCCTGCTGGACGCGGACCTCTATCCGCAGACCCGGGCCGTGATCGAAGGCCGTGCCCTGGCGCTCGGCCTGGACGTCCGCACCGCCGACCTCGCCGCCGGCCTGCCCGCCGAACTCAGTGCTGACCTGGACGAGAAGGGCCTGTGCGGCATCGTCCTCCAGCAGCCCGGCGACTCCGGCCGGATCCATGACCACTCCGCCGCGATCTCCCAGGCCAAGGAGCGGGGAGCCATGGTCGCGATCGCCGCCGACCTGCTGTCCCTGGCCCTGATCACGCCTCCGGGAGAGCAGGGCGCGGACATCGCCGTCGGCAACACCCAGCGTTTCGGCGTCCCGCTGTTCTTCGGCGGCCCCCACGCCGCCTACATGGCCGTCCCCAAGGGCCTCGAGCGCCAGCTGCCCGGCCGCCTGGTCGGCGTCTCCCAGGACGCCGCGGGCCGGCCCGCGTACCGCCTGGCCCTGCAGACCCGCGAGCAGCACATCCGCCGCGAGAAGGCCACTTCCAACATCTGCACCGCGCAGGCCCTGCTGGCCATCGTGGCCTCCATGTTCGCGGTCTACCACGGCCCGGAGGGCGTCACCGCGATCGCCCAGCACGCCCACCGCCAGGCCACCCGCCTGGCCGCCGCCCTGGAGACTGAGGGCTTCCGGCTCACCCAGGACGCCTTCTTCGACACCGTCCAGGTCTCGGTCCCGGGCCTGGCCCGCACCGTGGTCACCGCCGCCGAGGCAGCCGGGGTCAACCTGCGTCTCGTGGACGCCGGCACGGTCGGCATCTCCTGTGACGAGACCACCACGGATGAGGACCTCGTGGCGGTGCTCTCCGCCTTCGGCGCCCCGCGCGAGTCCCTCCCGGCCCGCCAGGACAGCAGCGCCGCCAGCACCAATACCAACAGCGCCACCCACGACGCCGGCGCCCCGGTTTCCGCGCGCATCCCCGCCGCCCAGCGGCGCACCAGCCAGTTCATGACCCACCCGGTGTTCAACACCTACAAGTCCGAGACCCAGATGCTGCGCTACCTCAAGCGCCTCTCGGGCTATGACCTGGCCCTGGACCGCACCATGATCCCGCTGGGCTCGTGCACCATGAAGCTCAACGCCACCGCCGAGATGGAGTCCATCTCCTGGCCGGAGTTCTGCTCCATCCACCCCTTCGCCCCCGACCACCAGACCGAGGGCTGGCGGTTCCTGCTGGGAGACCTGGAGGAGAAGCTGGCCGAGATCACCGGCTACGCGGCGGTGTCCATCCAGCCCAACGCCGGTTCCCAGGGTGAGTACGCGGGCCTGCTGGCCATCCGCCGCTACCACCTGGACAACGGTGAGGGCGAGCGGGACGTCTGCCTCATCCCGGCCTCGGCCCACGGCACCAACGCGGCTTCGGCAGTGCTCGCCGGGCTCAAGGTGGTGGTGGTCGCCACCGCACCGGACGGCACCATCGACTCGGCCGACCTCGAGGCCAAGATCGAGGCCAATTCCGGCAGGATCGCGGCCATTATGATCACCTACCCCTCCACGCACGGTGTCTACGACGCCGATGTGCGCGAGGTCTGCCGCAAGGTCCACGAGGCCGGTGGACAGGTCTACATCGACGGCGCGAACCTCAACGCGCTCGTCGGCCTCGCCCAGCCGGGGCAGTTCGGCGGGGACGTCTCCCACCTGAACCTGCACAAGACCTTCTGCATCCCGCATGGCGGTGGCGGACCCGGAGTGGGCCCGGTGGCCGTGGCCGAGCACCTCAAGCCGTACCTGCCCAGCGCCGAGCACCCGATCACCGCCGCACCGTACGGTTCGGCCGGCGTCATGCCGATCTCCTGGGCCTACCTGTACCTGATGGGCGGCGAGGGGCTCACCGAGGCCACCAGGTACGCCCTGCTCAACGCCAACTACGTCGCGAAGAAGCTCGGGGATGCCTTCCCGATCCTCTACACCGGCGAGACCGGGCTGGTGGCACACGAGTGCATCCTGGACCTGCGGGAGCTCACGGCGAAGTCCGGGGTCACAGCCGAGGATGTCTGCAAGCGCCTGATCGACTACGGCTTCCACGCCCCCACCCTGGCGTTCCCGGTGACCGGCACCCTCATGGTGGAGCCGACCGAGTCCGAAGACCTGGCCGAGATCGACCGGTTCATCGACGCCATGCTGGCCATCCATGCCGAGATGGAGGCTACTACCCCTCAGACGCTGACCGACTCCGTGCTGCGCAACGCCCCGCACCCTGCCGAGGTGCTCACCGCGGACGAATGGGACCGCAGCTACCCGCGCTCGCAGGCCGCCTACCCGGTGGACTCGCTGCGCCGGGACAAGTACTTCCCACCGGTGGGCCGCATCGACGGCGCCTGGGGGGACCGCAACCTGTTCTGCTCCTGCCCGCCGATCGAGTCCTTCGAGGCATCGGATCCCGCCGACGCCGCGGCGTCGGTCACCGCCGTCGCGGACAACATCGAGACCTCTTCCTCCGTCTCCCACTGACAGGACCCACCATGAGCGAGAGCACCAGCAACAGCACCACGCCGCTGCACGGCGTCCACGTGGAGGCCGGAGCCTCCTTCACCGACTTCGGCGGCTGGCAGATGCCCCTGAAGTACGGTTCCGAGCTGGCCGAGCACCAGGCCGTCCGCACCTCCGCCGGCCTGTTCGACCTGTCCCACATGGGTGAGGTGAGGGTCAGCGGCCCGCAGTCGGCCGAGGCGCTGGACTACGCCCTGACGGCCCGGGTGTCCGCCGTCGCCCCGGGGCGCGCCAAGTACTCGCTGATCTGCACCGATTCCGGGACCGTTCTGGATGACCTGATCGTCTACCGGCTGGACGGGGGCGGAGCCGGGTCCGGAACGGGTGAGGCTGCGGACGGCAGTGACACGACCGAACCGGAGGCGCGTGAGTTCCTCGTGGTCCCGAACGCCGGCAACGCCCCGGCCGTGGCGGCTGCGCTGACCGAGCGCGCCGCCGGATTCGACGCCACGGTCCGCAACGAGTCCTCGCAAACGGCCCTGGTCGCAGTGCAGGGCCCGGAAGCCGCCAGGATCCTCGCCGCCGTCCTTCCCGAGGGAGAAGCCGCCGAGCTGGGCGGGATGAGGTACTACTCCGCCCGTCCGGCCACCATCCGGACCGGTGGGGAGGCCGGCGACGTGACCGTCCTGGCCGCCCGCACCGGGTATACCGGCGAGGACGGCTTCGAGCTGATCATCGGACCCGTGGCTGACCGTGGGGCGTTGTCGACCGCGGCCACCGCGGTCTGGCACGCGCTCCTCGGGGCCGCGGAGGGCCTCGGCGTCGGCCTGCTCCCGTGCGGGCTGGCCAGCCGCGATTCCCTGCGCCTGGAGGCCGGCATGCCGCTCTACGGCAACGAGCTCGACCTCGGCCACCTGCCGAGTGAGTCGGGGGCCGGCACCGCGGTGCCGCTCAAGACCAAGGAGGGCGACTTCGTCGGACGAGACGCCCTGCTGGCCGCCCGTCAGGCCGGCACCGGCATCACCACCGGCCAGACGATCGTCGCGTTGAAGGGCACCGGCCGTCGGGCCGCGCGGGCCGGGTATCCCGTGCTGGACGGCGGCGGGAACCAGATCGGCGAGGTCACCTCCGGGGTCCCCAGCCCCACGTTGGGCCACCCGATCGCCCTGGCCCGCATCGACGTCGCGTACAAGGACGCTGGCACGGAGCTCTCCGTGGACCTGCGCGGCAAGGCCGAGCCGTTCACCGTGGTGGAACCGCCGTTCTACCGCCGCGCCCAGTAGTGCCCCCGCGGCCGCTGCGCCAGCCGACCGGCCGGCGTCGTCCAACCCTTGGGTTCCGGGAGAGGAGGGCCTGCTTGGTACACTTCCTTGAGCTTGCGGGCCCTGCGCGCCACCCTGGTTATCCTCCGTTGCCCGAGCTTCAGTGCCACCGCGATCCCCCCACTGCAGGAAGAACATGACAGAACAGCGAACAGCCCGACGGGTCCCCGTACTGGGCATCATCGCGTTCGTCCTTCTCGCGGCACTCTTGCTGACCCTGGCCGTGTTGAGCGCCATCAAGGGCGTACGCACCGCCGAATCCAACGGCCATGTGGTGCGCGTGGAGGATGGCCAGACCTTCGTGGTGAACATGGATGGGACCGAGGAGACCGTGACGCTGGCCGGTGTGATGGTTCCCCGGCCGGCAGCCGAGGGGGAGGAACCCACCGTGGAGAACTGCCTCGCGGACGAGGCCATGGCCAACCTGGCGACCCTCCTCGAGCCGGGAGACTCTGTCCAGCTGGAGTATCCGGAGGAGTCGGACGGCCCCGAGGGCACCCGGCTGGCACTGGTCCACCACGGGGGCGAGGTCGTCAATCTCCAGCAGGCTGAGGCAGGGTTCGCCGTGCCGCTGCCCGAGCAGCCGAGGGAAGGCTTCGGCAGCGAATTGGGCGAGGCCCAGACGACCGCGCGCAGCGAGGAGTCCGGACTGTACTCATCGGCTGAGCCGTGCACCCTGGCCGGCAGGATCGGTCCCGCGCTGGCCGCCTTGGAGGACCTGCCGGAGGACCACCCCACCACCTCCGAGGAGGCCGAAACCCAGATCGAGGCGATCTCGGCCGCCGTCGAGCAGGGTGTGGCCGCGGAGAAGGCCTTCGCCACCATCGAACCCGAGGGGACCTCCCTGGCCTCGCTCGCCTGGGCCGCTGACGTGCCCCGGCTGGAGGAGAAGCTGACGGGCGCTCTGTCCGCCGCGCAAGCGGACCTGAAGGCGATGAACAGCACGCGAAACGTGCTGCAGACCCGTGAGCGGGAGGAACTCGAACGTCAGGCTGAGGAGAAGCGGCAGGCTGAGGCGAAGCGCCAGCGCGAGGCGGCTGAACGCCAGGAGGCGGCGCAGCGCGAGAAGGCTCAGCGTGAGGAGGCCGAACGCCAGGCCAAGGCCAAGGAAGAACGGCGCCAGACAGAGTCAGCTTCCGCGTCCGCGTCCGCGTCCGCATCCGCTTCTGCCTCTGACTCGGCCTCGGCTTCTGCTTCCCCGTCCCCGTCGCCGACACCGTCTTCCAGCTCGGCGTCTCCGTCCTCCACGGAGACCGACGCCGGCGGAGACGACTAGGGTCCGCGCGGCGACCGCATGACCATCACGCCGCCGCCCGCGGACGGGCCGGAGCCGACGTCGGCCGCTGGGCAGGTGCCCCGCGCCCACGGCTTCCCCTCTCCCGCCCGGGATTACCTGGACGGTGGGATCGACTTGAACCGGGAACTCGTCCGGGACCGTACCTCGACGTTCCTGATGCGGGTGTCCGGACAGGCCATGGTTGGTTCCGGCATCGGGGACGGCGACGAGCTGGTGGTGGACCGGGCGGCCACCCCGCAGGACGGCTCGGTGGTGGTGGCCGTGATCAACGGGGAACTCCTGGTGCGCCGGCTGGTCCTCGGGACCGCACAGGGCCGGCGCGCCGTTTCCCTGCAGACAGATGACGGCGCCGTGCCTCTCAAAGTGGAGGATGTGGACGACCTGGAGATCTGGGGCGTGGCCACCTACTGCCTGCACCGACTCTGAGCGTACGGTGAGGCCCACAGTTTCCAGCCGGGAAGGGGTGTGTGGTGACTGATCACCTGGCCCTGGTGGACGTCAACAACTTCTACGTCGCCTGCGAGCGAGCCTTCGATCCCCGGCTGGAGAACCGACCGGTGGTCGTGCTGTCCAACAACGACGGCTGCGTGGTGGCGCGATCGCCGGAGGCGAAGGCCCTGGGGCTGACCACCGGGATGCCGTGGTTCCAGATCGCCCCGCAGGCTGCCGCCTGGGGACTCGTGGCGCGTTCCTCCAACTATGAGCTCTACGGGGACATGTCCGCCCGCGTGATGGAGCTGCTGGGCCGCTGGGGCACCTGGCAGCAGGTGTACTCGATCGATGAGTGCTTCATCGGATTGACCGGTACCCCGCAGCAGGCCCTTCAGTCCGGGCGTGAAGCCCGGGCGGCGGTGGCCCGCCATCTCGGGCTCCCGGTGTGCGTGGGGATCGCCTCGACCAAGACGTTGGCAAAGTTCGCCAACCATGTGGCCAAGAACAACCCGGACGACACCAGAATCGGAGGCGTCTTCTCCATGGAAGCGGCCCGGCCCGCCTTCGTGGACCGGTTGATGGAGCGGCTTCCCGTCACCGAGGTCTGGGGCGTGGGCCGCAAGTCAGGGGAGAAGCTGGAACGGCTGGGGATCCGGAGCATCGCCGAACTGCGTTCCGCGGACCCGGCGTGGATCCGCTCCCGGTTCTCCGTGGTGCTGGAACGGACCGTCCTGGAGCTGAGCGGAGTGCCATGCGTTCCGGACGTGGACGAGCAGGCGGGCCCGGCCCAGGTCATCTTCTCGCGTTCCTTCTCCAGGCCGGTGACGACCGGTGCAGACATGGACGATGTCATGAACCTCTACGCGCAGCGCGCCGCAGCCCGCTTGGCTGTTCAGGGTCAGCAAGCCAGGACCGTCCTGGTCACGGCCGGGACCTCCCGGTTTTCCGGGCCCGATGGATCGGTCTCCAGGTCGGTGGCCCTCCCGCGGGCCACCGCCGACCCGATCGCCATCACCCGGGCGGCCGTGGGCGCAATGCGGTCAGTGCTACGGGAGGGGGTGCCCTACACCCGCGCCGGCGTCATGCTGTCCGGGCTGGGGCCGGCGGGAACGGGGCAGGAGATGCTGACCGGGTTCGAGGACATCGAAGGGTCAGACGGATCCGACGGCGGCCCCGACCGGCACCTGGAGGACGTCTTGGAGCGTGTCCGCGGACGGTTCGGCGGTAACTCGATCGGCCTCGGTCGTGGCGGACTGACCGAGCAAGGGACCTGGACCATGCGCCGTGAGTTCGCCTCACCGCAGTACACCACGAGGTTCTCGGAGCTGCCCGTGGTCCGGGCCTGAGGCGGAGTCAGCCCAGGGAGAGGGTGACGAGCCCGAGCTGCGCGGCCCGGATGATCACCTGGACGCGGTCCCGGACCTCGAGCTTGTCCATGATCTTGGAGAGGTTCGCCTTGACCGTGGATTCGGAGATATGCAACTCCTCGGCGATCTCCGGGTTGGACCGGCCGCGCGCCAGCAGGCGCAGAACATCGAGCTCCCGAGGCGTCAGATCCGAGCCATCCGGGTCGCCGGGGGACACTGCGGCCGCGCCGACCCCGGGACGGTCGTCCTCAATGGAGGAGAGTAGCTTGCGGGTCACGGCAGGGGAGAGGACGGACTCCCCGCGATGCACGCTCCAGATGGCGCTGATGATGGTTTCCGGGTCGGCGTCCTTGAGCAGGTAACCGGCCGCACCCGCCCTCAATGCCGGCACCAGATAGGGCTCCGAGGTGAACGTGGTGATGGCCAGGACGCTGGTGTCCGGGAACTCCGCGGTGATGCGCTCGGTGGCCTCGACGCCGCCCATGACGGGCATCTGCATGTCCATGAGCACCACATCCGGGCGGGCGGCGCGGATGGACTCCAATGCCTCCTCGCCGTTGGCGGCGATGCCCACGCAATTCATGTCGGCGGTGTTCTCAACCAGCAACTTGAGTGCTCCGCTCATCAACGGTTGGTCGTCGACGATCAACACAGACAGGGGAGAGGGAGAGGAATCCGGCATGGGTTCAGCGTAGTCGTGAAAACGGCAGAAGGGCTTGACCTGTTCAAACCGGCATTGACCCCTGTTGCGGCGCCACGCCGTGCTCCAACCTAGGAATATGCTGTAAAAGTCCTCTGAATGTGGAGAATGCCTCATCGGACGGTGATAATGAAGCTATGAAACGCACCCTTTTGGCCTCAGCGGCCGCTGTGCTCGTCTCCTCCGCCCTCCTCGTTTCCCCGGCTGCGGCCGCGGAAACCCCGACCCCGTCATCAGCGTTGTCCCCCACGCTCCAGACCCAGCCCCTCGAAAAGGGATCCTCCGGTGGGATGTCCACCATGGGAGCGGGCGCGGGTTCTAAGACCTTTTGGTGCATGACGTTCGGGTTCTTCTGCTAACGAGTAACTCATGACTCCAGATATGCCGGTCGGATCCTCCGCGGAATCGGCCGGCTTTTGGCATTCTCGGCCTCTGAATCAGATTCTGCTCGTGGTGGTATCCATCTTCATCACGTTTTCTCTGGTTTCGGATGTCGTCACTGCGCTGGGTGGTGAGGCCAGTGATTCTCCTGGCACGTCTCTCGTCAACATCCTGACGAGCCTGTCCTTCTATGTCCTGTGGATGCGGACTACGTATGCTTTTGTCGGGCTGATTCCCGCTCTGCTGGCAAGTCATATGGTGGGCGAAAGCGGGTCTGTCGCCTTTCTGATGTTGGTCCTACCGCTCATGCTTGCGGTCGTGGCCGCCACCACGACGACGCTATTCAAGTACATAGCACTTACCGTCGCCATAGTCTGGGTCGCTTTCATTCCAGTGACATCGCCGGACGACGGGGACGTCGTCTGGATCACTCTTCCTCTGATCCTGGCAGCCTGGGGCATCGGGTTCTTCATCGGCTGGTCCCTTGACCGTCGTGCGCAAGATCGGCGACGGATAGCTGACGCCACTCGACGGGCAGCGATAGCTGCCCAGGAGGAGCGACGTTCCCTGGCCCGGGACCTGCATGACATCGTGGCCCACAATCTGACCATCATCTCGATGCAGGCACGTGCCGCCACCTATGCCGGAACAGATGAGGCCGCCAAGACGGCAGTGGATGTCATCGGCAGCTCGGCCGGCGAAGCTCTGGGTGACCTGCGGCGGATGTTGTCCCTGTTGCAGGCGGAGGGCCTGGTGGCGGGCGATCAGGAATCCGCGCAACGGGAACTCGGTGAAGGAGCCTCCGCGCTGGATCTCGAGTATGGCGCGGTGAAGTTCGGACGGATGCTGGAGGGCCTGGGGATCTTCACGACCGTGGACACTGGCGATCTGGAGCAGGACATTCCCCAGAGTGTTGAGACCGCCTTGTATCGCGTCCTCCAGGAGGCCGTGACCAATGTGGCCAAGCACTCCGGGGAAGGTGGCGAATGCCGCATCGCCGTGCACGTCCGGGAGGGGCAATTGGAGCTCGCCGTGGACAACACCCTGCCGATGAGTGGATCGGCCACGCGCGCGGGATGGAATTCCTCCGGCAGCGGTCTGATCGGGATGCGGGACCGCGTGGACGCCTTCGGGGGGACCATGTCCTCGGTGCGCGACGGTCAGTGGTGGAGGGTCCGGGCTGAGGTTCCCCTGCACGGAGCCAACGCCTAGTCAGGTTATTGATGTGACATGCGTCACATATATGGTCACAAGACTAGCCAAAGGTCCAATGGCAGTCAGGTCACCACGCGGGTTAACCTGAAAGGGCCCCATGAGACGGTGCACACGGATCGGACGGTGGAATAAGCCCGGGGGGATACGGGCCCACCAATCCAATATCCGCTGAGAGGCGGTGGCCATGCCACCGCCTCTCAGGTGTTTAAGGGACACGTTCTCGGTGAGGCACGTCTCACGGGCGGTGCAGTCTGGCCCTCACATTAGGGTGTCAAGAATGAACGCCCCGTCTGGCGTGGACGCTGCACAGCCAGCACGCACACGCTTTTCCTGGATCCCCATCGTCATCGCCGGCGTGGCTGCCGCCATGCATATCTGGAAACTCCCTGAGGCCTTGTCATTCGTCCAGGATGACCTGGGGATGACCCTCATCGAGTCCGGAGTGCTGCTCGGCATTGTCCAGGTCGGTTCGATGGCCCTGGGCCTCGCGATCTCCCTCTTCTCGGAAGTTCTCGGGCTGCGGCGCACGCTACTCATCGGGCTGAGTCTGCTGACCGTGGGCTCGCTGGCTGGAGCCTTCGCGGAGACCACCGGCTTCCTGATGGCCACCCGCGCCTTGGAGGGCGTTGGCTTCCTGATGGCCACCGTGGTGGCGCCGCCCTTGATCCGTCTGATCACGCCGCCCGCCAGGACGAACATCGCCATGGGCTGGTGGGGCTCCTTCCAAGGGCTGGCCACTTTCGTGGCGGTTCTGGCATCCACCCTGCTGCTCACGAGCGTCAGCTGGCAGGTCTGGTGGGTCGTGATGGCGGTGGTCACCGCGGCAACCATCCCCCTGATCGTGGTGTTCGTGCCCCCACCGCCGTCGGACCGTGACTCCAATGTGAGGCTGGCGGCACGGCGCGTGGGCGCCACCGTGAAGACCCTGACCCCGTGGATGGCCGGCATCGTCTTCGCCTGTTACACCCTGCAATGGGGTTCGGTCATCGGCTTCCTGCCGACGATCTTCGATGAGGCCGGAGTCGGAGGGCTCTGGCCGGGTATCTTCACCGCGATCGTCGGCGGGGTGAACGGGGTGGGGAACATCCTCACCGGCCGGCTGCACCAGCGGGGCATCCCCATGCGGCGGCTGGTGCTGATCGGCTTGGCCACCATGGGTGTCGCCTCAATCATCACCTTCGCGCCGGACTGGTCGGGTGTGCCGGGTGGGCTGGTCGTGCAGATCCTCGCCGTCACCCTGTTCTCCGGTGTCGGTGCCCTGGTTCCCGCCAGCCTGAACCGGATCGCCGTGGACATCGCCCCGCCCAACGGCTCCGGCGCAGCGGCGATGGGGTTGATGGTCCAGATCTACAATGGGGCCAACTTCGTCGGCCCCATCATCCTGGCCACCATCGCCACCGCTGCGGGCAGCTGGCACTTCTCCTGGGTCATGACCGTCTCAGCCACGCTGTTGGGCATCCTCCTGGCCTGGCGGTTCCTCTCCGCACGCCGACTGGGCATCGACTTCCAGCATCGCGGTTGAGAGGGGATCAGTCGCAGCCCTGGGGGCCGCAGGCCTGCCCGTGGAGACCATCCGACCCACCAGCACCCTCCGGGCTTCCGTCCGCCGGATGCACCATCTGCAACGGCTGGAACTCCGTCCAGGACTGTTCGAGTGCCTGGGTGAAGACCTCGGTGGGCTGGGCGCCGGAGATGCCGTATTTGCGTCCGAGTACGAAGAACGGAACCCCGGTGACCCCCAGGGCTTGCGCGGTGGCCAGATCCTGCTTGACGGCGGTCTCCCACCGGTCCTCGGACAGGGCCTCGTGGACCTGCTCGGCGGTGAGCCCGGCGGCGGTGCCGAGCTCCACCAGCACCTCCTCGTCACCGATGTTCCTGCCGCCCTCGAAGTGGGCGCGGAACAGCTGTTCCTCAAGGTGCTCGGCCGTCTGCAGTGAGACCGCCTTGGCGCGTTGGATCACCCGGTGGGCCTTCCACGAGTTCGCCACCACGAGACGGTCGAAGTCGTAGTCCAAGCCTTCGGCGGCGGCCTGCTCGGTCACGTGCGCCAGCATCGCGGTCACCTGCTCGCGGGGCATGCCCTTGGCCTCGGAGAGGTAGTCGATCTCCTGGCGGTGATCGTGCTCAGGCAACGTGGGATCGAGCTGGAAGCTCTTCCACTCCACCTCGACCCGATCACGGTGCTCGAACGACTCCAGGGCCCTCTCGAACCGGCGCTTGCCGATGAAGCACCACGGGCAGCCGACGTCGGAAAAAATCTCAATCTTCACCTCAATCACAACCCGGGGTGAGGCGGGCGTATTCCTGGCCGGCCGGCGTCGGGGTCCGGGGGACGACGCCAGCCGCGCGCCTCAGGCGCGGCGCAGACCGCCCTGCCACAGGGCGTCGAACGGGGTGTTGCCGGTGACGCGCTGGCGGATGCCCTCGGTGACGAACTCCTTGGCGCGGCGGGCCGCCTCCAGTGGCGTGGCGCCCTTGGCGAGTTCCGCGGTGACGGCGGCGGCCAGGGAGCAGCCGGCGCCGGAGACCCCATGGTCGCCGATCTTGGGCGCGGAGAGGACCTCGAGGGTCTCGCCGTCGTAGAAGACGTCCAGGGCGTCCGGACCGTCGAGCTTCATGCCACCCTTGGCGAGGACGGCCGCGCCGGAGACCTCGTGGATGCGCTTCGCCGCTTCCTTCAGGTCCTCCAGGGTGCGGACGGTGACCCCGGACAGCTGCTCGGATTCGAAGTGGTTCGGGGTGGTGAAGGTGGCCAGCGGCAACAGTTCGGCCTTGAGGGCGCGGTCCGTGTCCAAGGCGTGGCCGGGCTCCTGGCCCTTGCAGATCAACACGGGATCGAGGACCACGTGGTCCCACTCCTGATTCCGCAGGGCGGTGGCCACCGTGGAGATGGTCTCCGGGGAGCCCATCATGCCGAGCTTGGTGGTCTTCAGGGATCCGGCGTAGTCGGCCTGGATGGCCTCCAATTGGTTGGCGATCACGTCTGCCTGGACCGGGACGAAACGGTGGTTCCAATCGTCCTTCGGGTCGAAGGCGACGATGCAGGTCAACGCCACGATGCCGAAGGTGCCCAGTTCCTGGAACGTCTTCAGGTCGGCCTGGGCGCCGGCCCCGCCGGTAGCTTCGGAGCCGGCGATGGTCAAGGTGAGAGCGGGGGTGTGCATGTCGTACTGATCAGTGGAAGGCATGCGCACCATGTTAATCCCCTTCAGCCGGCGGCGAGTCAGACTGCGGCAGAGGTCGCTTCGGGGCGGACGACCTTTACCAGCGGCTGGGCCACGGCGCGGCCCAAGGCCATCAGGATGGCGGCCGGGAAGCCGATGATGGGAATGAGCATGGGCAGAAGGCCGCCGACCCCGGAGAACAGCACCGCCAGTCCATAGAGCATGCCGACCAGTGCGTAGCCGATCACATGGATCCACTGGTTGGTCTTGTGGCGGAAGAGCCAGTTCACCAGCAGGCACAGCGGCAGGCCGATGACCAGACCGGCCAGACCGACGGTGGTCAGCAGCGGAGTCAGGGAGCCATAGGCCTGTAGCGCCGGGATGAAGTTCAGCACCAGCACGATCGCGGCCATGAGCAGGTTCGGCGCCAGCCAGGCCACGAGGAAGCCGTAGAGCGACATCTTCAGGCGTGGGCGGGGTCCGGCGGCGGCGGGCCGCTTGCGGCGGCTCGGCTTGACCGGAATGGGGGTGGTCATGGGCGTGCTCCAGTAGTGGCGGTGGCGGAGGGGCCGTGCCAGTCTACCGGCGGGAGCGTCCGCCCGCTCAGGCGAACGCGATGCCGTCCATCAACTTGCGCGCCGTGCGCACGCTGCCGGTGACGAGGACGGTGGGTTCGCCGGACGCTGATGACCGGCCTGCCTCTGAGGCGTCCCCAGAATCGACCTCCACCACCAGGTCCGTGTGGCCCGTGGGATGCTCCACCCGCGTCTCGGCCGCATTGTGGTCACCGCTCAGACCCGCCACCACCGTGCCGGGCACCTGCCAGGCCACCGCCACCGAGGCCCCGGCGAACACTCCGATGGCCTCATGGACGCGCTTCGGGATGAAGCACCGCGTGTTGAACGTCCCCCCGCTCCGGGCCGGAGCCACCAGGCAGACCTTCGGCACCGTGGTCTCGCTGACGTCCCCCAGCCCCATGGCGACGCCGGCCTCGAGCCGCACGGCCTCGACCGCGGCGCACAGCTCGGCATCGGCCTCCAGCGCGGCGGGCTCCTCGGTCCCCTCCACGCCCAGTGCCGCGGCATCGATCACGACGACGGCCATCCCGTTGTCCACGCATGTCACCTCGACCCCGGCGAAGGTATCGATGCGGTTCCCCGTGGGGAACAGGGCTCCGCAACTGGACCCGGCGGTGCCCTGGTAGTCCAGGACCACCGGGGCCGCGGTCCCCGGCACCCCCGCGATCTCTGCATCGCCCTCGTACGCGACGCGACCGGCCGGCGTCGTGACCCGGGCGCGGGCCACGGAACCGGTGTTGACCATGTGGATGACCACCTCGGTGGTGCCGTCCTGGGCGGGGACGAGGCCGCGTTCGACCGCGAAGGGACCGATGCCGGCGAGGATGTTGCCGCAGTTCTGCCGGTCAGAGACGGTCGCCTCGTCGACGGAGACCTGGAGGAACAGGTAATCCACTCCGCCGTCTGAGTGCGGAGAGACCACGGCGACCTTGCTGGTCAGGGGGTGCGCTCCACCCAGCCCATCAATCTGCCGTGCGTCCGGGGAGCCCATCAGCCGAAGCAGCAGGGCATCCCTGGCGGCCGGATCGGCGGGTAGATCCTCAGCCAGGAAGTACAGTCCCTTGGAGGTTCCTCCGCGCATGACCATGCACCGGACCTCGGTTGCGGGCCCGACCGGGAGAGTGTCCCTGCCGTGGTGGGCGGTTGTGGTGGGCGAGGCGGGGTCTGGGCTCACGGTGTATTCCTTCGCCAAATCGGCTGCGGCCTGCATCATCTGTGACAAAATTGTTTACAATCAGTTCCATCATGGCTGACGAGCGGGGGAGATTCCAGTGGCAACAGCAACGCGGACCAGTGCTGCGGTGAACGCGACCGACGTGGCCGACCAGATTCGCGCGGCCATCTTCGCTGGCGAGCTGGTGCCGAACCAGCGGCTCGTGGAGGCTGACCTGGCCGAGATGTACGGGGCCAGCCGCGGCCATGTGCGCACCGCCCTGTCTGAACTGACGGTCGAGGGCCTCGTCGAGCGGATCCAGAACCGCGGTGCCCGCGTCCGGTCCGTCCCCGTGGAGGAGGCGATCGAGATCGTGGAGGTCCGCTCTGCCCTCGAGGCGCTGTGTGCCGCACGGGCGGCCATGCGCATCACCGATGCCGAGGCCGAGGAGCTGCGTCAGATCGGGCGGAGCATGGAAACCGCCGTCGAGACCGGGGATCAGGCCGCCTACGCCCAGGGCAACACAGACCTGCACTCCACCCTGATTCGTTTGTCCGGACAGAAGACGGCCGCCGCGACGATCGACCGGCTCCGCGCCCAGGCCGTGCGCTTCCAGTACCGCCTGTTCGCCAAGCCGGGACGCTCGCAGCAGTCCCTGCCCGAGCATCTGGCCATCATCGACGCCGTCTGCGCGCGCGAGCCGGAGGAAGCGGCCCGGGCCATGCGCGAGCACCTGATGTCCGTGGGTGCGGCCATCGAGGAATCGGTGCGGTCCGGGGCCTGAGGAACTGGAGCAACCGACGGCTGACCTTCCGGTGATCAGCCGGTGGTCAATTCATGCTCAAAGGCTGCTTGCTGGTCTCCTTGGCCAGGGCGACGGCGATCAGCGACACGGCGGCAGCGGCCATCAGGTACCAGCCGGGAGCTATGGTGCTGCCGCTGGTGGCGATCAGCCAGGTGGCCACCAGAGGTGCGGTCCCGCCGAAGAGCGCGTTGGAGAGGTTGAAGCTCACGGCGAACCCTGAGTAGCGGACCTTGGTGGGAAACATCTCGGCCAGAAAGCTGGGCAAGGTGCCGTCGTTGAGGGTGAGCATCCCGCCGAGCAGGATCTGCACCAGGAGGACCACGAGGAAATTGTCCGTGTCCAAGAGGTGGAACGCCGGGATGGTGAAGAGCAGGAAGGCCACGGAGGCGCTCATCAGTACCCGTTTGCGGCCGAAGCGGTCCGAGAGTGAACCCGTGACGAAGATGAAGCCGATGTAGGTCACCAGGGCAACCGTGGTGGCGAAGTAGGACGAGGTCTGGTCGAGGCCGAGCTCCTCGGAAAGATAGGTCGGCATGTAGCTGAGGATGACGTAGAAGCCCACGGCATTCAGCAGCACGGCACCGGCGGCCTGTACGAGGCTGGTCCAGTGGTCGCGGAACAGGGAACTCACGGGGGCCTTGACGGCTTCGTCCTTGACGGCCATCTCGCGGAAGGCCGGGGTGTCCTCCAGCTTGCTGCGGATGTATCGGCCGATCAGGCCCATGGGTGCGGCGAGCAGGAAGGGCAGTCGCCAGCCCCAATCGGTCATCTGCTGGCTGTCCAGCGTTGCCGTCAGGATCGTGGCGATGAGTGACCCGAGCAGTAGGCCGGTCGCCGTGCTGGCGGGGACCACTGCGGCATAGACGCCGCGCTTCCCTGGTGGGGCGTATTCCACGAGGAAGGCCGAGGCCCCGGCGTACTCGCCGGAGGCCGAGAAGCCCTGGATGAGGCGGAGCAGGAGCAGCAGGAGCGGTGCCCAGATGCCGATGGTGACGTAGCCCGGGATGAGAGCGATGAGGAAGGTGGCCAGGGACATCAGCAGGATGGACCAGGACAGGGCGACCCGGCGTCCGAAGCGGTCGCCGATGTGACCCCAGAAGAAACCACCGAGCGGGCGCACCAGGAAGGACACGGCGAAGAGCGAGAAGGTCAGCATGAGGCCCGTGGCCGGGTCTGAGTCGGGGAAGAACACCGCTGTGATGGTGACAGCGAGGTAGCCATACATGGCGTAGTCGAACCACTCGACGAAGTTGCCGATGAAGCTGGCTGTGACCACCCTCCGGCGCGTGGCGGTGTCCACCGGAGTATGGGTCTGCCCGCTGAGGGTGGGCCTGGTCGTCGAGCTGGTCATGATTCCTCGTCTCAGATGTTGCAATGAATGCAATTGAGTTGCATCAGATTGACACCGCAACAGTGTGGCCATGTGATGCGCATCACGTCAAGAGCTGGAGGGTGGAGGCCGGCCCAGCCGGCCACAGGTTCGTCGTGGAAGCGGCGCAGGGGATGGCCGGCGGTCTCGCGGACGAACACGGAGACGACCACCAGGGCGATGACCGCCACGATCGTCACGTAGATGGCTGGGGCCAGCGTGTTGCCAGTGGTCGCCACCAGCCAGGTCGCCAGGTACGGGGCGGTGCCGCCGAAGAGCGCATAGGTGATGTTGTAGCTCAGGCCGGAGGCCGTGTACCGCACGTCCGTGGAGAACATCTCGGAGATCAGAACCGACGTCACCACATTGGCGGAAACCGCGCCCAGGGCAATCAGCAACTGACTGGCCATGGCGCTGCCGAGGGTGCCGAGCTCGGCCAGCATGTACGCGGGGATGGTCAGCACCGTCAGCAGTACGGCTGATATCTGCATGATCCGGCGCCGGCCGATCCGGTCGGAGAGCCGCCCCATGAACGGAGAGAGCCCCGTGGCGAACAGGAGCGCGACCAGGCTGGAGAGCAGCGCCTGGCCTTGGTCCAGCCCAACCACCTGGGTGAGGAAGGTGGACATGTAGGTGGAGAAGATGTAGAAGGACAGGGCCGTCAGCATGACGAAGCCACCGAGCTTGAGCATCTGCGCCCACTGGCTGCTGATGACCTCGCGGAGTCTCAGCGTCGGACGGTTCGCCGAGTCCTTCACCATGGCCTCAAACTCGGGAGACTCGTGCAGCTTGGAACGGATGTAGAACGCGACGAGACCCATGGGGATGGACAGCAGGAACAGCACGCGCCATCCCCACTCACCCATGGCCTCAGGCGGCAGGGCGAGACTGAGCAAGGCCCCGAGGCCAGCGGCCAGGGCGAAGGAGACGAACGTGGCCGCGGACATCGCGCTGGAGTAGCGGTTCCGCTGATGGTCCGGGCTGTGCTCGACGGTGTAGATGGTGGCGCCGGCATACTCACCGCCGGCGGACAAGCCCTGGACGCACCGCGCGACGGCCAGCAGGACTGCGGCCCAGATGCCGATGGCTTCCTGGCTGGGGATCAGGCCAATGGCCGCCGTAGATCCGGACATGAGTAGGACCGTGACGATCAGGATCTTCTTGCGGCCGAGCCGGTCGCCCAGCCGGCCGAAGATGATCCCGCCCAGCGGACGCAGTGCGAAGGCGACGGCGAAGATCGCGAAGGTCTCCAGTAGTCCCGTCACCGGGTCATCAGAGGCGAAGAAGGTGGCGGCGATATGGGTGGCCATGAAGCCGTAGATCGCGAAGTCGAACCATTCAACGACGGTGCCGGCGAAGGACGCTCCGACCACCTTGCGGAGGTGCCGGGGACTGACTTTATGTAGGCCAGGCGTCTGGGTGGTCGATGTGGTCGTACTGCTCATGTGGTGTCCTTGGTGCTGCATTGGTTTTGCCTCGATGGGTTTGTCAGGTGCGGTGGTCGGTCAGTCGGTGCGCACCGTCCGCGGATCGATGGGTGGTGCGGCGAAAACCAGCAGACCCGAGGCCAGAATGGGCAGGCAGCCCCACCAGAGGGTGGCGGTCTCCCAGCTGTGGCCGGCCGCGAGGGTCGCCGTGATCAGGACGCCGCCGATGATGGCGCCCACCTGCCCCGAGGCGTTGATCAGCGAGCTGCCGGTGGCCCTGGTGTGGACTGGGAAACTCTCACCGGTGAAGAACAGCAAGGCGGAGAACGGGCCGATGAGGAAGAACAGGCCCGCGCTGTAGAGGGCGACGATGAGGGGGTAGTTGCCGTCCGGGGCCTGGAGCATCGCGAAGAAGCAGATGCTGCAGAGGATCCACGCCAGACCGATGGTGTTGCGCCGGCCGATCCGGTCCCCGAGCCAGCCGTGGAAGAGATACCCCAGGAAGGAGGTTGCGTTGGAGACGATCAGGATGGTCAGGGCGTTGTCGAAGGAGATGTTCTTCCCCGACTCGGCAGTCAGCAGGGAGGTGCCGAGGATGGAGAAGGCCAGCACGCCGACCCAGTTGAGTAGGAACGACGAACCGATCACCAGGGTGGGCCGGAGCGACGTCCCACGGAACACGTCCGCCATCGGGGAGGTCTGTTCGCCGAGACCGATGCCATAGACGTCCGCGCGTTCGCGGGCCTGGTCCAGCCGTCCGGACCTGCGCAGGTCGTCCACCTCCTTGCGGCGGCGGAACTGCGGGCTCTCCTTGAGCCAGCGGCCAGCCCAGAGGATGAAGACGGCCGGGATGGCCGCGACCACGAAGCAGAGTTCCCAGCCGCCGATGGGAAAGAGCAGGTAGACCGAGCTGGCGGCGAGGACGGAACCTACCGGCCACCCGGACTGCACGAGGGAGTAGATCAACCCGCGCCGCTTGGCCTTGGCCGGGTCTGAGTAGCGGTGCGCGAACATTTCATTGAGGTAGGCGGCGTTGATGGCCTGCTCGGCGTAGCCGAGGCCGGCAATCGACCGGACCAGGACCAAAAAGACCAGGCCGAGCCCGGCGGAGATGCCGTAGACCCAGCCGACCGTCGCCGTGAGCAGGGAGGCCACGGCGGCACCGGCCACGGCCACGAGGATGCCCTTACGCCGGCCGATCTTGTCCGTGATCGGACCGATGGCGAAGGCCACGAGCGCTGTTCCGGCGGTGACCCAGGTGTTGACCTCGGTGGAATGCGCCTCCGTCCAGCCCAACGAGGCCGCCAGCTGTGGCAGCAGGTTGCCGAAGAGGACGAAGTCGTAGACAGCGAAGGTCCAGGCGAAGAAGCAGATCCACGAAGCGATGGTCACATCCCGGCCGGACACGTCGTGGGTGCTGCGGGTTGTGGGGGGTTCCTTGAGGTCTTTCGGCGAGGCGGTCATGTCGGTTCCTGTCGATTCCGGTGATGCGGATGATTCCTGAGTCAGTGGGTGACGCGGGACGGGGAGGGTGGCGATGAGGGGAGGCAGAAGGGGAGGGCGGACCCGTGCAGAGTCGCGGCCCGCACGTGGGTGGTCCGCCCTCCCCGTTGAGGACCGGATCCTGAGGATCAGGCGTTCGCGGTTTCCCGCTGGTCGAGGCGGGCCCGGGACACCGTGGTGGCCGCGGCATCCACGCGGAACGTTCCCTCGGACTCCGCGAGGACCACGCCGTAGTCCCGCTCGGCGGCGTCGCGGGTGGTGAACCCGTCGAGGACGTCTTCGAGGACCTTGGCCGGATCGCGCTTGACCGGGTCACCGAACCCTCCGCCGCTCGGGACGGTGATGGCGATCGAGTCTCCGGCCTTAAGCTGCCAACCGGTGACCTTCGACGGCCAGCTCTCCTCGCCGTCGCGGCCCGGGTTCTTCACCAGGGAGGCGTTCAGGCCATCGTGGCCGCCGTCGAATCCCCAGGGGACGTCCGATTCGTGGCGCTCGCCCTCGCAGGTGATGATCGTGTCCGTGAGGAAGGTGTTCTCCCGCACGATCCCGATGCCGCCGCGGAATTCGCCGGCGGCCGCCGGTTCGTCGCGTAGCTCGTAGCGGTCGGTCCGCATCGGGAACCGCCACTCCAGCTCCTCGATGGGGTTGTTGCGGGTGTTGGCGATCAGGTTGTCCACGGAGTCCGGGCCGTCACTGGTGGAGCGCGCGCCGTAGGAGCCTTCGTTCACCTCGAGGTAGACCCAGTACTCGCCGGCCTTCTCGTCCCAGCCCGAGTACGACAGGAAGTGGATGTGGGCCGAGTTGCCGGCCGTCACCCGTTCCGGCATGACCGGGGCCATGGCCCGCAAGGCCAGGTCCACGGCGCGCTGTACCTGGGAGAAGCGGGAGAACGTGGCCGCCGGGTAGGTCGGATTGAAGATCGTGCCCTCGGGGGCAATGACCTTCAGTGGCTTGAGCATGCCCTCGTTCTGCGGCACGAACACCGGGAAGGCGACCTCGTCCAGGAACATCATGCGGGTGATGAACGTGAACGCGGATACGGTGGTGCCCTCGAAGGCGCAGTTGTAGGCGGTGGGAACCTGCGCCGAGGAACCGGTCAGGTCATAGGTGATCTCGTCACCCTCCACGATGACCTTGACGGCGATCGGCAGCTTCGTGCCGTAGTTCCGGCCGTCGTCGTCCAGGTATCCCACCTCCGTCTCGTACACGCCGTCCGGGATCTTGGCGATCTCCTGGCGCAGCATGCGCTCGGAGTAGTCGATCCAGGCCTGGCCGGAATCCTGCACCGCGCCGATCCCATACCGGTCCACGAGGGCCAGGTAGCGGGACTTGGCGAGCTCGCAGGCGGCGATCATCGCCTGGAAGTCGCCCTCGTTCGAGGTGGGAGTCCGGGTGTTGTTGAGGATGTGCCGGATGAGCGAGTCCTGGCGCACACCCTTCTCGTGGATCTTCACGGCCCGGAAGATGGTGCCCTCGGACTGGACATCCTGGATGTCCACCATGAGCCCGGAGAACGCTCCGCCGTTGTCGATCAGCTGGCCGGACGCGCCGGCGAATCCGACGAGCTCACCGGAGTGGAAGATGGGCTCGATAATCGCCACGTCCGGGGAGTGGGTGGCACCCAGGTACGGGTCGTTGTGCAGGATGACGTCGCCCTCGTGGATGTCCTCGCCCAGCACGGACATCACGCCCTTGACGATCTTGGGCATGGAGCCCATGAACATCGGGGTGGAGTCCGACTCGGCCAGGACGTTGCCGTCCTTGTCGAACAGGCCCGCTCCGAGGTCCTCGGACTCGCGGATGATGGAGGAGTAGGACATCCGGAACAGCACCGAGGCCATCTCCTTGGCGGCGGAGTTCAGGGCACCGCCGATCACGCGCATGAGGATGGGCGTGGCCAGCTTCTCGGGGGACTCCACGGCCGAGGGGCAGGTGATGACGATGTTGCCTGCCTCGTCCACCACGCCCGAGAATCCCGGAGGGACCACCGTGGTGGTGTCGTACTGCTCGATGATGGCCGGGCCCTCGAAGGACGTGCCCACCCCCATCCTGTCGCGGTCGTAGAAGCCCGTGTCCAGGCCGGTGGGCTTGCCATCCACGTCGAAGACCACCGGGCGGGTCTCGAGCAGGGCGTCGGCGAGGTCGGCACCTGGGGCGGGCGCCGGCGTCGGGAGTTCGTCCATGAGGCCGGAGGCCTCCACGCGGATGTTGATGATCTCCACTGAGCCATCCTTGAACCGGTGGCCGTACTCCTCCAGGTGTGCCTCGTGAAAGGCCTCCTCGGCCTTCGCCAGCCAGGCGGCGTCCACGGGCCCCTCGGGCACGTCGAAGCGGATCTCGTAGCCCTGGCCCTCGTAGCGGGCATCGGCGAGCCAGTCGATCCTGCGCTTCTCGGCCGGGAAACCCTCGGCGTCCAGTTGCGCGACGGCCTGGGACTCGAGCTGCTCGTAGGAGCGCTGAATGGCCTGCGGGTCCGCCTCCGTGAAGCGGAATCGCTGGGTGGCCACGAACTCGTACTGCTCGTCGGTGGCCAGCAGGCCGGTGGCGGCGATGATGCCGGGGTGGGCCGGGACTAATACTTGGGGCACCTCGAGTTCGGCCGCGATCTCGCAGGCGAACAGGGCGCCGGCTCCACCGGCGGCCACGAGGGTGAAGTCGCGCGGATCGTAGCCGCGGCGCACGGAGTTCTGCTCGATCGCCTGCGTCATCCCGAACTTCTGGATCTGCAGGGCGCCCAGGGCCGCCTCCTCCACGGACATCTTCAGCCGGTCGGCGAGCACGCCCATGGCCGAGTGTGCCGCCTTGAGATCCAGGTCGATCCCGGACCCGGCCAGCAAGCGGTCCGGGCGCATGCGCCCGAGCAGCGCCTGCGCGTCCGTGGAGGTGGGTTCGATGCCGCCCTTGCCGTAGCAGACGGGGCCGGGGGTGGCACCGGCGGACTGGGGTCCCACCCGAAAGACGCCGCCGGCATCCACATAGGCGATGGATCCGCCGCCGGCGCCGATGGTGTCCACGTCCACCATGGGCACCATGGCCTGGTAGTCGCCGATCTTGGTGTCCAGCAGGTGGCGCATGCGCACCTCACCCTGGTGGGCCACGGCGATGTCCGCCGAGGTGCCACCGATGTCCAGCGTGATGACATTGTCGGACCCGGACTGTCTGCCGGCCCAGATGCCACCGATCAGGCCTCCGACCGGACCGGACATCATCAGGGTGACGGGACGCTTGGCGGCCTCCTTGATGGGCACCATGCCGCCGGAGGACTGCATGAGCAGGATCTCCTTGCGGAAGCCCAGGGCCGCGGCCTCGGCCTGCAGCCGCTCGAGGTAGCGGGAGACCTTGGGGCCGACGAAGGCGTTCAGGGCCGTGGTGGAGAAGCGCTCGTACTCGCGATACAGGGGGACGATCTCGCTGGAGAGGGAGAGGAAGGCCTCGGGGAAATCCTCGGTGACGATCTCGCCAATCCGCCGCTCGTGGGCGGGGTTGAGGTAGGAGTGCAGCAGGCAGACGGCGATCGCCTCGACGCCGGCCGCCTTCAGCTCGCGGACGCGCTCGCGAACCTCGTCCTCGTCCAGGGGCACCAAGACCTCTCCTTTCGGGGCGGTCACACGCTCCTTCACCGTCAGGCGGTGCCGGCGCTTGACCAGCGGGTGGGTCTGCCAGGGGAGCTCCTGCTGCAGGGAGAAGTTATGAGGCTTCTTGTGCCGGGCGATGTGCAGGATGTCCCGGAAACCCTCCGTGGTGATCATCCCCACCTCGGCTCCCGTGTGGGTCAGAGCGGTGTTGGTGGCCACGGTGGTGCCGTGGACGATCTGCTCGATCTCCGACAAGGCGACCCCGGCCTTGGCGCTCAGGCGCCGCAGGCCGTCGAGCACTGCCTCCGAGGGGTCATGGGGGGTCGAGGGGACCTTCTCCACCATGGCGGTCTTCTGCTCGTCGTCGGAGAAATACAGGTCAGTGAACGTTCCGCCGACATCTACGCCGATGCGTTTCATGGGTCTGTCCTTTCGGGGCGGGGGGAAATGGTGTTGCTTTCTCAGCAAGTCGAGTCCATTTATAGAAACAGGGGAATGTTGAGCCGGTGTGGCCGGGATGTTTCCAGCGTGAGAACTCTCGAGATTGCCGCATTCCACGCTGGCTCGGAGGTGTTTCGTGCGCTACAGTCGTCAATACAGCAACCTCGTTGCTTTTGTAGCAACAAATGATCGTGAGAGTGGAGAGAATCATGACCGTCACAACCAACAGCGACATCGAAGCCCGTCTGGCAGCAGTGCTGGAAGAGGCGTTCGAAGCCGGCAGGGGAATCTACAACGAGCGTGGTTTCACGCGTCGGATCGGATTCGGCAACCGCCCCGCCGTCATCCACATCGATCTCGCCAACGCATGGACCCGTCCGGGCCACCCGTTCAGCTGCCCGGGCATGGAGGAGATCATCCCGAACGTCCAGCGGATCAACGAGGCCGCGCGCGCCAAGAAGGTCCCGGTCTTCTACACCACGAACGTGTACCGGAACCGCGACGCCAGCTCCGGCACGAACGACATGGGTCTGTGGTACTCGAAGATCCCGACGGAGACACTTCCGGCGGATTCCTACTGGGCGCAGATCGACGACCGCATCGCTCCCGCAGAGGGCGAGGTGGTGATCGAGAAGAAGCGTGCCTCGGCGTTCCCGGGGACGAACCTCGAGCTCTTCCTGACCTCCAACCGCATCGACACCCTGATCGTGACCGGTGCGACCGCGGCCGGGTGCGTGCGCCACACCGTCGAGGATGCGATCGCGAAGGGCTTCCGCCCGATTATCCCCCGCGAGACCATCGGCGACCGCGTCCCGGGGGTCGTGCAGTGGAACCTCTACGACATCGACAACAAGTTCGGTGACGTCGAGTCCACGGATGCGGTGGTGGAGTACCTGAACGGCCTGGCGCAGTTCGAGGACACGGTCCCGAAGACGCTCTCGGACCCCCAGCCCGAGGTGGAGGCCCCTGCGGACCCGGCCTGAGCCCCACTGTTCTGCCGGCGTCCTGGGGTCCAACCGTCTCGGTCCGACCCGGCGACAGCCCGGCGCACCTCAGCGGGTGCCGGGCTGTCGCACCTCCGCAAGGAAGGGGAGGTTCCGGCATTCCATGCCGGCTGCATCCGTCCAGAGCCGGAAGGCCGGAATCTCCACCGCCGTTAGCATGGGGTCACGCCCGCCGGCGGCACATCAGCCGCCCGGGTGGACGTGAACCACCATCCGAGAGGAATGACATGCCGGAAACCGCACCGGACCCCGCGTCGGCCGCGGAGAAGCCTCAGGGCGCCGCTGCCTCACTGCTCAACGGGTTGTCCGTGCTGGAGGCATTCTCCGCCACCACCCGACCACTGCTGGGCGTCACGGAGATCTCCGAGATCGTCGGATTGCACAAGAGCACCGTGTCCCGCATGCTCGCCGGGCTCACCGAGGCCGGCTACGTTCAGCGCGATCTGGACTCGGGGAGATACCGGCTGGGCCTCGGCATGATCGGCCTCGCCGGACCGTTGCTGTCTGAACTGGACGTCCGCCGGGCGGCATTGCCCCACCTCGAGGAGCTCACGCAGTCCACGGGGGAGACCGCGGCCCTGGCCGTGTGGAACGGCGCAGCGGCGATCGTGGTGGAGCAGGTGGCAAGCCCGCACCAGGTCAAGCACAGTGCGACCATCGGCACCCGGTACGCCAAGTTCGCGAGCTCCTCGGTGCGTGTCTTCCTCGCGGAGCTGCCGGCGTCCGAGGTGGACCGCCTGCTGCGGAGCGGATCCGTGGAGCGTGAGG